>JBAXXX010000046.1:0-29740 GCA_037127695.1 Verrucomicrobiia bacterium | reverse complement strand
TCCGAATCTCTCGCCCAGCTTTTCCAGCTGTTCACGCAGGCGGACTCGACGATCCACCAGAAGTATGGCGGCACGGGGATCGGCCTCGCCGTCTCGCAGCGCCTGGCCGAAGCCATGGGAGGCACGATATCGGTCGTCTCGACTCCCGGCAAAGGCAGCACGTTCACCTTCCACTTCCCGCTGGAATCCGCGCCTGTTTCCGCTGGAGGGATGGCCGCCGTGCCGTCCGATTTATTCATGGGCGCTGACGGCGCATCGCCCTCCAGCCCAGGCGCAGAGGTGTCCACGCCCCCTGGAGGCGCTCTGGTGCTCGTCGTTGATGACGACCCGAACAGCCGCACGCTGGCGGACAAAATGCTCGCGGCCCTCGGCTACAGGGCCGAATTCGCAGAAAATGGGGCCCAGGCGGTCGAATCCTTCGTGCCAGAAAAATTCCATGCCATCCTCATGGACATGACGATGCCGGTCATGAGCGGGCTTGATGCCACACGAAAAATTCGTGCGATCGAGACGGGGGCACGAGTTCCGATCATCGCCATGACCGCGAACGTCATGCCCGGCGACCGCGAGCGATGCTTGGATTCCGGAATGGACGACTTTCTCTCGAAGCCCTACAAAATGGGCGAGCCCTCAGCCAAGCTCCATCGCGCGGACGCTCGAGGCCAGAGCGTTGCGCAGCCCGTGCCCCCTCCCCGATGATTGTCCTGTGTTTTGTCCTTGAATGCTCCGCCCAAGCCCGTAGCCTGAGATTTCTTTCATGAGGAAATCCGCCGCCCGACTGTTCATCGCAACCATCCTGACCGCCATGCCGTGCCTGCATGCGCAGTTCGGAAATTTTGGCGATTCTCCCATCGAGATCACGGCGGATGGCAACACGCGCTTCGAGGGTGGTGTGGCCGTCGCGGAGGACAACGTGCAGATCCACTACGGCGAGTACGACATCTACTGCGATTACGCGGAATACAACCCCGAGACCCGCGACGTGCTTCTGGTCGGCAACATCCGGGTCTATACTCCCAAGCAGGTGCTGACCGGGCAGAGGTCGCTTTTTAACCTCGAGACCAAGCAGATGCGGGCGGTTGAGATGTCCGGCTCCAACTACCCGATGCTCTTCCATGCGTTTAATTTCCGCGCGCTGTCGCAGAAGGAGTTTCGCGTGAGCGACGCGATGTTTACGACCGACGACAGCTCGAAGCCGGATTTTCATGTGAAGGCCCGATCGATGAGGATCTACACCGACAGCCGGGTCGTCTTCTCGAACTCCACGGTCTTCATCGGGCAGACCCCTGTCTTTTGGTTCCCCTACCTCTTCGCGAATATTAACAACACTGGGTTTGCCTTCCTGCCAGGCTACGACTCGCGCTGGGGGGCCTACCTCCTCACGGCCTACAGCTTTCCGCTGATCAGCGGTGTGGATGCCACCGCCCGCCTGGAAGCGAGATCGAAGTTCGGCCCGTCCATGGGCCTCGACCTCAACATGCGCTACGGCAAGAACAACCGGAGCTACGGGAAGCTCCGCACCGACTACGTCTTCGAGACGGCAGATGTGACCACCGTAAGCTCCCCCGGAGAGCCGGCGGAAACCCGCACGACGAACCGCTACCGCGTCTCGTTCCAGCAGCGGCTATTCCTCACCGACGACATCTACATGACCGCCGACATCAACGTCCTGAGCGACGTGGATTTCCTCCAGGATTTCTACCCTGGAGAATTCCGGATCGACCCGCAGCCGGACAACGTCCTGGCCGTCACGAAGTGGGATGAGGTTTACACGCTCAACCTCATCGCCCGATGGCAGGTCAACAACTTTCAAGATGTCACCGAGCGGCTGCCGGAATTCGTTTTGGATTTTAAGCAGGTCGATTTTTTTGGGACGCCGGTAAATTACGATGGGGAGACCGGGGTGGCTAACCTGCGGCGCAAGTTTTCCAACAGCCCGTCCGCCGGGGAGACCGAGTATCCCGATTACGGGGCGGCGAGGTTCGACACCTTTCACCAGTGGTCGCTGCCGAAGACGCTTTTCGGGTGGCTGACGGTCACCCCGAAGGTCGGAATCCGGGGCACCTACTACAGCCAGAGCGGAGCGTTCCAGACCCAGACCGGCGGGGACACGGCCATTGACCCTGTCACCGGGCTGACGACGGTGATCAACCCGCAGCTCGAAAGCTCCCCGCTCAACAACCCGTCCCCGGTCCTCCAGAACAAGGGAGCCGTCTTCCGGGCGGTCGGCAATTACGGCATCGAGGCGTCCGCAAAATTCTCAAAGACCTTCGAGAGGATCCAGAGCCGCTGGCTCGGGCTGGACGGCCTGCGGCATGTCATCCAGCCGTATGTCAACTACTCGGGGGTTTACAATGCAGGCCCCAAACCGAGCGACATCTACCAGTTCGACCGGGTCGTGAGCTCCACGCAGCTTCTGCCGCTGAACTTCCCGCAGTTCACCGCCGTGGATTCGATTGACACCTGGAACATCGTCCGCATCGGCGCGCGCCAGCGCCTGCAGACGCGGCGCAGCAATAGCACCATCCAGTGGTTCTCGCTGGATACGTTCATGGATCTCAACCTGGACAGCCCGTATTCCGATGCGCCGGTCTCGAACGTGTTCAACGTGATCGCCTTTAACCCGGTTCCGTGGGCAGGCCTGACCATCGAATCCCAGCTTCCCGTCACGAACCAGGGGTTCACCGAAATCAATACCTCGCTCAACTTTATGCCCACCCGCGACTGGTCGCTGCGCATCGGACAGCGGTATATCGACGGAAATAATTTTTTTGCAGACGACAACCAGGTCAATTTCTACAGCTACCTCCGCCTCAATGACCACTGGGGGTTCAGCATCTATGAGCAGTATGAAATGGTCTCGCAGGTTCTCCAATACCAGCGGTATCTCGTCCACCGGGACCTCTCGAGCTGGGTTGCCTCGATCGGTGCCGAGGTCAGGGACAACCTGGGAGGCGACCGCGAAATCGGGCTCCTCCTGGTCATGACCCTCAAGGATGCGCCGCAAGTCACTCTCCCCCTTGCGTTCAGCCAGGCGACAAGCCCGATGGCGCCGGGGCAATAATCCCGGGCAAGGGGTGCATGACGCGAAAGTTACCGAGGTAGGGCGGGACGTCCCCGGCCCGCCGCAGGAGGCCAGCCCGGAGGTCTGCCCCTACCTTTCAGCCCATGGTGGTAACTTTCCCGTCATGCACCCCTGGGAGCCACACCCGACCGCGCGCTTGATCCTCGGCGGCCTGAGCGGTAGGATGCTCGCATGAAGCCAGTCACCATCTACGACACCACGCTGCGCGACGGAACCCAGGGCACAGGAATATCTTTCTCGATGCTCGACAAGATCCGCGTGGCCGACAAGCTCGACTCGTTCGGCGTCGATTTTATCGAGGGGGGCTGGCCGGGATCGAACCCCCGGGACGTGGCATTTTTTGAAGAGGCTGCGAAGCGTGAGTGGAAGCACGCGAAGATCGCAGCCTTCGGCAGCACCCGGCGAGGCGGGGTTGCAGTGCAGGATGACGCCCAGGTGCGCACGCTTCTGGACGCGCTCACTCCGGTCGTGACGATCGTCGGGAAAACCTGGCTGCTTCATGTGACCGAAGTCCTCGGCGTCACGCCGGAGGAAAACCTTGCGATGATCTCCGAGACCGTCGCCCATTTGAAGGCGAACGGGCGCGAGGTCTTCTACGACGCCGAGCATTTTTTTGACAGCTACAAGGACGATCCTGCGTATTCCGTAAAAACGGTCCAGGCGGCAAAATCGGCCGGCGCCGACATGGTCATCCTCTGCGACACCAACGGGGGCTCGCTCCCGGAGGAAGTCGGCAGGATCACCGGGGAAGTGATCTCGGCCCTCGGTTGTCCGGTAGGCATCCACACCCACAACGATTGCGGCCTCGGGGTCGCCAACGCCCTCGCCGCCGTCGCGACGGGAGCGTGCCAGGTCCAAGGCACGATCAATGGCTACGGCGAGAGGATCGGCAACTGCAACCTCACCACGCTGATCCCGACGCTCCAGGCCAAAATGGGTCTCGCCCTCGTTCCGGATCTTACGCGCCTGCGCGAGCTCTCGCGCTTTGTTGACGAGCTCGCGAACGTGCCGCAAGACATCCGTGCGCCGTATGTCGGCGCGACCGCCTTCACCCATAAGGGCGGGCTCCATGTCCATGCCGTGCAGAAGCTCGCCCGGAGCTACGAGCACATGGAGCCGGCGCTTGTCGGAAACTCCCAGACAATCCTCGTCTCCGACATGTCCGGGCAGAGCAACATTCTGGCAAAGGCAAAAGAGCTCGGCTTCGATTTCAAAAAAGGCGTGCCCGAGGTTGCTGCCATCCTCCGCCAGGTCAAGGAAAGCGAGGCGGCCGGGTATGAGTTCGAGGCTGCCGACGCGTCGTTCGACCTGCTTGTCCGCCGGACGCTCGGGCAGCACCGCCCGCTCTTCGACCTCCGCGAATACCATTGCTCGTTCCGGAGGTCCGCGCTCCACGGGTTCACCACCTGCGAAGCGACGGTCAAGCTTCAGGTCGAGGGCGTGGCGGAATACACGGTCGAGGAGGGCGACGGCCCGGTAAACGCCCTCGACGCTGCGCTGCGCAAGGCGCTCCGCCCGTTCTATTCGTGGATCGATGACCTTCGGCTCGCCGACTACAAGGTCCGCATCCTGGACGGCTCGAGAGGCACCGCCGCACGCACGAGGGTTCTCATCGTCTCCACAAACGGACAAGCCTCCTGGGGGACGGTCGGAGTCTCGGACAATATCATCGAGGCGAGCTGGCTCGCCCTCGTGGACAGCTTCGAGTATTACGCGATCAAAAAACGTTGATCGGCCGCCCGCCCGCCGCCTATCCGCGCCGGGAATTTTTTTCCAGACGGGCTTTCGCGAACTCGAAAACGATCGGGAGGACAGAGACGACGATGATCCCGACGATCACCAATTCCATGTTGTTTTTAACAATCTCCAGCTCGCCAAAAAAATATCCGCCGCCGACGAAGATCCCGACCCAAAGGAACGCTCCCAGGAGGTTGAACGCGATAAATTTCCTATAGGTCATGCTTCCGACCCCTGCAACAAACGGCGCGAACGTGCGGACGATCGGCATGAACTGGGCGAGGGAAACCGCCCGCCCGCCATATTTTTCATAGAACGCATGCGCCTTCATCAGGTAGTCCTTGCGGAAAAACCATCCCGATTCGAAGTGGAAGACCCTGGGGCCGATCCACGACCCGATCGCGTAGTTGGTGGTGTTGCCCAGGATCGCCGCGCAAAACAGCAGCGGAGCCACGATTTTCACCGACATCATCCCCTGCGCAGAAAGCGCGCCAACGGCAAAAAGGAGGGAATCCCCCGGCAGAAACGGAGTGACAACCAGCCCGGTTTCGCAAAACACAATCACGAAGAGCAGCGCGTAAATCCAAACCCCGTAATGCTCGATGAACCCACTCAGGTTCTTCTGGGCGTGTAGAAAATAATCGAGCAGTTCAGACATGGCAGGTATTCTTATGCGGAAGGGAAACCCGGCTGGCAACTGGAATCTCCAAGGAACTCGCGCCGGAGAAGACCACATCGAGGCAGTGCGGATCCAAACAGCAGGATCGGCGGGCACCCGCGGGCATTTCTTCCGGCTAGCTACGCCGGCAGCGTCGCCACCACGATCTCCGCCGTGCCGGCGGCGAAAGGCGCGACCTCCAAACGGTTTCCCCCTGCAGGGACGATGAAGAAGCGGCCGAGGTCAAATGTTGTCCCGGAGCAAACCACCTGGCCGGAGGTCACCGCCACCAGGGCGAATCTCCCCGGCGGGCGGACCTCGATGGGCGCATCAAGCTGCATCTTTTCGATATGGAAGAACGGGCAGTTTGCGATGACCCTTTCCCGGACCCCGCAGACGGACGGCTCGAAATCCGAAAAATCGATGGATGCAAGCGACTCCTCGATATGGAGCGCGCGGGGCTTCCCGTCGAGCCCCATGCGGTTCCAGTCGAAAACCCTGTACGTCGTGTCGCTGTTTTGCTGGACCTCGACGATGAGGTTTCCCTCGCCGATCGCATGGAGGCGCCCGCTGGGAATAAAAATGCTCTCGCCCGTGGCGACCCGAACCTCGTGGATCACCTGCTCAACTTTTCCCTTCCGGAGCGCGGATTCAAACGTGCTCCGTGTCACACCCTGCTTCAGCCCGGCATAAATTTTTGCCCCGGGCAGCGCGTCCAGGAAGAACCAGGCCTCGGTCTTCGGCTCTCCGCCCAACGACCCGGCCAAATACAGCGGCGGATGGACTTGGACCGACAGGCGCTCGCGGGCATCGAGAAGCTTGACCAGCAGGGGAAAGCGCGGCGAGGGGTCGGGCAGATAATCCGCCCCGAAGACCTCTGCGCGCCTGCCCATCCAGAGCTCGTGGAGGGATGTCCCGCGGAGCTTGCCGGCATGCACGATGCTCTGCGCCTCCGCCCTGTCCACGATCTCCCACATCTCCCCGATCGGAGTTCCGTTGGGGATCGCCTTCCCCAAAACCGACTCGAGGCGTCGTCCGCCCCAAACCCGCTCCATCGCAATCGGCTCAAAGACAATCGGCGCGTTCATTGGCATACAGCCTTTTCCGTTCTCATCCCAACCGCAATGCCAAAATACGCGGAGCCACAAATCTCGTGGGTCGCTCGCCCGAGATTCTCATGGCTGCGGCTTGGCCTCCCAAAGAAAATTCTCCAGCCGGATCTTGTTGATCCTTGATGCGGCATCCTCCTGCCGCGGGCCGTTGACTGCCGCGATGAGCTCATAGATCCGGATCGCCTGATCCCAACGCTTCGAGGCCTCGAGGAGCCGGGCGGCGCTGAAGCCGGCTTTGTAAAACCAGAAATACTCGGGCAGGCCGGTTTGGCCGGCTTTGAGGACATCGTAGTAGGTGGCGACGGCGGACTCGGTGTCGCCGGATTTTTCGTAGGCGGCACCGATCCGGACAAGCGCCTGGTTTCTCCATGCGGCAGAAAGCGTCCTGTCCGCAGCCAAGGCCTTCCAGATCTCAACGGCCGCGCGCCCCGCGCCAGGCTCCGGAGCTCCGAGCAGGGCCTTCCCCTTCTCCATCAGCGCGGCGGCACGCATCTCCGGATCCGGGTTCAAGGCAAGGATCCGATCGAGAATGGCAACCCCCTCGCTCGCCTTGCCCTGGATGGTTTTCAGGATCGCCTGCTCGAGCCTGGCTCGCAAGGCCAGCGGGCTGCCCGATGCGGCAACCTCCTCGTAGAGAGCCATGGCATCGTTGGCCGAGGCCGGAGACTGGAGGCGGGATGCAGCCTGCGCGGCCAGAAAGAGCGCGGGAATTTCCTGGGCTGATCCGGGGAACTTCGCTGCCAGCGACTCCAGCTGGATCCTGGCCCCCGCAAAGTCCCCCCTCCGGTAGAGGATCTCGCCCAGCTTCATGCGAATCTCCGGCTCCGGCTGGGTGCCCGGATGCATAGCAAGGAACTTTTCCGCCGCCTTGACCGCCTCGTCGCCAATGCCGCCATCGTCCGCAAGAAAGACCGCCAAGGCAGCGGCTCGGGCGGGATCTGCGCCGGCGAGGGTGGAAACCCGCTGGAGCTCCCCGATTGCTCCACGCACGTCATGCCGCTCGAACTTCCACTCGGCAAGGGCCAGGGCCGCAGCGCCAGCAATCGGGGAGCCTTCGTTCGCGGCAAGCCCCCGCAGATGGTTCTCCGCTTGCGGATCGCGAGCGCTGGCGAGAACAAGGGCGGATTGAAGCCGCAGCAAATCCAGCTTGGCGCTCTGCGGGAAACGTGCTTTGAGGAGCTCGAACGCCGGCTTTTTTAGGGATCCGAGCTCGCAGACGGCGGCATTGAATAGCGCGGACTCGGCAAGCGGCTGGCTGGATGAAGCGGAGAGGAATGCCTTCGACGCCTCCTCGCGCTGGCCCATGCTGGCGAGGGCCAGGCCACGGAGGAAGCTGGCGTCCGGCGAAGCGGGAAGGAGTTGCAGGAGAGCTAATGCCTCCGCTCCCCTCCCCTGTTTCAAACGGATCCTGGCCAGGTCGAGCGCCGCCATGCTGCCGGCCGGCGAGCTCCCCTCCCCGCCGGCCGGCGAGCTCCCCTCCCCGCCGGTCGCGCGCTCAAGGAGCCGCTCCGCCCGGTCTTCCCTTCCAAGGCGCGACTCGAACCTCGCCAGGTAGTAGGCTGCCAGCAACCGGCGTGGCGACGGGGACTCATCGTTCGCCCATCGCTTGAGCTCGGTCGAAGCCGGGGCGGCCTGGCCAGCATAGCTCCTGTCCAGAAGAGCAAAAAGATTTTCGATCCCGGCGGCATCGGAGTTTTTCGAGAGGAACCCCTCGATCAGGGCCTCCGCTGCAGATGCTTGCCCCGTGCGCTCCATCGCCTCTGCCTGGCCGATGATCGCAGAAACCGCCATGTGCGCGTCCACCGGCGACAGCGAATCAAACAGGCGGATCGCCCCGGCATCGTCGCCCGACAGGACCAATGCCCGAGCGAGAAGGAAGTCGCGCATGGCCGAGCCGGACTTGTCCGCAGGCGATGCCGCATCCAGGACTGCGCGGGCTTGCCCGGCTCGCCCCAGATCGAGCAGCGACTCGGCCTCGATAAACTGTGCAAGAAGCCGAAATCCGGGCGACCGCCAGTCCGCCAGCTTTTTTAATGCCAGGATCGCCTCGTCCGGGCGACCGAGGCTGCGGAGCATTCCCGCCTCGCCCAGGCAGGACTCGACGGAATGCGCCGGATCCATTTTTGCGGAGCGATACCAGTCGAGCGCCTCGTCACGCTGCCCGAGCGCCGCGAATGCTTGGGCAAGCCAAAATTCCCGCCCGGGCACCTTGGCTTTCAGGATTTCGATGGCGCCGGCAGGGCGCCCGTCTTCGACATAGGCGCGGGCGAGGAGAAGGGCAGACTCCGCATCCAGCTGGCCGGGAGGCACCCTCTCGAGCTTGCTGATGGCAACCCCCGGCAGCCCGTCCTCGAGGGCGGATCGCGAGGCAGCGATCTGGTCGGCGTTTGTGGCGAGGAGAATGAAGGCGAGGAGGTGCGTCATGGTCGGAGTGTGCGTGCAAGGTAGCGCCCCGTATGGCTCGCCGTCGAGCGCGCGACGTCCTCGGGGGTTCCCGCAGCGACGATCGTGCCCCCTCCGGCCCCACCCTCAGGGCCGAGATCGATGATCCAGTCGGCGCATTTGATGACCTCGAGGTTGTGCTCGATCACGATCACCGTGTTGCCCGCATCGCGAAGCTTCATGAGAACTTCCAGAAGCTTGTGGATGTCCGCAAAATGGAGGCCCGTGGTCGGCTCGTCGAGAAGATAAACCGTCCGTCCGGTCGCCCGCTTCGAGAGCTCGGAGGCGAGCTTGATGCGCTGCGCTTCGCCGCCCGAAAGCGTCGTGGCGGACTGCCCGAGCCGGAGGTAGCCAAGGCCGACATCCTGAAGCGTCTCGAGCTTGTTGCAGAGCGATGGGATGTTGCGAAAAAACCTTGCGGCCTCGTCGACCGCCATGTCGAGGACGTCCGCGATGTTCTTGCCCTTGTAGGTGACCTCGAGGGTCTCGCGGTTGTAGCGCCGCCCGCGGCACACCTCGCACTCGACATACACGTCCGCAAGAAAATGCATTTCCACTTTGATGAACCCGTCGCCGCGGCAGTGCTCGCACCGGCCGCCTTTGGCATTGAAGGAAAACCGGCTGGCATCGTAGCCGCGGACCCGGGAGGACGACAGGTCGCTGAAGAGGTCGCGGATCGGCCCGAGCGCCCCGGTATAGGTTGCGGGGTTCGAGCGCGGGGTTCGCCCCACCGGGCTCTGGTCGATCACCACGACCTTGTCGAACTGCTCGATTCCGGAGAGCGACCGGTACGCGCCGGGGTGCCCCCTCGCGCGGTTCAGATCGCGCTCGAGCGCCGGGCGGAGGATGTCGTTCACCAGCGTGGACTTTCCGCTTCCGGAAACCCCGGTCACGCAGGTGAGGCAGCGGGCCGGGAATGACGCATCGATGCTGCGGAGGTTGTTCTCCGACGCTCCGAGGACGCGCAGCCAGCCGTCGCCGAGCTCTCCCGGCCAGGCCCCGGCCCGCTGCGGCGGCACGCGCATGCGGGGGACCGAGATCCGAATCGTTCCGTTGAGATACTGGCCGGTCAGGGAGCCATCGCACCTGAGGATCTCCTCCAGCGCACCCTCGGCGACGATGTGCCCGCCTCGAGGTCCGGCCCCGGGGCCAAGATCCAAAATGTGGTCGGCCGCGCGGATCGTGTCTTCGTCGTGCTCGACGACGATCACGGAATTTCCGAGGTCTCGCAGGTCGCGGAGCGTCTGGATGAGGCGGTCGTTATCGCGCTGGTGCAGCCCGATGCTGGGCTCGTCGAGCACGTACATCACGCCGGAGAGGCCCGAGCCGATCTGGGTGGCGAGGCGGATCCTCTGGGCCTCGCCGCCCGAGAGGGTTCCGCTCTCCCTGCTGAGCTGGAGGTAGCCAAGCCCGACCTCGCAAAGGAACTTGAGCCGCTGCCGGACCTCCCTCAGAACATCTTTCACGATGTCCTCCTGTGCGGGAGACAGCGCGAGCGATCGCATGGTTTCCTCCGCCTGAGAGATCGGGAAGGCGCAGAGCTCCTCGATGCCGAGCTCCCTGCCGGACCGGTCGGCGATGGTGACGGCGAGGATCTCAGGCCGCAGCCGCGCGCCCCCGCACGTCCGGCAAACCCTCCGGCCCTGGAATGCGCGCAGCCGCTTTTTGGAGTGCTCGCTCTGGCTACTTTCATAGAGCCGCTCAACCTGCGCGACCAGCCCCTCGAACGGCTTGGCATGGATTTTTCCAGCGCCGGTCTTCACGGGGACCGCGCGGTCGCGCGATCCAAAAAGCACGAGCTCCTGAAAGCTCTCCGGGAGGTCGCTCCACGGTTTGTTGAGCGGGGCCGGGGTATCGGAGACAAGCGCATCGAGCAGCGCGCCATAGTAGGCCTTCATGCGCTTGTTTGCGGCCTTCCACGGCCTCACCGCGCCTTGGGAGAGGGTCTTCTCCGCGTCGACCATCAGCCCGGGATCGAAGTAGAGCTCGGTCCCAATGCCGTGGCATTCCGGGCACGCGCCGAGAGGGCTGTTGAAGGAAAAATGCCTCGGGGTCAGGCGGGGCATCGCGAACCCGGTTTCCGGGTTGCTGTAGTCGGTGGAGAACTTCTCCTCGACCCAGGCCTGCCCGCCCGGCTCCTGCCGGCTTGTTGAGATCCGACCTCCTCCCCAGCGGAGCGCGGTTTCGATCGAGTCGGCGAGGCGCTGGGAAAGCCCCTCTCGGATGATGAGCCGGTCAACAACCGCCTCGATCGTATGCAGCGCCCCCTTCTCCAGCTTGACGGAATCCGGCTTCGTGAGCTCGATGACCTCCCCGTCCACACGCAGCCGCACGAACCCTTCCCTCCGGGCTTTTTCGACCACATCGCGGAACTCGCCCGCCTGCCCGCAGATCAATGGTGCCAGGATTAGGAACTTCGTTCCATCCGGCCATCGGCGCACCGCATCGGCAATCTCCTGGGGCGTCTGGCGCGAAACGACGCTTCCGGTGGACGGATCGTGCGGAACTCCGATGGCGGAATACAGGAGGCGGAGGTAGTCGTAGATTTCGGTGGTTGTCGAGATCGTGGACCTTGGGTTCGCCCCTGCCGAGCGCTGCTCGATCGCAATCGCAGGCGAGAGCCCCTCGATATAGTCCACGTCCGGCTTTTGCATCTGATCCAAAAACTGCCGGGCATAGGCGGAGAGGCTCTCGACATATTTCCTCTGCCCTTCTGCAAACAGCGTGTCAAATGCGAGCGACGACTTCCCCGATCCGCTCATCCCGGTGACGACGACGAGCTTGTGCCTCGGGATCCTGACGTCGAGGTTCTTCAGGTTGTGCTGCCGGGCTCCCTTGATCCGGATGAATCTCTCTTCCCCAGGCGGCATGCAGGGGGATCGCCGCCCGCCGCTTGGTGGGTTCTCCTGGTTAGAGCTCAAATCGGTCTTGAAATATCTGCGACCTCTCGGGGCTGAACTCGGCGGACGTGCCATCCGGAAGCTCTGCGACGAACAGCCCGGCCGGCGAGGTCTTATACTGCGTGATCTTGTTCAGGTTGACGATCGTCGTTGCGTTGACGCGAAAGAAGTGCTGCCGGTCGAGGCAGGCCTCCATGTCGGCGATGCTGCGAGGGATCAGGACGCTCCGGCCGTCAAAAAAGATTCTGGTCGACCCTTTCTCCTCGGTGAGGATCGAGAAATCGCCAACCTTGACCATGTGGCTTCCTCCCTGGTCCCTGAGGAGCACCCTGCTCTGCGGGCTATGGGCCAGATCCTCGGCCGGGGCGATTTGTTTCGCTGGCGCATCCGCGATCTCCTTCATCTTTTGGTATGCCCGCCGCAGGCACGGCTGGTCAACCGGCTTGAGCAGGCAGGCGATGACTCCAAGGCCGATCGCCTCGAGCGCCATCAGCGCATGGGCGGTCACCAGAACCACCGGCGGCTTCGACGCGCCCATCCGCTCGAGCATCTGAATGCCGCTCATTCCGGGCAGCTCAATGTCGAGAAAAATTCCCTCAAAACTTTTCGACCTGTCGTTTTTCCTGGCGTCGAGCAGCTCCAACCCCTCCATGGCGGTTTGAACTCCGACAATTTCCAAGGAGGAATCAATTTCCAGCAGCGAGTCACGCAGGTCTTCCTGAGCGATCACTTCATCTTCCACCACAAGGACAGTTTTCATAAAAAATGGGAGGATAAAACCATGCTCCATCTGCCCGTGCATTCCTAGCAAATAATCCGGCTGAAAATCATCCTCGAGCGGCGCGCCCCCGGCGCCCTATGCCGCCGGAATCGAATCGTCCGGGAGGAACCGCTTGTCGAACGGGATCAGCGCGATCGCCTCCACCCGCGGGCCAGGGATTTCATGGATCTCGAAGCTCCCCCGCTTGCCGGTCGAAAGGGTGATGCGTTCCCGGACGTTTTCGAGCCCCTGCCCGCCGTAGCCGCCGGCGTCGCGGCTCTCCCGTTTCAATGCCCCGTCGTTGACAACAAAAACGATGAGCGAGGAATTGTCCGGGGTGCGCCCGATCAGCACCTCGAGCGCCCCGCCCTTCTCCAGCTTCGAGATCCCGTGCTTCACCGAGTTCTCTACGAGGGTCAAAACCAGCATCCCCGGAATTTTTTGCGCCAGCAGGCCGGGCGGGCAAACGATGCGGTAGCGAAGCCTCTCGCCAAAACGGATGGCCTCGATCTCGAGGTAATCCCTCACGATTTCCAGCTCCTTCTCCACGGACTGGAGCCTGGAGTCGCGGCCGGCTAGGACCTCGCGAAGGAGGCCGGCGAGCGAGGTGATCATGGATTTTGCCTTGCTGTCCTGCCTTCCGATGAGCGCCCGGATGCTGTTGAGCGCGTTGAAGAGGAAGTGCGGGTTGATTTGGCTGCGGAGCGTGCGGAGCTGGGCCTCGGTTTCGATCGCCGCGATCCGGTTCTGCACCGCCTCCAGCTCGTAGGTGGTGTCGCGCATCACGCCGGCGAGAGACGAGATTTCTCCGTCGGCATTCCGGTCGAGCGGCTTCGCATCGATCTGCACGCAGACCCAGCCCCCCTCGGAGTTGCGCATCCGGCAATTCTGGCTCCAGTGCGGAATCTCGGCGCTGCACAGCCGGCGAAAATTCCCTTCAAACTCCGGCAAATCCTCCGGGTGGACGAGCCCGAGCACGACCTCGTTGGAGATGGCTTTTGCAGGGCCGACTCCGAACTTCTCGCGCCATGCCGGAGTGTGGTAGGCCCACCCGGCGGCGCTCCAGTCCCAGACGCAGAGGTTGGCAGAGGACATCGCCAGGGCAAATTTCATCCGGAGCGAATCCCACTCGTCGCGGAATGCCGCGGCAAACAGGCATCCCAGGCTGGCGAGAAAGGCGACGGCCTGCACGAGCGGCTGCAGTTCCCCGCCGGCGGCCAGGATGCGAACGTCGTCCAAGCGCTCCGGAACAATGGCCGCAAACGCCGGAACAAGAAAAACGGAAAGCGCCTGAACCATCGAAGCGGTCCGGAGGCCGAACCGGAGCGCGACCAGCAGCGACAGGGCGATGGTTGCGACGATCGCGGCCAGGCGGACGCCCAGGCCAAGCGCCTGGTCATGGACCAGAAAAAATAGCAGGCCGGCGAGCAGAGCCACATACCCGAGCAGCTCGAAGCGCCCACCAACCGTCGGGGGACGGAAGCTCTGGCGCCTCAGCACAAAAAGAAAAAACGGGCCGAAGACGAGCAGCCCGAAGGCATGGGCCAGAAAAAATCCGGCCGGCCCGGCAAGCACCAGCGATGCAGGAATCGGCCCGGAGATCGCGAGGAGCACCGCCAGGCAGCACGCGCCCAACAGCGGCCCGGGCAGACACCCGAGCGCAACGAACCTCCCGAAGTCCCTCAGCCTGGAAAATCCGGGATCCATCCTCGACACCTTCGTCAGAAGCGTCCAGCTGACGGAGATCTCGAGCAGGAAGCCTGCCGGTTCCGCATACAGGAAAAGCGAGGGCTCGCCGCCGAAGAGATTGCTGGCAAGCAAGCCCAAATAGGCAGCCGGAATCACGCGCCCCAGCCCGTAGACCAGGGCAGCAGCCACCGCAAACCCAGCTGCCGGAGAGGCCGGGCTGAGGAGCCCACCAGACATCCTCTCAAACCATTCGCCAGCCAGAGAAAGGAAAAAGACGCCCGCCGCCAGCCAGCCGGCCTGCAGGAAAAATCCAACCGCCAAGGCAGCCGCATGGTCGTGCGACGAGCCCCTGCTTCCTGTCGGCTGAGCGTCCATTTGTCTGATCGTCTCTATACGCCAGCCTCCGGCTCGACACAAGAAATTCGGAAACCTGAGCGAACTGGACAAGGTGCCGGAGTTCGGACAGGATGAAAAACTCCTGGAAGCGACCGGATTGCCGCGATACTGAGATGCCGAGAAAACTCTAATTTCCGAGATGAAATACCTGTTGGGATCCTCCCTTTCCGTCGAGCAGCTTCTGGTGCTGAACCTTTCGCCCCTTTTTCTCGGGCTGGCCTGCCTCGTCGTTCCGGTCGCGCTGGCCTATCTTGGGCTTCTGCTGACCAGGCGGCTGATCCCCAACCGTTTTTTGAGCCAGCAGCACGATGTGACGGGCGCGATTTTCGGCACCATGGGCACGATCTACGGCATCTTTCTGGCCTTCATCGTCGCCACCACCTGGCAGTATTATTCGACCACCGGTGCGAACGTCGTTCAGGAGGCCATGTGCCTCGGCGACCTCTACTCGAACTCCATGGCTTTCCCCCAGGGATTTCGGGATGAGATCCGGCAGACCATGCGGGATTATCGCGATGCTCTGGTGAGCCAGGAGTGGAAGACCCTCGCGCGGGGAAAGTCCAGCCCGGAGGCCACCCAACTCCTCAATCAGCTCACCGACGCCTTTGCCAGGCACAAGGTGGCAGACGCCTCGGAGGGGGCATTTTTCCAGGGGTCCGTCCAATACCTCAACCGCCTGAAGGAGCTCCGGGCGGCGCGCCTCGATGATTCCTCGTCCGGGCTCATCCCCTTCCTCTGGTGCGTGCTCCTGGCTGGCGCGGTTGCCACCATCAGCTTCACCTTCCTTTTCGCCCCGGAAAACATCCACGCGCAAGCTTTCATGGCCATGCTTCTCACCGGGGTCATCTGCCTCACGCTCTACACCATCGTGAACCTTGACTTCCCGTTTTCCGGGCTCGTGGCGATCTCCCCGGAACCGCTCAAAAAATTGGAGATGAGGTAGCGGGGGGAACCGTCAAGGCACCCCGGCCGAAGGCGCATCTCCCTGCTCTGCTCAATACTTGCCTTTCAACGTCACGGGAGGAAAGTCATCCGTGCGGAAGGGCGAGGCGGGGAGCCCAGCCCCGTTGGCGAGGTTGCAGGTCGGGCAGTCGGCCCACGCGTAGCGCACGGCTGACGGCGAGGGAACTTTATCCGACCACACGACCACCTGGTCGCCCTCGATCCGGGCATCCGCCCAGGACCACTTTTTGTCTTCGCCGCAGATGGCGAAGCCCTCGAGCTGGCTGAGCGGGCTATTGCGGACGAGCGGGGCGACCTCCTTGGCCGAGGACCTGACATCGTAGGTTTCGGCGAGCGGCGTGGCGGCCAGGCCGCCATCGGCATGCCGGAAGCTGAGGGTGGCCTTCCCGTTTGCGATCTTCATCGAATCATAGACGGGGCCGGAGAATGCGATCTCCCTGCCATAGTCCTTGGCGAGCGCGATGCGCGCGAGTCGTTCGCCCGCGTCCTTCTTGCGCCGGGGGTGGATATCTCCGGACTCTCCGATATCAACGAGGACCGCCTGCCCTGTGCCCGGGAGCTTGAGCGCCAGGGACTGCGCCTCGCGCAGCTCGGCCCATGCGCTGCCGCCCGGCTCAGCCACCTTCGGCCGAAAGCTGGCAAGCTGGCAAAAATAGAATGAGAAGTCCCCTTGGTTCCATTGCCTGCGCCAGTCGGCGATGAGGAGCGGGAAGGCGGTGCGGTATTGAAATGCGCGATAGGCATTCGCTTCGCCCTGGTACCAGATCACTCCCCGGATCGCAAACGGGAGGAGCGGCCGGATCATGCCGTTGAAAAGGAAGCTGGCCACGCCCTGCGGCTCGGGAGGCAGGGCTGGCGGCGGCGGCAACGAAGCAGCCGCTGCCCCAGCTGGGGGAAATTCCACCTCCGCCTTGGCAAGCCATTCTCCGGCAAGCGAGATCGCCCCCGCACGCGGCTCGCCGGAGAATTTCGCCGGGCCAACCGGCTCGTAAAGCCGGATCGCAAGGACGTTTTTTCCTGCCTGGACATCGGCGGGCGGGAGATCGAACGGGCCGAATCTCCGGATGTGGCCCAAGCCAGGATACTCCTGGCAGGTTGTCTGCTTGATGAGCTTTCCGTTCCAATAGACGCTGTCGAATCCGTCAATCGGCAGGCTGAGGGCGATCGCGGTTTTGGCCGGAATGCTGACCTCCTTGCGCAGCCAGATGACTCCGGCTTCGGGAAGCCCGGCCGCCCTCACCTCTCCGGGGAGCTTCACGGAAATCCAGCCGGAAGGCGAGACATCCAACCCCGCGAAAGCCGCGGCATCGGCGGACGGCTTGTCCTCTCGCCCGGCTCCCTTGATCCATGCGCCCAGGCCGTCAGCAAAGGCTTTCTTTTTCTCCGGGTAGCCGCTCAGCGCGTCCCGGAGGCGCGCTCCGGCGGCCTGGAGCTCCGGCACGCTGCCGATCCCCTCCGCGCTCGTCCAGGCCTCCGATGGCGTGCCGCCCCAGGATGAATGGATCAGGCCGACGGGAACCTTCAACTCGCTTTGGAGCATCCTCGCAAAATAATACCCGACGGCGCTAAACCCACCGACTGTTCCAGGCGAAGCGGGAATCCACTTGCCTTCGGTGTCGTCCAGAAGCTCGCCGGACGCACACCGTTTCACGAGGAACTGCCGGAGAAGCGGGTTTTCGGACCGGGCGATCTCGCTTTCGGCATCGGTGGCATTCTTGACAACGAACGCCATGTTGGACTGCCCGGATGCGACCCATACCTCGCCGACGACGACATCGTCAATAACCAGCTTGTTTTTTCCCTCGACCGTCAATTCAAAAGGCCCGGGGGGCGAATCCTTGAGGTTCAAGGCGGCGGTCCACCTGCCATCGGCGGCCGCCCGGCCCGTGGCGCGCTGCCCGTTCAAGGACACTGCCACCTCCTCGCCAGGATCCGCCTTGCCCCAGATTGGCACCTTCGCGGCCCTCTCCAAGACCATGTGATCGGAAATGATGGCAGGAAGCTTGACGTCAGCCCACGCGCAGCCGGCGGTGAGGGCCGCAGAAAGGGCGATGGGGAGGAGGCGCGGGAGGGTCATCATCTGGCTGTATTGGACGACAACAACACGGTTCACCGCAGGGGATCAAGCCCGGAGAAATCCCAATTCCCCGGTTGGCAAAACCTGTTGCATGGGGTAGAATTTATCCAGTTCTGATTCCTTTCACCGCGTGCGGGCTCGCGCACAGACAAAATGGAACATCAACATCTGGCAAACACGCAAAGAGCGCGGCGGATTACGGCGGCTGTTTTTTGGGCGTTGGCCGTGGCGCTGGCCGGCTTGAGCTGCTGGTATTACCTGAAGGAGATGGAGGAGATCACGCGGGAAAACAACGAGACCCTCAGGATTATCGGAGAGCTGAAAACCAGGGAGATCGAACAGTGGAGGAAGGAGCGCCTGGCCGACGCAGAGCGAGAGGCGCAAGATCCAGCAGTGGTCCATGCCGTCGAAGCTTCTCTCCAGGATCCCACCGACAAGAATTCGCAAGAGCATTTGCAAGACGAGATCCGCGCGTGCCTGAAATGGGAGCTGCCAAATTACTCCAGCGTCCACCTGTTTGATACGAACTCCACGCCCCTGTTCGCCACCGGAAACCTCCACGATCCCGTGTCGGAGCAGACGCAGAAGGCCATCCGCGCCGCGCTCGATAACAAGAAGGCCGTCGTTTCCGATTTTTTCCGCTCCTCCGATGGCGCGGTCCATATCGACGTCGCGGCAGCCGTGAGGGATGCTCAGGGGCAGCCGCTGGCCGTGCTGGTGCTGCGCAACGATGCGAGCTCATACCTGTATCCGCTGATTCAGTCCTGGCCGACCCAGAGCCGCAGCGGCGAGACACTCCTGATTCAGCGCGAGGGCGAGGAGGTGGTTTTCCTCAATGAGCTGCGGCATCAGGCCAACACGGCGCTTTCGCTCCGCTCTCCGCTAACCCTCGCAAGATTGCCCGCCGTGGAGGCCGTCCTTGGCCGCCAGGGCATTTTTGAAGGCTTAGATTACCGGGGCGTATCCGTGCTGAGCGATCTGCGCCCGATCCCGGGGTCGCCATGGTTCTTAGTGACCAAGGAGGATTCGGCGGAAGTCCTCGCGGAGGCGCGCTACCGGACAGTCGTCATCGCCCTCATCACCGGGCTCATCATCGTGCTGCTGGCCTTCGTGGTCGCCTACCTGAACCGCCTCATGGACATCACCGAGCAGAAGATGGCCGAGCAGGATCTTCTGGCTGCCAATGCCCGCCTCGAAGATGCAGCCGCCCACGCGAGCGCGCTGGCGGTTCAGTCCAGATTGGCCAGCACCGCCAAGAGCGAGTTTCTGGCCAACATGAGCCACGAGATCCGGACCCCCATGAACGGCGTGCTTGGCATGGTCGCACTGCTGATGGATACCGACCTGAGCGAAAACCAGCGCGCGCTCTCCCGAACCTTGCTGGCTTCCAGCAACGTGCTCCTCGGCCTCATCAACAACATCCTCGACCTGTCAAAAATCGAGGCCGGAAAACTCGATCTGGAAAGCATGGCTTTCAACATCCGCGACTTGCTGGACGAGTTTGCCGGGATGATCTCGCTGAGCGCGCAAGCGAAAGGCCTGGAGCTGACCTGCGATGTCGCTCCGGACGTCCCGGTGGATCTCCGGGGCGATCCGAGCCGGCTGCAGCAGATCCTCGCCAACCTGGCCAACAACGCGATCAAGTTCACCTCCGCCGGCAAGGTAGGCATCCGAGTGAGCCTGGCCGAGGAGTCGCCAAGCGAAGCCGTGCTGCACTTTTCCGTGACCGATACCGGGATCGGGATCCCCGCCGACAAGATGGGGACGCTTTTCCTCATGTTCTCGCAGGTGGATTCTTCGACCACCCGCACCTTCGGAGGCACCGGGCTGGGCCTTGCCATTTCCAAACAGCTGGCGGAAATGATGGGAGGCGCAATCGGAGTTCGGAGCGAGGAGGGCCATGGGTCGGAATTCTGGTTCTCTGTCCGCTTGCAAAAATCTGCCGGCGGAGCCGACCCGGCGGCAGCCGCCCGCATCCCCCGGCTGGGCGCTCCCTTGGGGCTGGGACCCGCACGCATCCTCGTCGCGGAGGACAACCTGACCAACCAGCAGGTCGCCATGGGCCTCCTGAAAAAATTGGGCCTGAAGGGCGATGTTGCCGCGAACGGCCTCGACGCACTCAATGCCTTCCGATCCGCCCGCTACGACCTCGTGCTCATGGACGTGCAGATGCCGGGCATGGATGGCTTCGAGGCCACCAGGGAGATCAGAAAATTAGAAATTGAAAATCGGAAATCGGAAATGGGAGATCAGAAATCGGAAGCTGGCATCGGGGTCTCCGCCTCATCCTTTCCCCACGTCCCGATCATCGCGATGACCGCGCATGCCTTGCAGGAGGACCGCGCGAAATGCCTGGCGGCTGGGATGGACGACTACGTCACCAAGCCGATCCAGGTATCGGCCTTGGTCGCGGCGATAGCAAAGTGGCTGCCAGCCGAAGCCCGCCGCCCCGCGGCGGACGGGCCGGCACCCGCCGCCCCCACCCCGCCGGAGGAAGCCCCGGTCTTCGACCATGACGACCTGCTGGAACGGGTCATGGAGGACACGGGGCTCGCCCGCCTGGTGATCGCCGCGTTCCTTGAGGACTTGCCCGGACAAATCCTCATGCTGAAGACCTATGTGGAGAAGAAGGATCACCGCGAGATCGAGCTCCAAGCCCACAAAATCCGGGGGGCGTGCGCCTCGGTGGGAGGGGCCGCCTCGGCAGCCATCGCAGCGGAGCTCGAAAGGGCGGGCAAAGCTGGAGACATGACCGGCATTTCTGCTAGGATGGCCGAGATGGAAACGCAGTTTGCCGCACTTCGGGAAGCACTAGAAAAACTCAAATGACAACGAGGAGATACCCATGCGCATCCTGATTGCCGAGGACGACCTGACGTCTCGTGCCATGCTGGCGGGCGTGCTGAAAAAGAGCGGCCATGAAGTGGTGGAAACCGCCGATGGGGCCGCAGCTTGGGAGGCGATGCAGCAGCAGGATGCGCCAGCCCTGGCCATCCTCGACTGGCTGATGCCAAAAATGAATGGGCCCGAGGTCGCCCGCAAGATCCGCTCGCTCCCAACCGACCGGCCGCCATACCTCATCATGCTCAGCACGAAAGGCAACAAGTCCGACATCATTGACGGGCTCGATGCGGGAGCCAACGACTACCTGCCCAAGCCGTTCGACCCGGGCGAGCTTCGGGCGCGGATCGAGGTCGGCCGCCGCATGGTCGCGCTTCAGGCCGAGCTCTCGGAAAAGAACGCCGAGCTCGAGCGCTTCCTCTATACCGCTTCGCATGACCTCAAGAGCCCGGTCGTGACGGTCAGGACGTTCCTCGGCTACCTGGAGGAGGACCTCGCGCTGTCCGATGCCGGGAGGGTCGAAAAGGACGTGCGATTCATCCGCCTCGCCGCTGATAAAATCGCCCATCTCCTCGATGATTTGCTGGAGATTTCCCGCATCGGGCGCACCCTGAACCAGAACGAGAGCATGACGTTCGCCAACCTGCTCGATGCCTCCCTGGCTTCGGTGGCCGGGATCATCTCGGAGCGGGGGGTGAAGGTGAAGGTGGACGCTGCCGACCTCACGCTGCACGGCGATAGGATCCGCCTCGAGGAGATCTGGCAGAACCTGCTCGAGAACGCATGCAAGTTCATGGGCGACCAAAACGAGCCGCTCATCCAGGTGGGGGCAGAGAAGCGCGGTGACGAGACGGTTTTTTTCGTGCGCGACAACGGGGGCGGCATCGACCCCCGCCACAGCACGAAGGTGTTCGGGCTATTTGATAAGCTCGATCCGAAATCTGACGGGACCGGACTCGGTTTGGCCATTGTCAAACGCATCGTCGAGCTGTATCAGGGGCGCATCTGGGTGGAGTCGCAGGGATCGGGGCATGGGGCCTGCTTCCGTTTCACCCTGCCAGGCGCCATGCAACCCACTAAGGAAAACACAATATCATGAAAGGCAAACCGGTTGTTATTCTGCTGGTGGAAGATGATATGGCCCACGCCGAGATCGTGAGGAGGAACCTGGTCAGCTTCCCTCTCCCCCACCGGCTCATCCATGTCGAGGACGGCCAGATGGCCCTGGACTATCTGCTCCCAAATGACCCTGACCCACACGCCCGCCCGCGGCCGGATCTCATCCTCCTGGACTTGCGCCTGCCGAAGGTGGACGGGCTCGAAGTGCTGCGCCAGATCAAGGAGAGCAAGCACTTGAACGGGATCCCCACGGTCGTCCTGACCACATCCTCTGCGGACGCCGACCTGAAGGCCGCGCGCCAGCTCGGCGCCATGAGCTACCAGGTCAAGTCCGTTTACTTCGAGGGCTTCGCCGAGCTGCTGCAAACAAATTTCCCGCAGGCCGGCACAGGAGCTTCGCACCCGCACGAATAGCCCGCGAATCTCCGCTCCTTCTGCTTGTCGCACTCCGCGCGAGGTGATTAGATCGCCTGTTCTATGGCAAAGCAGGCACTCGGCAAAGGACTCAGCGCATTGATCAACTCGCGCGTTGTCAATCCAGCCCCGGCGGAAGAGCTGGGCGAACGCATTCAGATGTTGGCCTTGGATCGGATCGTTCCCAGCCCCCTCCAGCCGCGGGTGGACTTTCCGGTCGAGCACCTCCACGAGCTCGTCGAGAGCATCAGGGAGCGCGGGATCATCCAGCCGCTCATCGTCCGGAAAGCGGACGGCCACTTCGAGCTCATCGCCGGCGAGCGCCGCTGGCGGGCGGCCAAGGAGCTGGCCCTGTCAGAGGCGCCCGCCATCGTTCGCGAGGCCTCCGACCGCGAGGTCCTCGAGCTGGCCCTGATAGAAAACCTGCAGCGCGAGGGGCTCAACCCGATCGAGGAAGCCTCCGCCTATCAGCGGCTCTCGGGCGACTTCGGGCTCACGCAGGAGGACATCGCCAGGCGGGTCAGCAAGAGCCGGGCCACCATCGCCAACGCCATGCGCCTGCTCGATCTCGCGCCCGACGTCCAATCCCTCCTCAAGCACGAAAAAATCTCGGTCGGCCACGCCAAAGTCCTCCTTTCGCTCAAATCTCACGAGGAACAAAACCTGATCGCCGACCAGATCATCCGCCAGGGCGCCTCGGTCCGCCTTGCGGAAAAGCTGATCGCAAACCACCTCGCGAGCACCGGAAAAACTACGCGGAGGCGGGGAAAACAGCCCGACAGCAATCCCGATCTCGGCCCGGCGGTCCTGCGTGTGCAAAATTTATTGACCCACCGGCTGGCCACGCGGGTCGTGATCCAACACGGCGAGAAAAAGGGATCCATCCATATCGAATACTACGGGAACGACGATCTGAACCGGATCCTGGGAACCCTCGGGATGGCTGACGAATAGCCCGGATCAATCCGCCGCCAAGAAGGCCTGGCCCGTCGGGGCTCTACTCCCCTGCATGGTCAATTCGGATTCTAGAATCGGCCCTTACCACAACGCCCTGAGATTTCTTCGTGTGAGCCTCCTGTTTTCCGAGAACGTTATGCGGTGGAGTCTGGCTTGCAGGCATGCCGTTTGAACGGTTTGAAAAAACTCCCGCTTTCTCTTCTTCAGGCGGTTCCCCTATCATTTGAGAATGATTTCATCCCGCCCCCCCTGTTTTTTGAGTTTGGGAGTTCATTCTCGCACGGCTCGGCTCGCCGCATTGTTGGCGCTCGCCTGCCTTTCGGTGCGCGTTCTCCCTGGCCAGGGCGCGCAGCCATCCGCACCGGTTCCGCTCACGTCGCTTCCGGTGCAAAAGAATGCGGAGTCCGGCGACAACCTCGACAAGCTCCTATTTGCGGATCAGTCCCCTGCGGGCGCTGCCGTGCCCCTCGGCGACTTTGAGGCGGCGGCGGCAGGCGCAAAGGGCTACCTGTGGCTCAAGAAGGAAGCGCCGCTGACGCTTGGCAACCGCACCTACACGCACGGGCTGATCAACCTGCATGGATCGTCGAGCTGGAGCTACGCGCTGGAAGGAAAATACACCGGCATCATCGCCGAGGTCGGGCAGTTCGATGGCGCGGCGACCCTGCGGATTTTTGGGGATGGCAAGCAGCTCCACGATACCGGGCGGCTCCCGAACCGGGATGCCGTCCCGTTTCTCGTGGATCTGCGCGGCGTGAAGGAGCTCAAATTTGTCGTGGCCGACACGATCACCAAGGGGACGCCGTATAATACGACGGTCGTGATCGGCAACCCGCGCCTGACGGTCGAGCCCCTGCCTGACACCGTGCCGGTCACGGGGACGGATCCGGCCAACAAGCCGCCGGACGCCCGCATCGTGGCGGAGCCTGCGACCGGGCAGGCCCCTCTGGAAGTGAGCTTCCAAGGCGACAAATCCACCGATTCCGATGGCCAGGTCAACCGATACACCTGGCATTTTGGCGACGGCACGAGCGAGACCCTCGCCCCCAATCCCAAGCACACGTTTGCCGAACCCGGCATTTACGATGTCCTGCTCCTCGCAGAGGATGCCAAGGGCGGCATCGGCAGCGCCCGCCAGCTGGTGACCGTGCGCCCGGCCACCAACCAGGCACCCGCCGCATCGGTGGCGGTCTCCGGACGCGTCGCAGCCCCGAATGCATCCGTCCGCTTTGATGCCTCGGCCTCGACCGATGCCGATGGCTCGATCACGACCTACGAATGGAACTTTGGCGATGGGCAGTCCGCCTCGGGCCCGAAGGTCGAGCACGCCTTTGCGAAGTCCGGCCGCTACGATGTCGCGCTCGCCCTGACCGATAACAAAGGCGCGAAGACGAGCCAAACGACTTCGATACGGGTCGCCACACCGGAGGAGATCGCCCGCCCCTTTCCGCTGCAAAAAGGGGCGCGCGTGCTCATCATCGGAAACAGTTTGGTCAGCTTCCACGGCATGATCCGCGACTGGCTCAAAACCTTTGACTCGCTCTGCGGCGATCCCCTCGGGATCCATGTCGAGGGCATCGGAAAAGGCATGGGCAAGCTCGACGAATACGCCACCTGGGATCGCCTCGGCATCAAGGCCAAGATCGATGAGGGCTGGGACGTCGTCATCATCCAGCCCTGGACCGAGGCCTACGACGAGAAAGTCTCCGACGGGGATCTCCTGAAGCACGCGACCACCCTCGTCGGCTGGGCGCGCGCCGCCGGCGCCTACCCGGTCATCTACGAACCCCAGTTCGACTGGATCTTTTTCAAGCGCTACCAGGCCCGCGGCCATGAGCGCCTCCTCAAGATCGCGGAGGAGCTCGACACCGGATACCTCCCCGCAGGGCAGGCATGGGTCACCGTGGAAAAAGACTATCCCCAGCCGGTCTTTGCTGACTCCGCGCTCGGCCAGGGCACGACGAACGACGATCCCAAGGCGTTCAATAAGGTGATGTTTGCGGACTCCGTCCACCAGAGCTACTCGGGCGCGCTGTTCAACTCTCTGATGGTCTGGAAATACCTCACCGGGCGCTCGCCGAAAGACCTCACCATCCCCGCCACAAAAAACCTCGCTCTCGGGGAGGATGTCGTCCAGCGGGTCCGCTGGGATCTGGTGCCCTACTTCCAAGGCAAGGCCGACGAGGCTATCACCCCCGCCAAGGACAGGCTCCGCTAAAACCTTAAGCAGGCAAACGAAACGCCAACATGATATCCGGGTTAAACACCAGCCGGCAGATCCGGCGATCAGGCACACTTCTGGCCGCAGCATTTTTCTGCCTCGCCGGGATGCCCGCGCTGGCGGCGGTGGATCCCTCCACGCTGCCGGAGATCAACCTGCACTCGGGAGACGCATCGCGGCTGACCGTTTTCGCCAACCTCATGCAGCAGCCCCGCGGCCTGCTGATGAACGTGCCGACGGAGTGGGCGGAAGCCCGCCCGTTTGACGAGCAGGGCTGGGTGAAATCCCTGCCGAAGGGAGGCTCGGTTTGGTATCAGCCCACCATCCAGACCAGCGAGAAGGAGCACATGCCGGGAGTCTATGTCATGACGTGGGAGGGCAAAGGCTCGGTCGTTCTCAACGGGAGCTCGCGCAAGCAAGAAACCCTCCTCGACGATAAAGCCAACAGGCGGCAGGTGGTTCGCCTGCCATCCGGCCAGTCCCCGCTCATCGAAATCACCTCCACCGATCCGGACGGCACGGGCGACCACATCCGCAACATCAAGCTCTGGCCGCCCGCCAAAATGGACGGCGGCAGCGGGCTCACGAAGGACTCCGACCTCTCCCCCGGCAAGGTCGCCGACAACCTCGAGCCGGCCCCCGGCCAACCCGCTCCGAAATACCATCCGCTCTTCGCTCAGCATATGACCTCGGTGCCCTTCGGCGTCTATCGCCTGATGTCATTCAACCGCGTCAACGAGATGGATCCCCAAGCGCTCGCAACCTCCTCGTCGTGGGACAACCGACGGCCGGATCTCTATTGCAGCTACCAATACCATAAGGGCGACGGCTGGCCGGGCCTCCCGCAAAATAAAACCTCGCTGCAAAACATTTCTTACGAGCAGCAAATCGACATCGCCAACGATTTCGGCGTGGACATCTGGATCAATATCCCGCACCTCGCCTCGAAGGAATATATCGAAAGCCTCGCGAAGCTCTGCGCCGCCCGGCTGAAGCCCGGTCGCCGGGTTTGGATCGAATGCTCGAACGAGATGTGGAACGGCTACGCCTGCTACATTCCCCAGACCGATTTCGCCCGCCAGGCAGCGGCAGACCACCTGGGCGTCCCGCTGGCTTCGGTGGCGGGCATCAGCCCGCAGCACGGCTGGGGTTCGGGAAAAATCCAAGGCGAGATGCTGAAGACATTTATTGACGCCTTTACCGCCACCGGACAGCCGGCCGACCGCGTCGTGAAGGTGCTCGCCGGCTTCACCGGAAATGCCGCCTACAACGCCGCCATGATGGACTCGGCCGACGAAATCCGCCCGGGCTTGCCCGATGTCTTCGCCGTGACCCACTACTGGGGGCACAGTGCGAAATTTGCGGATCTCGACTACGCCCACCCGACCGAGGCTGTTTGGAAGCAGGTGTTCGACCGGCTCGAACCCTACATCTACGAGGACTTCAACCACGCAGGAACGCTCGCGGCCGCGAAAGAGCACCACCTCCCGATTGTCGCCTACGAAGGCTCCCACCATGTCACCGCCGGAGGAAATTCCGGAAATCCGGAGTACGTGGCGTTCCTCCGCGCCCTGCAGTATCGCAAGGAGATGGGGGATTTCCATTTGGCCCAGTGGGCCTGGTGGCGCGCCCAGGGGCTCCACACGGCGGCAGCTTTTGTCGATGTCAACAGCAACGCTCTGAGCTTTGGCCAGTGGGGGTTCAAGGAATATGTCGGCCAGACCGAGGAGGATGCCCCAAAATGGAAGGCGCTCCGCCAGTGGGGGGAGCTGCAGAAAGGCGTGCGCCCCATCGGAGCTCCGCAGGAGGCCGCGCCGGCATTCACGACCACATCCCTCCCCTCGCCCGAGGTGGGCAAGCCTTACTCAGAGACCATCACCGCCTCGGGGGGCGACGGCCCGCTCGCGATCACCCTGCTCGGCGGATTCCTCCCCGAGGGGCTCGCGCTCACGGACAACGGCAACGGCACCGCCACCCTTGCCGGCACACCCCGGAGCCTCCGGCAGTCGTGGTTTACACTGCGAGTGCTCGACCAGGATAAAGACCCTGCCTACAAGATGTTCACGGTCATCCCCGACCCTGCGGGCGCATCGGGCAACGTCCTCGCGGCATTCAAGGGGAGCGACATCCCCGGCGGGAACTACGGCCAGGGCCAGGACCGCCGGTACGATTTCTGCCGCCCCCTCACCAACACGGCCGAGCGCTCCTGCCTGCCATTCGGAGTCGGTGCATCCGATTTCTGGTTCAACAAGGAAAGGGACGCCTCGCTCTCGCCCTCCAACCCGTGCAACCTCTATGGCGGATGGTCGCTCACCGGGGCCAATTTCCACTCCTTCACCAGCCTGCGCGATGGGGCATTCGTATCCTGGCATGGCACAAATCCCCCGGCTAAAGGCGTGAATCCGGCGCCCAGCGTCTTCGATGCCTGCCTCGTGCTCACGAAAGCCCAGTTCGCAGGGCAGCCGGGCCGCGCGTGGTTCGGGTCGCAGGATTCCGAATGCGCCCTGCTGGCGGAGGTCGCCGAAGCCAACGGTGACCAGCCCACCATGCGCTTCATCGTGCTCAACGGCGACACCTGGTATCTCTCTGAGGCCGTGCTGAAAAAGAAAGGGACCTTCCTGCTCGCAGGATTCAACAACAGCTCGGAGCCTGGCAAGCGCTGGGGAGTCTTCCACCCGACCCCCGATGCGTTTGCGATCCCAGACCCGCTGCCCGCGATGGAAGCCGTCGATTTCAACGACGTGCGCGCGTTCGGCCTCGCCGTCCGTGACAAAAAGGGCGGATACCACTACCTGTTCGTTCTCAAACGCCTCATGGCGATCGGCAAATCCTCGCCCGCCTCGCCATGAATCATTTCTTTTTTCAAAGAGACCGCACCTTGAGCAAATAATTTATGATCATCACCCGCCAGCCCCGCATCCCGATCTCATGGCTCCTCATGGCGATGGTGCCATGGCTGTTCTTCTACCTGCTCATCACGGTAGGCGGGGTGAGCTTCTTTGTTCTCAACCGCCTGATCGACAACCCGGCGGCGCTGACATTTGC
Source organism: Verrucomicrobiia bacterium (assembly GCA_037127695.1). Taxonomy (GTDB): domain Bacteria; phylum Verrucomicrobiota; class Verrucomicrobiia; order Chthoniobacterales; family Terrimicrobiaceae; genus QYQL01. The sequence continues at coordinate 1,324 of JBAXXX010000046.1, read as the reverse complement.
CCTCTCGCTGCCCGGCTTGATCTTCATGTTTGTCCCGCTTGGACCATATATCTCCTACAAGTCGGACAGGATCTGGACGCGATGGGGCCGCCGGAAAGTCTTCCTGCTCGTCGGCTTCTCGGGAACCGCCCTCGTGCTGTTCTGCTACCCTCTGGCCCCGAACATCTGGGTCTTCCTCGGGCTTATGTTTCTGGCAGCATTTTTCGGCGGCTTCAACGGGCCGTTTGAGGCGCTGAAGCTGGAGATCATCCCGCCAGCGATGCGCGGCCGCTCGGCGGCCATCGGAACATGGATCACCACCGCGGTGAACATCCTGTTCTGGATGCTGATCATCGGCCGGTTCGACGAGGTGATCGTGTTTTTGAAGATGCCGGTGAGCGGGGACAAGCTCATCTTTTGGAGCGGGGCGGCCGGCCTCCTCATCGCGATCTTTGTTTACCTGTTCGGCATCCATGAGATGCCGCCCCACAGCGCGATGACGGGCGAGAAGTTCAGCTTCCGGACGATGTGGAAGTCCCTGACGATGCCCCAGCTCCGCTATCTCTACGTCTTCGGCATCGCGGCCGGGCTGCTCGCCTCAAACCTCGGGGCGCTCGGCACGCTGCTCTACATCAACCAGTGGGGATACAGCCTCCAGGAGATGGGGTTCAACATCGCCGTGGGAGGGGTTATCAACCTCTTCCTCATCCCGATGGTCGGGCTTCTGGCCGACAAGGGCAAGGGGCACAACCGGATGAAGATCTGGCTCACCTGCCTGGTGCTCATCCTGCTGCTCAACATCACCTACTTCAGCTATGTGACATGGTATCTGCCGGACCAGCGGCCGTCGCTCGTCGAGATCATCTTCTTCGGCGAGATCACCTGCGTGGTCGGCATCGTCGGAGGGCTTGTTTACTACCCGCTGGTTTACGACTACGTCCCCCGCAACCTCATGGGAACCTACTTCGCGGGCATCAGTATCCTCATGGGCATCACCGGCTTCCTTTCTGTCAACGGCCTCGGGATCTTCATGCTGGGATGGGCGAACCTCTTCCAGCCGCCGGCCGGAGAAATGTCGAGGGTCTGCCTCAGGCAGAACACGAGCGGCGCGGAGGTCACCACCATCGTTTCGGCGGCGGGGCTCCTCAGTCCCGACGGCGTCCAGGCTGGTGCCAGGGACATCGTCGTCCGGCCATGGTTTGCCAACGGAATCGTCCAGGATACCGGAATCTGCCACGAGATCCGCCTCCGCGATGCCGCAGGCGAAGCAAAGCGCGCGCGCCTGGAGTCGCTCAAGAAGGAGAAGGAGGTCATGGAGGCCAAAAAGCTGGCGGCCGATTCGCCA
>JBAXXX010000045.1:0-29765 GCA_037127695.1 Verrucomicrobiia bacterium | reverse complement strand
ATCGTTGTTGAACAGACCGGGCGCGGAGAGCGCAGCTACGACATCTACTCGCGGCTCCTCAAGGACCGCATCATCTTCATCGGCTCGGCGATCGACGACCATGTCGCCAACCTCGTCATCGCCCAGCTCCTCTTCCTCCAGATGGATGACGGAAAAAAAGACATCAGCATCTACATCAACTCGCCGGGCGGCTCGGTGACCGCCGGGCTGGCGATTTACGATACGATGCAGTTTGTCACCTGCGATGTGAACACCTACTGCATGGGCCTTGCCGCCAGCATGGGGGCCGTCCTCCTCTGCGCAGGAACCAAGGGCAAGCGCTACGCCCTGCCGAACTCCGACATCATGATCCACCAGGTCTCGGGGGGGGCGCAGGGCCAGGCGAGCGATGTCGAGCGCCAGGTCGAGTACATGTTCAAGCTCAAGAAGCGCCTCACGGGCATCCTCTCCCTCCACTCTGGAAAACCGGTCGAGCAGGTCGCGGCCGACGCCGACCGCGACTACTACATGACGGCCAGCGAAGCCAAGGACTACGGCTTGGTGGACGAGGTCGTCGTCTCCCGCAAGGAGATCAAGGAGATTGCGGACGCTTCGAAACCCTCAGAATAACCTATGGCGCGCGCGAACAACCTCACGATGTGCTCGTTCTGCGGCAAGACGCATGCGGAGGTGCGCAAGCTGATCGCCGGCCCGGGGGTTTATATTTGCGACAGCTGCATCACCGTCTGCAAGGGGATCCTCGATAAGGAATTTAAAGAGGAGAACAGGAAGTCGAAAACTGCCCTGCGCGTCCCGAAGCCCTCGGATATCAAAGGCCGGCTCGACCAGCATGTGATCGGGCAGGACCTGGCGAAGAAGGTGCTCGCTGTGGCCGTCCACAACCACTACAAGCGGCTGCTCCAGGAGTCAGCCACCACGCTCGACCCGCTCGCCGATGTCGAAATCGAAAAGAGCAACATCCTCCTCATCGGGCCGACCGGCTGCGGGAAAACCCTCCTCGCACGCACGCTCGCAAAAATCCTTGATGTCCCGTTTTGCATCGCCGATGCGACCTCGATCACCGAGGCGGGCTACGTCGGCGAGGACGTCGAAAACATCGTCCTCCGGCTTCTCCAGAACGCGGACTACGACGTGAAGCGGTGCGAGACGGGCATCGTCTATATTGACGAAATCGACAAGATCGGGCGCAAGACCGACAACGTCAGCATCACCCGCGACGTTTCGGGAGAAGGCGTCCAGCAGGCGCTCCTGAAAATCCTTGAGGGCACGGTCTGCAACGTCCCACCCCAGGGCGGGCGCAAGCATCCGCACCAGGAATACATCCAGGTGAACACGGAAAAAATTCTCTTCATCTGCGGGGGAGCCTTTGTCGGCCTCAACAAAATCGTCCAGAGGCGGATCGGCGGGCGCTCGATGGGGTTCCACACGCGCGAGGAGCTGCCGGACGAGTTCCTTAAGCGCGAGGCCCTCAAAAGCGTCGAGCCGGAAGATCTCCTCAGCTTTGGGCTCATCCCGGAATTTGTCGGGCGCCTCCCCGTCATCGCTGCGCTCGACGAGCTGACGGAAGACCAGCTGGTCACGATCCTCACCGAGCCGAAGAACGCGATGGTCAAACAGTTTGCCAAGCTTCTCGGCATGGACGGGGTGGGCCTCAACCTGACGAAAGACGCCCTGAAGGCCCTTGCGTCCGAGGCGGTCAAAAAGGGCACAGGCGCCCGCGCGCTGCGCTCGATGCTGGAGCGGATCATGCTTGATATCATGTATGACTCGCCCGGGCGGGATGACATCGCCGAAGTCACGATCTCCCGCGCGGTTGTCGAGGGCAAGCGCGCGCCGATCATCCGGAAAAAGCAGGAAAAAGACGCTGCCTGACCTGGCAGATCGCCGGCGGGTGGTTCCCGGTGTTCCTTCTGGCCGCCGGGCGCCGAGCAGGGCGGGCGCAGCAGAACAAAAGCCGTGCTGCCGCTTCTCTCGGTCCTCGCGCCATTTTCTCTTCTCGCTCTGCCATGTCGGGCGTGGTAGTGGTATCCCCATGAAGATTCCCGCTTTTCTCGCGTTGGTTTTTCTTTCTCTCCCGCTGCACTCCGCCCGATCCGATACGCCCGGCGGCTGGCCGAAGACATTTTCTGGCGGGGGTGCCGCGATCACTGTTTACCAGCCGCAGGTGACCTCCTGGTCCGGCAACACGCTGACCTCGCGCATGGCGATCTCCGTGCTTCCCCAGGGGGCGGCCGCCCCGCAGTTCGGAACCCTCCTGCTGACGGGGACGACCGATGTGGACAACGAGCAGCAGACGGTTTCCTTGTCAAATATCACCCCGGTTCAGGCAAATTTTCCCGCTGCTCCCGACCAGGCATCGAGCTACGCAGGGCTGGTTTGCACCCAGATCACCGGGTGGGCGCAGAACCTGTCGCTGCCAGCCATCCGCGCGAACCTGGCCGTCACGAGCGCCGAGTCCGCGCCGGCGGTCGCCGTACAAAACCCGGTGCCAACCATTTTTTTCAGCGAATCCCCGGCGGTGCTGGTTCTGGTGAATGGCGAGCCGGCGCTCCGGCCGGTTGCCGGCACGAGCCTTCTGCGGGCGATCAACACGCAGTCGTTCCTGCTGATGGACCAGACGAGCGGGCTTTATTATCTTCGGATCAATGGCGGCTGGTCGCAGGCCCAGGCGCTGGCTGGTCCGTGGACGGGCGCGCAGAACCCGCCGCCCGCGCTCGCGACCGCGCTGGCGACGGCTCCTTCCACGGCTCAGCTGTTTAATCCTCCCGCAAAAAATCCGGTTCCCACCCCGGCGGTTTTTGTCAGCACCGGCCCGGCCGAGCTCATCATCACGCAGGGGGGCCCGCAGTTTTCTCCGATCAGCGGCACGCAGGTTCTGCGGGTCACAAATTCCGACAGCTCGGTCTTCGTGTATGCGCCGGACCAGAGCTATTACGCCGTCATTTCCGGGCGCTGGTTTTCCGGCCCGTCGTTGGGCGGCCCATGGAAATTCGTGCCGTCCAAGGACCTCCCTGCCGACTTTGCGAAAATTCCGGAGAGCGACCCGGCGGGGACGGTGCTGGCTTCTGTCGCCGGAACCCCGCAGGCCGGGGAATCGGCAATTTCTGCAACCATCCCGCAGACGGCAACGGTCTCCCGCAACGCAACGACCACGGTCGCCTACGCGGGCGACCCGGAATTCCGGCCTGTCGCAGGAACGCAGCTCGCGTATGCCGCAAACACGTCCACCCCGGTCATCCGGGCCGCCGAAAATGCGTTTTATTCTGTTGTGAACGGGGTGTGGTTCCTGGCCAGCACGGCGCTGGGACCCTGGGCGGTTGCGGAGTCCGTGCCCCCTTCGATTTATGCCATCCCCCCGAGCTGCCCGGTCTATTACGCGACAAACGTCCACGTTTATGGCTCGACCCCCGATGTCGTTTACACCGGCTACACTCCGGGCTATTTCGGCCCATGCCTTTCGCCCGAAGGCGTCGTGGTTTTCGGCACCGGCTTCTGGTATCCGCCGTTCATCGGGCCGGACGTGTGGATTGGCCCGCCGCTCACCTACGGCTTCGGGGCCGGGTTTGCCTGCGGGCTGACCACCGGGTTCGCCTTCGGCATTGCGGCCGACCACGGCTGGGGCGGAGGGCCTTACTGGGGGCCTTGGCACGGAGGATGGGCCAATGGCAACCACTGGAACAATATCAACTCCCGCAACGTCTATAACCGCTGGTCCAATAACGTCGTCATCAATAACAATAACTACAGGAACAATAACTGGAACAACAACAGCAGGAACAACAACTGGAACAATAACAGCAGGAACGTCAACCGCGCGAACGTCGAGAATGCGGCGAAAAACGATGCGGATAAGATCCGGGCGAACCCGAACTACCAAAGCTGGAAAAACAGCGCGGACAACCGGATCAATAATGACCGCGCCGGAGGAGGGAACGATCGCCTGAAGGGCGTGGACCGCCAGTCGCTCAAGACCGACACCTCGCGCCTTGGCGACAATAACGTTTTTGCTGGAAGGGACGGCCAGGCTTACCGGGCGAAGGCAGACGGCAACTGGGAGCAGCATGACGGGAAAAGCTGGACGAAGCCGGCATCGTTCGACGAGGGCACCCGTTCGGACCTTGATTCCCAGAGGTTCTCGCGCTCGGTTGGCGGAACGCGTTCCTACGGCGGCGGAGGTTTCCGTGGCGGCGGAGGATCCCGTGGTGGTGGCCGCAGGTAGCCGTATCTTCGGAAAGCGAAACCCAGTGAAAATCCGCAGCGCAACATTCCATTCCAGCGCCCCCGATCTGGCGTCCTGCCCGGATTCCGACCTGCCGGAGTTTGCATTTATCGGGCGCTCGAACGTCGGGAAATCGTCCCTCATCAACATGCTGGCCGGAAAGGACGGCCTGGCGAAAATCTCCGGAACCCCCGGAAAAACCCGGCTGATCAATTTTTTTACGATCAACGGCCGGTGGAGCCTCGTGGATCTGCCGGGCTACGGGTATGCGAAGGTGGGAAGGAAGGAGCGAGGCGACTTCAGCGCGTTCGTGGCCGATTATCTGCAGCGGCGGCCGAATCTTTTGGGGACGTTTGTCCTGGTGGATTCCCGGCTCAGCCCGCAGAAGATCGACAGGGAGTTTCTCCATTGGATGGTGGGCAGCGGGCTTCCGTTCGCCATCGCTTTTACCAAGATAGACAAGCTGTCCGGCCCGGAGCTGCAGAAAAATATTGAGGTTTTCCTGCGCAGCATGAGCGAGATCAGCGACGAGCTTCCGGAGGTTGTGGCCAGCTCTTCGAAGCTCGGCCGCGGCCGGACGGAGATCCTCGCCCTGATCGCATCCGCCATCGCCGAGGATGCGCCCGATCCGGCCGAAGCTGACGCATGACGCTCGAAGATCTTGGCTGGAACGGCATCTTTGCGGAGGGGTTCGCTGCCTACATCGCGAAAGGCTGGGTGCCTGCCCGGTTGATCCGCGACAACAAGATCAGCTATGGCGCCCTGCTGGGAGATGGCAAGGAGCTTGTGGTCGTGATGTGCGGGAAGCTCTACCACGCCGCGGAAACGGATGCGGACCTGCCGGCCGTTGGCGATTGGGTGGCGCTTGAGCTCGGCGGCGACAATAAGGACCATGTCATCCGCGCACGCCTTCCCAGGCAGACCTGCCTCTCCCGCAAGATGTCCGGCCGAAGCACCGAGGAGCAGGTGATCGCAGCCAACATCAACGTGGTGATCGTGGTGACCGATGCCGGGCCGGATTTCAACCCCCGCCGGATGGAGCGATACTTCGCGATCATCGGCCGCAGCAAGGCGGCGGCTGTCGTGCTGGTCAACAAATCCGACCTTTTCCCTGCCGCGCAAAGTCTGGCAGCCGCAGAAGCGATCCGAGCTCTGAATCCCGACGCGGACGTGCAGGTCACCAGCCTGGAAAATGAGCAGCCCCTGACGGCCTTGAAACCCTACCTCAAGCGCGGGGTTTCCCTCGCGCTCATCGGCTCCAGCGGAGTGGGCAAATCGTCCGTGATCAACCGCATTTTCGGCGAGGAATACCAGTGGACCGACGCCGTGAATGCGAGCACCGGCAAGGGGCGGCACACGACGGCGGCCCGCGAGCTCATGGTGCTTCCCGGGGGGGGAATCCTCATCGATAATCCCGGCATACGCGAGGTCCACATGTGGACGGATGAGGTGACCCTGCGAGAGCGGTTTGCCGACATCGAGGAGCTGGCCGGGCACTGCAAATTCGGCGACTGCAAGCATGGGCCGGATGCCGGCTGCGCAATCCGCGCGGCCATGGCCGAGGGAAAGCTCTCCCCCTCGCGGTTCGAGGGGTTCCTGAAGCTGGACGAGGAGATCGCGAAGCTCCGGAAAAGCCGCAAAAAGCGCCAGATGACAGCCGACATCCGCACCCGGAGGGATCACCGGAGCAAGTCGAAGTATTTTTCCGACCGCGACGATCCCGATCTGGCATACTGAGCTCGTCCACCGGAGGCCTTCGCGCCCGATGTCGGGAATGTCTTGCAATGGAAATGGAGGAAAGCAAACATGCGATTTTCGCGTGAAAATCTCGCTCTTCATCCCGTGTTTTATTGACCAGTATTACCCCGGCGCAGGCATTGGGATGGTGAAAATCCTGGAGCGGCTGGGGCACGAGGTGGAGTATCCGGAGTCGCAGACGTGCTGCGGGCAGCCGGCGTTCAACTCCGGGTATTGGGATGAGGCGCGCGCGGTGGCGGAGACGATGCTGGATGCATTTCGTGATGCGGACGTCGTGGTCGGGGTCTCCGGGTCATGCGGGGCGATGCAGAAGGTGTTTTACCCAGAGCTGTTCCACGGCCATGCGCGCGAGCCCGAAGCCGTCGCCCTCGCGGGGAAGACCCATGAGTTCACTTCGTTCCTGGTGAACGTTCTCGGGGTCGGCGACCTCGGAGCCAGCTTTCCGGCCAAGGCGACATTTCACGACGGATGCCACGGGCTGCGCGAGCTGGGGATCAAGCGCGAGCCGCGCGAGCTTCTCAAGCATGTCCGCGGGCTCGAGCTCGTCGAGATGGCTGAGGCCGAGACGTGCTGCGGGTTCGGCGGGACGTTTTCCGTGAAGTTCCCTGAGATTTCCACGGCGATGGGCGAGGTCAAGTGCGCCTCGATTTTAGAGACGGGAGCCGGGCTGGTCATCTCGAACGACTCGAGCTGCCTGATGCAGATCCAAGGGCTTTTCGACCGGCAGGGGAACAAGATCCGGAGCATGCACACGGCAGAGGTGCTCGCAAACTTTTAGGCGATGTCCACGGAATCCATCCAGTTCCACCGCGATGCCGACCGCCTGGCGCACGACCTCCGCCACCGCAAGCTGATCCAGAAGGCGCTGGGCGGGTATTACGCGAAGCGCGATGAGCAGAAGGCGAAATACACGGACTGGCAGATGGCGCGCGCGGCTGCAGCGGCCGCAAAATTCGAGGCGGTCAACCACCTCGACAAATACCTTGTCGAGCTCACGGACAAGCTGGCCGGGCGCGGAACAAAGGTTTTTTGGGCGGCGGATGGCGCGGAGGCGGCGGATTACATCTCCTCGGTAGCCAAGGCTGCCGGGGTGAAGCGGATCATCAAGTCGAAGACGATGACGGGCGAGGAGATCCACCTCGGGCAGGCGCTCGGGAAGGCGGGATTCGACGTCGTGGAGAGCGATCTGGGGGAGTTTATTGTCCAGCTCCGCGAGGAGCCGCCCTACCACATCGTTTTCCCTTCGATGCACCTCACGCGCGGAGAGATCAGCGACACCTTCGAAAAAAAGCTTGGCAGCGCGCCTGCGGACACGCCGGAGGCGCTGACGATGATTGCCAGAAACGTGATGCGGAAGAAGTATTGCGAGGCGGACATGGGGATCAGCGGAGCAAATTTTGCCGTGGCGGAAACCGGCCACATTTCGATCACGGAAAACGAAGGCAACGCGAGGCTCAGCACGACGCTTCCCAGATTGCTGGTGAGCATCGTGGGGATCGAAAAGGTGGTTCCGAAGCTCGATGATCTCGCCTTCCTGCTCCCGATGCTGGCGACATCTGGAGCCGCGCAGAACATGACCTGCTACAACACGTTGCTTGGCGGGCCGCGCCAGCCGGGCGAATCCGACGGCCCGGAGGAATTCCACGTCGTGCTTCTCGACAACCGGCGGACCGCCCTCCTTGCGGATGCGGAGCAGCGGGACGCGCTCCACTGCATCCGCTGCGGCGCCTGCCTGAACGTCTGCCCGATTTTCAAAAATATTGGCGGCCATTCCTACGGCACGACCTACCAGGGCCCGATCGGCTCGGTCATCACCCCTCACCTGCGCGGGCTGCAAGCCTGGAAGCACCTGTCGTTCTCGTCCTCGCTCTGCGGGGCATGCTCAGAGACTTGCCCTGTGAAGATTGACCTCCACCACCACCTGCTCCAAAACCGCCGGAATGCGATCGCGCAAAAGCCGGTCTGGTGGGAAAAGCCGATCTTTGGCGGCTTCGCCTGGCTCATGCGCCGGCCGGCCCTCTACCGGCTCGCCGCACCGCTCCTCCGCATCGGCGCGCCCGTCCTGCACGCGATCCGAGGGAAAATTTTTGATCCGGCCCGGATGTGGACCGGGACGCGCGACCTGCCGCCGGCACCGGCGCAGTCGTTCAAGGAATACTGGAGGAGCCGCCATGCCAAACGATAGCCGCGAAAAGATCCTGCGCCGGATCCGCGAGGCCCTCTCGGTCGAGGCCCCGCCGCGCCACCTCGCGCACGGGGGGCTGCCCGCCGGCGAACACGCCCCCGCCGAGTGGCTGCCCCCTGTCCCGCCATCCCTGGACGGCCTCGTCTCGCTCTTCGAAAAAAATTCTGCCGACCTGAAGACCGAGGTCAGGCGATGCGCCGATGCCGCTGCCGTCGGCTCCGAGCTGGCCGCGCTTGCTCGCGAGCACGGGTGGAGATCCGTCGCTTCCCACCGCTTTGATCTCGGCAACCCCGCCGTGCAGGCCCTCGGGCTGCCTGTCGTTGATACCGGCGACTCCTACGAGACGGCCGCGCTCGAGCGATGCGATGCCGGGATCAGCGGATGCGACTGCCTCGTCGCCCAGACCGGCGGGATCATGGTCACAGCAGCATCTGCCGGCGGGCGGGCGCTCTCGGTGCTCCCGCCGCACCATGTGGTCATCGCGTCGAAATCCCAGCTCGTCGGCGACCTCGCCGATGCGTTCGCCCACCTGCGCAACGCGCACAAGGAAATTCCCGCTTTTGTCTCCTTCATCACCGGCCCGAGCCGGACGGGCGACATCGAGCGGATCCTCGTTCTCGGCGCACACGGCCCCAAAAAACTTACCGTCCTCCTCGCCGATGACCCGGAGCTGATTTCGGGCTGAGATTCCTCATTGACGCATGGCGGAGGGAAATCTTTAATGGTCAGCCCTTCGAACAAAAACTCCAACAACAAACATCCACACTTCATCAATGATTAAAATCGGCATCAACGGCTTCGGACGCATCGGACGCATGGTCTTCCGTGCGGCGGTCAAAAACTTCAGCAAAGACATCCAGGTGGTCGGCATTAACGACCTGCTCGAACCCGAGTATCTCGCCTACATGTTGAAATACGATTCGGTCCATGGACGATTCGACGGGGACGTCTCGGTTAAAGACGGCCACCTGGTCGTGAACGGCAACACCATCCGGCTGACCGCCGTCAAGGACCCTTCCACCCTCAAGTGGGACGAGGTCGGAGCCGAAGTCGTGGTGGAATCCACCGGGCTTTTCCTGGACAAGGCGACCGCCGAGGCCCACCTGAAGGCCGGCGCGAAGAAGGTCATCCTTTCGGCCCCTTCGAAGGATGAGACCCCGATGTTTGTCTATGGAGTGAACGAGAAGAGCTACGCGGGCGAAGCGATCATCTCCAACGCGAGCTGCACGACAAACTGCCTCGCCCCGCTGGCCAAGGTCATCCACGACACATTCGGCATCAAGCGCGGCCTCATGACGACCGTTCACGCGGCCACCGCCACCCAGAAGACGGTGGACGGGCCGAGCAACAAGGACTGGCGCGGCGGCCGCGGCATCCTCGAGAACATCATCCCGTCCTCTACCGGCGCGGCAAAGGCGGTTGGGAAGGTGATTCCCTCCCTGAACAAAAAGCTCACCGGCATGGCGTTCCGCGTCCCCACCTCCGACGTGTCGGTCGTGGATCTCACGGTCGAGCTAGACAAGCCAGCCACCTACGAGGAAATCTGCGCCGCCGTCAAGGCCGCTTCGGAAGGCCCGATGAAGGGGATCATGGGCTACACCGACCAGAAGGTCGTCAGCACGGATTTCCGGGGCGAGACCCAAACTTCGGTGTTCGACGCCGAGGCCGGCATCGCGCTCGACTCCACGTTCGTCAAGCTGGTCTCCTGGTATGACAACGAGTGGGGCTATTCCAACAAGGTGCTCGAAATGGCCCGCGTGATCGCAGCCAAGTAGCGGCCGCCTGACTCAACTGCAATGAATCATCACCCGTCGGATGTTGCGGGACCTTTTGCGGGTCCGGCAATCCTCCGACGGGTTTTTTCTTTTTCTCAAACCTATGAAAAAATCCATTAAAGACATCCCACTCGCCGGCAGGCGCGTTCTCATGCGCGTGGACTTTAACGTCCCGCAGGACAAATCCACCGGCGCGATCACGAACCCGCAGCGGATCGCCGCCGCCATCCCCACGATCCAATACGCGCTGGACCAGGGGGCGTCGGTCATCCTGATGAGCCACCTCGGGCGGCCGGATGGCGAGCGGGTCGAGAAGTTTTCCCTCAAGCCGGTCGCCGACAAGCTCGCCGAACTGCTGGGCAAGCCGGTGACGTTTCTTTCCGACTGCGTCGGCCCCGAGGTCGAAGCCGCCTGCTCGGCGATCAAGCCGGGCGAGGTCGTCCTGCTCGAGAACCTCCGGTTTCATCTGGAGGAAGAGGGGAAGCGAAAAAACGAGGACGGCACGTCCACGAAGGCGGCTCCGGAAGCCGTCGCCGCCTTCCGCGCGGGCCTCACGAAGCTGGGGGATGTCTTTGTGAACGACGCCTTCGGGACCGCGCACCGCGCGCACTCGTCGGTCGTCGGAGTCGCGCTGCCTGACAAGGTCGCGGGCTTTCTCATGCAGAAGGAGCTCGATGCTTTCGCTGCGGTTCTCGACCATCCGAAGCGCCCGCTCCTCGCGATCCTCGGCGGAGCAAAAGTCGCGGACAAGATCCCGCTCATCAGCAACCTTCTCGACAAGGCCGACGAGATCATCATCGGCGGAGGCATGGCCTACACGTTTAGCAAAGTCCTCACGGACATGCCGATCGGAAGCAGCCTGTTCGATCCGGAAGGCGCGAAGATCGTTGCCGACCTCATGGCGAAGGCGAAGGAAAAAGGCGTGCAGATCCACCTCCCGGTGGACTTCGTCTGCGCCGACAAGTTCGCCGCGGACGCGGAAATCCGCGAGTCCGACGACCAGGCAGGGATTCCGGACGGGTGGATGGGGCTCGATGTCGGGCCGAAGAGCCGCGCGATTTTTGCGGAGGTGATCGGGCGCGCGAAGACGATCATCTGGAACGGCCCGGCCGGGGTCTTCGAGTTCGACCGCTTTGCCGAAGGCACGAAGAGCATGGCCGTTGCGGTCGCCGCCGCCACCGCTGCCGGAGCGATCAGCGTCGTCGGAGGCGGCGATACGGCCACCGCTGCCAAAAAGTTTCAGGTGGCCGACAAGGTCAGCCATTGCTCGACTGGCGGCGGGGCTTCGCTGGAGCTCCTGGAGGGAAAGTCCCTGCCCGGAGTCGCCGCGCTCGACGAGAAATAGAAGCGCACCACCCGCTCTGATGCGGAGGCCGGTGGCGGCACAGCGCCTTGCTGAGCCGCCCGAAGGCGGGCGGCCTCCCTTCGGAGGGTGGTCGCCCTCGGCCACCTCGGTTGGGCGTTTGCACAGGCGTCTTGATCTCTGAGAAAAGCGCCCCACCTGCGGGGGGCGGCGAAGAGGACGCCCATGCCTTTCTGGCAGGCCGCATAGCCGAGCGCTGACCAAGGCGTCAGCTCTTCCCTGTTGATCTCTTGAGGAAAACAGATGCAGCATTCCTCTATTTTCTGCCTGTTCGATTCCAGGCGCTCCGGCTACGGTTTTGCCAACATGGGCAATAGGCAAACCCAATGAGGCAGGCCGGTTCGATGGGCAGCTGGATTTCTCCGGAGCTCCTCGGGGCATTCGATGCCGAGGAAACATCCGCCCACCGACTGCTCACGTCACCGGATGCCTGGGTGGAGCGCCTCGGCCGCGATGTCCTGATCTCGTTCAAGCTCGATGCCGCGCGCGACCAGGCGGTTGCGGAGCTCCGGGAATGGGAGCTGCGCGCGGGGTTCCAACGCGAGCGCGTGTTTTCGCGGTTTCTGCCCAGGCAGAACGCCGAGCGGGTGGCTCCTGTGCTTGTGGACGGCGACCCGGCGGCGCCGCTTCACTCCGTGGTGGCCGAGCGCGGCGTCCTCTACGGCATCGACTTCGGGGCCGGATATTCGGCGGGGCTCTTCATCGACCAGCGGGCCAACCGCGCCCGCGTGCAAAAGCTCGCGCCCAAGCGGATGCTCAACACGTTCGCCTACACCTGCTCGTTTTCTGTCGTGGCCGCGATGGCCGGCGCCCAGACGCTGAGCATCGACCTCTCCAAAAAATCGCTCGACCGCGGCCGGAGGAATTTTGAGCTGAACGGGTTGCCGGCCGACGGCCACCGGTTCCTTGCCGATGACGTGCTCGACGTCCTGCCGCGACTCGAGCGGCGGGGAGAAAAGTTCGACCTCATCGTCCTCGATCCTCCGACCTTTTCCCTCGGAAACCGGGGCCGCCGCTGGCAGGTGGAAGAGCAGATCGAGGATCTGCTGCGCGCCGCGCTCGAGCTGGCGGCTCCCAAGGCCGCCCTGCTGATCTCCACCAACTGCACCAGGCTCAACCGCCCGGTGCTTGAGAGATCCGCCCGCTTCATGTTGAAAACAGCCAGGCTCGGCGGCACCATCTCCCACGAGCCCCAGCTGCCGGATTTTCCGCCCGGCGAAGGTGCCCAGACGCTGTGGCTCCAGCTGAAATAATCCATCCGCCTGGCTCGCCCCGGCGCATCAAATGTGCCCCTGCCCCACAGGCCTTGCCACTGCGGCCCGAAAAAAAGATGAAATTTCTTTTGACATGCAGGGGCCTCTTAATACTATTCCCATAGTTTAAGTCTGATAACCCGAATCCATGAAGCTCACATCCCGAAGCGAATATGCCCTGCTGGCCATGGTCCATTTGGCCCGATGTCCGACAGGCGAATTTGTTTCCGTGGAGGCAATTGCACACGCACAGGGAATCCCCAAGAAGTTCCTCGAGCAAATCATGCTCCTTTTGAAGCGGGATCGCTGCGTGCGCAGCGCAAAGGGAAACCGTGGCGGATACCAGCTCGCCCGCCCGGCGGATGAGATCTTCCTGTCGGAGATCATCCGCCTTTTTGATGGCGCACTCGCCCCGACGGAATCGGTGAGCAAATATTTTTACGAGTCGACGCCGATCGAGCGGGAGGAAAAGCTGGTCGGCGTCCTCCGCGACATCCGCGACTACATTTCGGACAAGCTCGAAAGCACAACCATCGAAAAAATGAAGTAGCATTTTTTTGCACCACAACGACTACTAAACGAATAGGATAAGTATACATTATGATAGAAACCATCAGCATATTGGCCGGCCGCAACAAGAAAGGGGAGGAAGAGCCCGTTGGGCGGATCGACTTGAAAATGGGGGACGTCGTGAGCGTGGTCGGGCCGACCGGCTCTGGGAAAACGACCCTGATCAATGATTTGGAGCTGTTTGCCTACGGCAACACGCCGACCGGTCGCAAGGTGCTGATTGACGGGGTGCGTCCGCCGCCGGAATATGGCGAGGATCCGGCGCTGAACCCCATCGCGCTGATCACCCAGCACACGACGTTTCTCTCGGATCTTCCTGTGGGGGAGTTTCTCGAGACCCACGCGCGCATCCGGGGCGGAGATGTTGCCGGGGCGGTGCAGAACACGCTGGCCTTTGCCAACCAGCTCACTGGAGAGCCGCTGGTGCCGACGATCCGCATGACCGAGCTTTCCGGCGGGCAGACGCGGTCGCTGCTGATCGCGGATGCGGCGATCATCTGCAACACGCCAATCGTGCTGCTCGATGAGGTGGAGAACGCGGGGATCCATCGCGGGCGGGCATTGGAGCTGCTGCGCAAGTATCGGAAGATATTCATCTTTGTCACCCACGACCCGCGCATCGCGTTGCTGTCGGATTTTCGGATCGTGATGCAATCTGGAGGGATCACGAAGGTGCTGCGGACCGATGACAGCGAGCGGCGGCTGCTCGAGAAGGTCACGCGGATTGATGATACGCTCACGGGCCTGCGGGAAAAGATCCGCCTGGGCGCGGAGCTCAACGAGATGGAGCTCGAGCTGGGGGGAATTCTATGAAACTTGCAAACAGGATGAATCTTGCGATCTGTGCTGGCCCTTCGACGACCGGAAAAACATCGGTATTGAGGCACATCACCGGCAAGCTGATTGCGGCCGGAAAGAAGGTGGCCTTCCTGAAGATTGACGTCCAGTTCGCCGAGGAGGACGTGCAGTTCCAGCGCGAGTTCGGAATCCCCGCCCGCAAGGTCTATTCGGGGGAGCTGTGCCCGGACCACTGCAACGTCATGGTCCTGGGCGACGCGCTCCAGTGGGCGCACAAGGCCGGCTGCGACGTCCTGCTCGTGGAGACGGCGGGCCTGTGCCTCAGGTGTTCGCCCTACGTGGACAAGGGGTTCGGGATGGTCGTGCTCGAGGCGACGAGCGGCATCAACCTCCCCTTGAAGGTCGGGCCGATGCTCTCGCTGGCCGACGTGGCAGTGGTGACGAAGATCGACCGCGTGTCGCAGGCAGAGCGCGAGGTGTTCCGCGCGCGGATCCAAGATGTCGCGCTCTCGGTAAAAATCCGCGAGGTGAACGCCTTGCACGGGATCGGGATCGACCCGCTGGTGTCCCATGTTCTGGCCTCGCACGCCATCACGTTTGACGCCCAAGGGCGGCACGAGAGCATGCTGCTGCGCGGCAACCCTCCGGTCGGCACCTGCACCATCTGCGTGGGCAAGAAGGAGATCGGCTGGCAGTCGCACTTCGGGGTGGTCAGGGCCTTGGAGGACCAGACGTTTTACAGGGGGGAATAGCAAGCCAAAGGAATTTGAACTGATGAAAACTATGACAGAAACAAAACCAGAAATCGCGCTGCCGGGCCTGGACTGCGGCGCGTGCGGATACCACACCTGCGAGGAGATGAGCGAGCGCCTCGCAACCGACCCGGACTACATCGAGCGATGTATCAACCTCTCGCCCAGCATGCTGAAGCCGGCTGAGGCGGAGCGGCCAAAGGACACGCCACCTGCCTGCCAGCCGCTTTGCGGCGGATGCGCGAGCCCGGCAGGGGTTCCGCAGACCGCTTTCGAAGGCGACGCCACCTTCACCGACTCGCTCAGGCGTCCGTTCGATTTCTACCTCGAACATTTCCCCGAGGACCCCGGCCCGCGCGAGATCATGATCCCCCACAACCCGATGCTCACCCGCGAGCTGGAGATCGAAGTCGGGGATACCCTGATCGGCCGCCCGCTCGGCATGTCCTGCGGATGCCCGATCACCCACTGCGGAGTCGCCATCAACGTGGACAAGAAAACCGGGGTGATCGTCTGGTGCGTGACCGGGCCGCTGAACCCGAGGCAGAACGGCTACAAGGACCTCGGCTACTACATCGCGGAGGGCTATGAGGGAATGGTCCACCAAACGCAGGCAGACCTGAAGATCGGCATGCGCTACTTTTTTCAGCCGCGCATGTGCATGCTCCAATGGCGCCACAGCGGGCTGCTGAACTACATCAACCGCACGGCCAAGGGCTACCAGGTGCGGCTTGAGGGGCTCTGGATCGGATGAGCGCGCGGACCTACCTGGACAACTCGGCATCCAGCCCGCTCGATCCCTCCGTGGCCGACGCGATGCAGCGCGCGGAGCGGCTGGCGGGAAACCCCTCCAGCCTGCACACCGAGGGGCGCGTCGCCCGCGAGCTGGTCGAGACCGCAAGGGCACACGTCGCCGCCCTGATCCATGCCGACCCGGAGGAGATCGTCTTCACGGGGAGCGGGACGGAGGCTTGCAACACAGCCCTCTTCGGCGCGCTGCGGGAGCTCCCGGCCCCGCGGCATCTCATCGTCTCGCGCATCGAGCACCCGGCGGTGCTCGAGCCCGCAGCGATCCTGCAGAAGGGCGGGGCGGAAATCACCTGGCTTCCCGTCAGCGAGGCGGGGCTGGTCAGCCCCTCGGACGTTGCCGGAGCCCTGCGCCCATCAACCCGACTCATCGCCGTTCAGACCGCCAATAACGTCGTCGGAACCATCCAGCCCATCACGGAAATCGGACGCCTCGCAAGCTCGCGCGGCGCGCTGTTTTTTAGCGACGCCGTCCAGGCTGCCGGCCGGATTCCGGTGGACGTCCGGCTCCAGGGCATCGCCTTGCTGTCGCTCTCGGCTCACAAATTTCATGGGCCGAAAGGCGTCGGGGCCCTCTTCCTGCGCAAAGGCGTCGAAATCGAACCTCTGATCTATGGCGGGGGGCAGGAGCGCGGGCGCAGGTCCTCCACGGAGAACGTGGCAGGAATCGTCGGGATGGGGGAGGCCGCGCGCATCGCAGCCGCACAGCTCAGCGCGGAGTCGCAGCGCCTTCGCGAGCTGCGCGAGGAGCTCCTCCAGGGGCTGGCCGTGCGATGCCCGAACGCCTACCTTATCGGAGATCCCGCCCGCAGGCTGCCGGGCCACATCTGCGTCGCCTTCGCGGGGCAGGAGGGAGACGCCATCAAATTGCTCCTCGCGCTTGACGGCGCCGGATTCGCCGTCTCGAGCGGCAGCGCCTGCAGCTCGCACCATGCGGGCGAACCCTCCCATGTCCTCGTCGCCATGGGAATGAATCCGGTCCAGGCCCGCGGCTCCCTCCGCATCACCCTCGGACGCTTCAATACCCAGGACGACATCAGGCGCCTCCTCGACGCCCTCGCCGCCACCACCCGCGACCTCACCCGGCTCACCACACGATCCTCCCAGGAGGCTGCGGACATTTCTCCACAGCCGGCAGCCTGATGATTGGCGACCGCATGGGTCGTCTTACATCATCTAGAATTAGATCGGATATTCCAATTTTAGATCCGGTTTTTTGAAGAACGATTTTATCTTCGTAAGAAAATACTTCGCAAGTCGCTCAGCATAGGCATTTAAAGAAAGTTGGTTTTTTTCTATTTTTCCATTGACGCGGCCGCTGGATTTAAAGACGATCGTTTCAGTCGTCATACAAGCGACAAAGAAAACAAAAAAAATGAAAATACAAAAATCCATATGGGTTGCGGTGGTTGCCGCCGCGATTCTTTCACCGGTCGCCCGAGCTGGGCAGGCCGACACCAAAAAAGTCATCATCAAAGAGGAGGTGCCGGCTGGAAAAGGCGCGCCGCTTCCTCTGCACCAGATCGAGGGCAACGGGGGGGTGCTGACCACGCTTTCAGCGTATATCGTGAATCCGCCACGAAACGGGGAAGCCGTCGGACGCCCTGCCCTCGGCGCGGGTTTTATCAGCCTTGGGAGCGGCCGCGCGCTGGTTCCGGCGACCCTGACATGGAGCCCGCACGAGCGGATCGAGCTCGGCTACGGGTTCGACTGGTATTCCATCGGGAGCCTGAGCGGGGCGATCCACGACGCCACCGGGATCAGCCTCGGAACGACGTCGGTTGGCCTTCACAACTTCAACGCGCGCTTCCAGCTCTTGAAAGAGAACGAGTTCAACCAGAAGTGGCTTCCGGCGGTGACCGCCGGGGTTCACTACAAGGTGAACAACGGGATCAGCCAGATCAACAAGGAGCTCGGAGGCGCTCTGACAAGCATCGGGCTCGGGTATAACCAGGGCGTGGACTTCACGCTTTACGCGTCGAAGTTGCTGACGTTTCTGCCGCGGCCGGTGCTCCTCAACGCCGGAGGGCGCGCCACGCGCGCCGCAGAGCTCGGGCTGCTGGGGTTCTCGGACCAATACAGCATCGTATTCGAGGGAAACGTTGCGATTTTCCTGACCGACTGGCTGATCCTCGCCGGGGAATACCGCCAGCAGCCTAACAACTACACGACGATCCCCGGAGTGCTCAACAAGTCGGGCGACTGGTGGACGGTCGATCTGGCGTGGATCGTGAACAAGAACCTCACGATTGCCGGAGGCTACGGCCACTTCGGAAACGTCGCCAACGAGAAGGCCAACGGCGTCTGGGGGCTCACCGCAAAATACGAATTCTAGCAAGCTGGGAGAGCAGCGCCTCCGGGGCCTGTGGCCCGGAGGTGTATCCCCCGAAAAATACCAACCTCATTATTATGTCCAAACAACACATTGAAACCCTCGCGCTCCATGCCGGCCAGGTGGCCGATCCCACCACCGGTTCCCGCGCGGTCCCGATCTACCAGACGACATCCTACGTCTTCAAAAATACCGAACATGCCGCGAATCTTTTTGCGCTGAAAGAGTTCGGGAACATCTACACGCGCCTGATGAACCCGACGACCGACGTCTTCGAGCAGCGGATTGCGGCGCTGGAAGGCGGCACCGGGGCCTTGGCCGTGGCCTCCGGGCAGGCGGCGACGACGTTCGCGCTGCTGGCGATCACGCAGGTCGGCGATGAGATCGTCGCGGCGAACAACCTCTATGGCGGAAGCTACCAGCTTCTGCACTACACGTTCCCGAAGCTCGGGAGGACGGTGAAGTTTGTAGATTCCAAAGATCCGGAGGCGTTTCGCAAGGCGATCACTCCGAAGACCCGCGCGATCTACGCCGAGACGGTCGGCAATCCGAAGCTCGATGTGCCGGATTTTGAAAAGATCTCATCCATCGCTCATGCGGCGGGCATCCCGCTCGTCGTCGATAACACCGTGGGCGTCGGGCTGGTGCGGCCGATCGATCACGGCGCGGACATCGTCGTCCTCTCGGCCACGAAATACATTGGCGGGCACGGGACATCGATCGGCGGGGTGATCGTGGACTCCGGGAAGTTCAAGTGGAACAACGGGAAATTCCCGGAGTTCACCGAGCCGGACCCGAGCTATCACGGCCTGGTTTTCTGGGATGCGCTGGGAAATTTTCCCGGGCTGGGAAATGTCGCGTTCATTTTGAAGGTCCGGGTCCAGCTTCTGCGCGACATCGGTGCGGCGCTCAGCCCGTTCAACGCGTTCCAGTTCCTGCAGGGCCTCGAGACCCTGCCGCTGCGGATCACGAGGCATTCGGAGAATGCGCTGGCCGTGGCCCGTCACCTCAAGGCGCATCCGTCCGTCGCCTGGGTCACGTATCCCGGGCTCGAGGATGATCCGAACCACGCCATCGCTGCGAAATACCTCAAGGGAGGGTTCGGCGGGATCGTCGGGTTCGGCATCAAGGGAGGGATCGAAGCGGGCAAGAAATTCATCAACTCGCTGAAGCTCTTCTCGCACGTCGCCAACATCGGGGACGCGAAGAGCCTCGTCATCCATCCTGCCTCGACAACCCACCAGCAGCTCACGGCGGAAGAGCAGGAAACCACCGGCGTCACCGCCGACTACGTGCGGCTCTCGGTCGGGCTCGAGAACATCGCAGACATTACCGGCGACCTTGACCAGGCGCTGGCTGCGGCAGTTTGAGCCTATCCAATCCTTACCATTTTCATAGCGGCGGGGTGCCTCCGGGGCAATTGCCCCGGGGGCCTCTGCTTCCAAGGCCAACAAACTCACATGACTGCGACAGACAGAAAATCCCTGGTGCAAAAGGATCACGACCACCTGATCCATCCGCAGCACCATCCGAGCGAGCACCTTAACCCTCAGATATGGGTATCGGGCGAGCGAGCGCTGATCACCAACCTGGAAGGTGGAACCTACTTCGACGGGCTGAGCGGAATGTGGAATGTTGCCGTCGGGCACGGCCGACGCGAGCTCGTGGACGCGGCGGCGAGCCAGATGGCGAAGCTCCCATTTGCCACCGCCTATGCGGGATCGACCAACTGGCCGGCCATCCAGCTCGCACGAAGGCTCAAGGAGCTTGTCTATCCGAAGATCGAGGCATTTTATTTCACGCTCGGGGGGTCGGACGCCACAGACACGTCGATCCGGACGGCGCGGTTCTATTGGAATGCGAAAGGGAAGCCGCAGAAGCGGAAAATCATCGCGCGCAAGCTATCGTATCATGGCTCCACGGTCGGCGCGGCATCGGCGACCGGGGTGGATGAGTTTTCGGAGGTCTTCGGTCCGCGGCTGCCCGACTTCCTGCACATCGAGTCGCCCTATCCTTACCGGTTTGCGCACGGGAAACCCGGAGTCTCGCCGGGCCTCGCGGCGGCGGATCTTCTGGAGGAAGCAATCCTGCGCGAGGGAGCCGACACGGTTGCCGCGTTTATCGCGGAGCCGGTGCAGGGCGGAGGAGGAGGGGTGATCGTGCCTCCTCCGGATTATTTTCCACGGATCCGCGAGATCTGCGACCGGCACAATGTGCTATTCATCAGCGATGAGGTGATCACCGGCTTTGGCCGAACCGGGCGCTGGTTTGCGCTCGAGCACTGGGGTGTCGAGCCGGATATCGTGCAGTTCGCCAAAGGGATCACGAGCGGCTACTTTCCGCTTGGCGGCATCGGAGTTTCCGGGGAGATCAAGGGAGCGCTGGATTCCGTCACCTCCTCCCGTCGCTGGATGCACGGCTACACGGCATCCGGCCACCCGGTCGGGTGCGCGGTCGCGCTCGCCAATATCGAAATCCTTGAAAAAGAAGGCCTCTTAGAAAACTCCGCCCGGCTGGGAACCAGGCTGCTGGAAGGCCTCCACGAGGCATTGGACGATTCCGCCCATCTCGGGGAAATCCGAGGGCTGGGGCTTCTTGTGGGAATTGAGCTCGTGGCCGACCGGAACAGCAAAGAGCGCTTTCCATCTGATGCGGGGATCGGCCGCCGCGTCCGGGCCGAGCTGTTTTCGCGGGGCCTCTACACCCGGATCCTCGACGAGATCATCTGCCTCGCCCCTCCGATGATTACGACCCGCGAACAAATCGACCGCCTGCCACGAATCATCCGCGCTGCAATCGATGCGGCCGTAGCCGGATGGAAGGCAGGAGCTCCAGAACCCGAGTTCGGCTCCCGCCCGCTCCGCTCATTTGAACCCTAACAATACCATGTCCAGAATCCCACCCATCACCTACGAGGAGGCTTCGCCTGAAATTCAATCCGCTTACCGAAAGGTCGAGGAGGAGCACGGCTCGGTCTCGAACATGAAGGCCGCGCTGCTGCACTCGCCCGCAGCGCTGAACGCCGTGCTCGAATGGTACCGGCTCTACGCGCTGGTGAAGCCCGTCCTCGGCGCGCGCCGGACCATCCTGTTTTGCGACGCCATCTCCCGCGAGAATGCCTGCAAGCTCTGCGCGACCTACATGCACAAAGCGCTGATCTCCGGAGGAGATAACCCGGATGCCCTTCAGCTCGACGAACGCGACGAGACGATCGTGGCATTTGGCCGTCAGCTCGCCGCAAACCCAAACCGGGTTTCGGACGCGCTCTTCGCGAAGCTCCAGAAATTCCTCACGTCGGCGCAGATCGTCGAGCTCACGGTCTTCGGGGCCCTGATGATCGTGAACAACGTCTTCAACAGCGCCCTGCAGATCGATGTGGACGATGCGCTGCAAGGATTTGAAATCCGCCCGGAAGTCGCATTCGCCGGGTCATCCCGCTTCGACAAAGCCTTGGATTTATGAGCGAACGAACCTACCACTTCGACACCCTGCAGCTCCACGCGGGGCAGGTGCCCGATCCCACCACGGGATCGCGAGCAGTCCCGATCTACCAGACAACGTCGTTTGTCTTCAAAAATTTCGAGCAGGCGAAAGCGATCAGTTCGGTTGAGGAATTCGGGTTCGACTACTCGCGGATCACGAACCCGACGAACGAGGTCCTGGAGAACCGGATCGCCGTGCTGGAGGGTGGCACAGGTGCCCTGTCCGTCGCGTCCGGCTCGGCGGCCACCGCCTATTCGGTCCTGAATATCCTCCATGCCGGACACGAGATCGTCGCGGCAAAAACCCTCTACGGCGGGTCGTTCAACCTCTTCAAAAATACGCTGCCCAGGCACGGGATCCGCACGCATTTCGTCGATCCTGCGGATCCTGAAAATTTCCGCCGCGCGATCAACGACGCCACGCGCGCGATCTTTATCGAAACGATTGGGAACCCGGATATCAACATCATCGATTTCGAGGCGGTTGCGAAGATCGCCCAGGAAAACGGGATCCCGCTCCTCGTGGACAACACGTTTGGGACGCCGTTTCTTTTCCGCCCGTTCGACTACGGCGCAAACGTCGTCGTCCACTCGGCAACAAAATACATCGGCGGCCACGGGACGAGCATTGGCGGACTCATCGTGGACGGAGGAAACTTCGACTGGTCGAACGGAAAATTCCCGGACTTCACCACGCCGGATCCGGCCTACAGCGGGTTTGTCCATTGGGACCGCTGGGGGAACTACCCCGGCGCTGGGAACATCGCCTACATCATCAAGGCGCGCCTCCACTACCTCCGCGACCTTGGCGCGTGCATGAGCCCGTTCAACGCCTTTCTTTTCCTGCAGGGCCTGGAGACGCTGTCGTTCCGGATCGCCCGCCAGGTCGAGAGCGCACAAAAGATTGCGGAGCACCTGGCATCTCACGGGGAGGTCACCTGGGTGTCCTACCCCGGACTGAAGGACAGCCCGCATCACGCCCTCGCGCTCAGATACCTTCCGAAGGGCCCCGGGGCGATCCTGGCCTTCGGAATCCGTGGAGGCTTCGAGCGCGCGAAGAAATTTATCGAGCACCTCAAGGTCTTTTCATTCCTGGCCAATGTCGGCGACTCGAAGTCGCTGGTCGTCCATCCCGCCACGGTCACGCATGGGCAGCTCACCGAGGCCGAACAGCTTCTCGCCGGGGTCAAGCCCGAGCAGATCCGGCTTTCGGTCGGCACCGAGCATATCGACGACCTCCTGTGGGACCTCGGACAGGCCTTTGAAAAAACTGCCGTATGAAACTTTCGCCATGAGCCAACCCATCCTCAACCGCATCGGGCGCACTCCGCTCTCCGAAATCACCCGGCAGGACACCGGGCTCTGCCGCCTGTTCGTCAAGCACGAGGAACAGAACCCCGGCGGCTCGATCAAGGATCGCGTCGCACTCTCGATGATCCGCGCCGCAGAGAAGTCTGGCGCCCTGCAACCGGGCGGGACGATCGTCGAGGCCACGGCGGGCAATACTGGGCTCGGGCTCGCCCTGGTTGGCGCGGCCAGGGGATACCAGGTCACCCTCGTGATTCCCGACAAGATGTCGCAGGAAAAAGTCTTTCACATCCGCGCGCTGGGTGCCCAGGTGCATATCACGCGGTCGGATGTCAACAAGGGGCACCCGGAATATTATCAGGACCTCGCCGCGCGCCTCGCATCGGAAATTCCGGGGGCCCACTATATCAACCAGTTTCAGAATCCTGCCAACCCCCTCGCCCACGAGCAGACAACCGGGCCGGAGATCTGGGATCAGATGGCTCACGATGTCGATGCCTTTGTTTGCGGAGTCGGTTCCGGAGGCACGATCACCGGGCTCGGGCGCTTTTTTGCCAAGGTACAGCCACGGACTGAGGCGGTCCTGGCGGATCCTGAGGGCTCTATCCTCGCGGAATTCACCCGCAGCGGGAAGATCGGCCAAGTCGGATCCTGGGCGGTCGAGGGGATCGGGGAAGATTTTATCCCCGAGATCGCCGACCTCTCGCCCGTGCGCAACGCCTACACGATTTCCGACGCCGAGAGCTTCGCGACCGCGCGGCAGCTCCTGCGCGATGAGGGGATTCTCGCAGGGTCATCGTCTGGCACGCTCGTTGCAGCCGCCCTCCGCTACTGCCGCGAGCAGACCGAACCGAAGCGCGTCGTCACGCTCATTTGCGACAGCGGCAACAAGTATCTCTCGAAGATGTTCAACGATTTTTGGATGGCTGACCAAGGGTATCTTGAGCGCTCGAGGACGGGCGACCTGCGCGACCTGATCTCGCGCCGCCACGAGCGCGGCGAGGTCGTGTCGGTCGGCCCCGGAGACTCCCTGCTCACCGCCTACCAGCGCATGCGCATGGGCGACATCTCGCAGCTGCCCGTGCTCGAAGGGGGGAGGATCATCGGCATCCTGGACGAGTCGGATCTCCTCGTGAACGTCCATGGCAAGCCGGAACGCTTCCGCGATCCGGTGGAAACGGCGATGATCGACGGCCTCGAAAAGGTGGCGCCAGACACCTCGTTCCCGGACCTGATGGAAGTCTTCGACCGCGGCCATGTCGCGATCGTTGAGGACGGGAACCGATTCCTCGGCCTCGTCACGCGCACCGACGTCCTTTCCCATCTCCGCCGCACCCTGCCCTGATTTATGCCAAGCCCGCTTCACTTCGACACCCGCCTCATTCACGCCGGGCAGGAGCCCGATCCTTCGACCGGGGCCATCATCACGCCGATCTACCAGACCTCGACCTACGTGCAGGAAAGCCCTGGAGTTCACAAAGGTTACGACTACTCGCGCTCGGGGAACCCGACCCGCGCCGCTTGGGAAAAATGTGCAGCGGATCTGGAAAATGGCTCGCGCGGATTTGCGTTTGCTTCCGGCCTCGCCGGCATGTCCACGCTCCTCGAGGTCCTCGATTCCGGTGCCCACGTGATCGCCAGCGATGACCTCTACGGCGGGACGTTCCGGCTTTTTGACCGCGTCCGCAAACGCTCGGCCAACCTGAGCTTCAGCTTTGTCGATCTCAGCGACCCCGAAGCGCTGTCGGCGGCCATCCGCCCCGAGACCAGGCTTGTTTGGCTGGAAACACCGAGCAACCCGCTCCTCAAGCTCATCGACCTGGAGGCGGTCGCCAGAATTGCGAAAAAGCACAGCCTCATCACCGTCGCCGACAACACGTTCGCCAGCCCGTGGATCCAGCGCCCGCTCGATCTCGGCATCGATGTCGTGGTCCACTCGGCCACCAAGTATTTAAACGGACACTCGGATGTCGTCGGCGGAATCGTCATCGTCGGCGGGGAGCAGGCCAGCCTCGCACAGCAGCTCGCATTTCTCCAGAATTCCATCGGAGCTGTCGCCGGGCCATTTGATAGCTTCCTGGCCCTTCGCGGCGTCAAAACGCTCTCGCTCCGGATGCGGCGGCACAGCGAAAGCGCTCTGGAGCTCGCAGGTTGGCTTGAAGGTCATCCGAAAATCCAAAGGGTCATCTACCCCGGCCTCGCCTCGCACCCTCAACACGAGCTTGCCCGACGCCAGATGAGCGCGTTCGGCGGCATGATCACCGCCGTCCTTCGAACCGACCTCTCCGGTGCCCGCCGGTTCCTCGAAACCACCGAACTCTTCGCGCTCGCCGAGAGCCTTGGAGGGGTCGAGAGCCTCATCGAGCACCCCGCCATCATGACCCATGGCTCGATCCCCCCGGATCAGCGCGCCGCCCTCGGCATCAGCGACTCCCTCGTCCGGCTCTCCGTCGGAATCGAAAACGTGGACGACCTCCGCCACGACCTCGAACAGGCGCTCGCCGCCATCTGATTTTTTATGACGCACACACAACCCATTTCGCGCACACATGGACGATTAGACAAGTCGTCATTCCCTGCGGAAGGCATGTCGGCTGCCTGAGCCGGCGACAACACAAGAAAAGAAAAAAATGAGCAAAACAGCAAGCGCCCATGACGGGCATTACGGGCTGAAAGGCCACGCTTTGTCGGCGTGGGAAACTTTCGCCCAATCGGTGGCCAACATCGCCCCGACGGCCTCGCCGACAGTGGTGATTCCGTTGGTGTTTGCGTTGGCTGGAGGCGGGACCTGGCTGGCGTATTCGATTGCGCTGGTGGGGATCCTGTTCGTGTCGTGGAACATCAACCAGTTCGCGAAGCGCTCGGCATCGCCGGGGTCGTTTTACGCGTATGTGGCGGAGGGGCTTGGGCCGACGGCGGGGGTGCTGGTGGGCTGGTCGCTTCTTGTTGCCTACATTGGAACGGGTGCGGCGGTGATCGGCGGATTTACCAACTACCTGCATGTCCTGCTGAAGCCGGTTCTGGGTGGTGGGGAAGCCCCCGGGGTTGCCTTTTCGGTCGTGTTCACGTTTGTGGCCGTCGGCCTCTCCTGGCTGGTCGCCTACAAGGATATCAAGCTCTCCGCGAGGTTGATGCTTGGCCTCGAGGCGGCATCCGTATTGTTGATCGCCATCATCGTTGGCGCCACGCTCTACCGCAACGGGCTGAACCTGGATTGGAGCCAGCTCTCGCTGCAAGGGGTGACGGCCGAACAGCTTCGGCTTGGCCTGGTGCTGGCTATCTTCAGCTTCGTGGGGTTTGAGAGCGCCACGTCGCTTGGGGCGGAAGCCAAGGATCCCTTGAAAACGATTCCTCGCGCGGTGATCCGCAGCGCGATATTCGTGGGCCTCTTCTTCATCGTATCCTCCTACGGCCTCGCGCTTGGGTTCAACGGATATTCCGAGACGCTCGACAAGAGCAGCGCCCCGCTCAACGTCCTGGCCAGCCGGGCTGGGCTCGCCTACTTGGAACCGTTTGTTTCCGCAGGCGCGGTGCTCAGCTTTTTCGCTTGCACCCTGGCGTCTATCAACGCGGGAGCGCGCATCCTCTTTTTGATGGCGCGTCATGGCGTTTTTCCATCGCTGGTGGGAAATGCACACTCGACGAATGAGACGCCTCACGTCGCGGTGACCGTCTCGGCGATACTGGCTTTCGTTCCGGCAGCGGCGCTCGCCGCGCTCGGTGTCGCGCCGTTCGATATTTACGGCTGGGTTGGCACGGTGGCGACCTATGGGTTCATCGTGACCTACATCATCGTCTCGGTTGCCGCGCCCGTCTATCTGAGCCGCCGCGATGAGCTGAAGCTGCCGGCGATCTTCTCGGCCCTCCTGGCCATCGCCTTCATGGGAACCGCCCTTGCAGGGAACCTCTACCCGGTGCCGCCAGCGCCCTACAACTGGCTGCCCTACCTGTTCCTCGGCTACCTCCTTGTCGGCTGGATCTGGTTCGCGGTCGCGAAACGGCGCTCGTCTCAGGTCATCAAGGACATCCGCACCGACCTGACAGCGATCCGCGAGCGGTTCGCGACGGAAGCCTGAGTCGAAACCCGGGCGCGGGTCGTGAATCCGCGTCCGCATTCGCCTTATGCCAACCATCCTTGCCAATTCCAGCGCCGACATCGACATCGTCGAAACGCAGTTCTACCAGCACCGCGAACGGTTCCGCCTCCGATGTGGAGCCTCGCTCGATGGCTTCCAGCTCGCCTACGAAACGTATGGCAAACTGAACGCCGGGGGAACCAACGCGATCCTGATCTTCCACGCGATGACCGGAAGCCAGCACGCGGCTGGCATCAATACGGCTGTCCCAGGGCTTGACGGGCGATGGGCCGACGAGCTTCACGAGGGCTGGTGGGACGCATTTATCGGGCCGGGGCGCGCAATCGATACCCGGAAATTTTTTGTTGTCTGCGCGAACTATCTCGGCGGCTGCTACGGGTCCACCGGCCCGGCCTCATTGCGCGGGGATACCGGCCGGCGGTGGGGGGCGGACTTTCCAACCATCCGGATGGCGGATATCGTAGACTCGCAGATCCACCTGCTCGATCATCTCGGCATCCGCACCCTCCATGCGGCGATCGGGGCATCGATTGGCGGATACCTTGCCCTCAGCCTCGCCACCCGCTATCCCGACCGCGTCAAAACTACCGTGCCGATCGCCTCCGGCCTCGAAACGACGGTCCTCCAGCGCCTGATGAACTTCGAGCAGATCGCGGCGATCGAGCTCGATCCCGATTTTCGAGCTGGGCGCTATAACGCCCAGCCCCGCAATGGCCTTGCCGCCGCGCGCCGCATCGCCCACAAAACGTTCGTCTCGCTCCAGGATCTTCGCGCACGCGCACGCGCCGAGGTGGCCGGACGCTCCACGCCATTCGGATGGTATGAAATCAACCACCCGGTGGAATCGTATCTCCTCCACCAAGGCCAAAAGTTTGTTTCCCGGTTCGATGCGAACTCCTACCTTCGCATCCTCGATGCCTGGCAGTGGTTCGATTTGCTGGCCGAGGCCGGGGTCTCCGGGTTCGCCAAGCTGTTTTCCCGCTGCCAATCCCAGCGGTATCTCGTCTTCAGCATCGATTCCGACGGATCGTTTGAGCCCTCCGAGCAGGATCGTCTTGTCCGCGTGCTCGAGGGTGCGGGAGTTCCCGTCACGTGGATCAGCGTCCATTCCGGAAAAGGCCATGACGCGTTCCTGCTGGAGCCTGAGCTTTTCTCCCCGCATATCCTGCAGGCCCTTCGCCCGGCCCGGGAATAGCCTCCGCTTTCCATTCGAATGGCTATTTTCGATTTTTCAGCTTTTCTGCAATCCATTCCGGGTCTCGGCGGAGGTCCAGCACCGCCCGGACGAAGGCCGTATTGCCGCTCACATCATAGTAAACGGCGAAGGGAAACCGCTTGGAGAGCAGGCGAAAAAACTTTCCGAATTGGATCGTGTGGATACCGGCGAACATGCCCAACGAATCAATGTCCGAATACAGCGAATCCAGGAAGTGCGTTCCCAATCCCGCCTCCTGTCGCTCGTAAAATGGAAACCCCTCCGCAAGTCGGTCAAGGCCGCTGGCTGGATGCAGGTTCTCACGGCAGCTCTTCTCGGAGCCGCCGTTTGGCGCTTTCCCAGTCCACGAACTTCTCCTCGCCCGATTCAATAAGCCGGTCCCGTTCAGCCAGAGCATCGCCGTGCCAGGCAGGAGACAAAACATCCGTGCCGGACAAATCAGCCCAGAGGTCTTCCATCAGACGGAGCTTGTCCCTGGTGCTCATTTGTTGAATGTCAATTGTTGCTAGCATGGAATACCCGTAGCAGAAGGCGGAACGTTCCGCAATGTCGGGGGCAGGCGCGAGAAGGTTTTTCGACCTTGATCAGGCGTTCGTGCGGCACGCCGGCGCACGCGCGAGACCGGACGAAAGCCGCTCGGAAAAATCCGCAAGCAAGTTTTGCTCTCAGAGAAAATCGGGGAGCCGGCCGGGGAGCAGGACATCCAGGACGGCTTCGGTATCCGAGAAATCGTCAAAAAGGAAATCCGGCCTGCAGGCAGCGAGCTCGTCTCTGGAGTAGTCGCCGGTTGCGATCGCGACGGTCATTGCTCCGATCGCGCGCCCGCATTCAATGTCTTTCGGCGTGTCGCCAATCACGAAGATCCGGTCGGCCGGGAACGATTCGCCATGGATTTCTGCTGCGCGGGCGCTGGCAAATTTTCCGAGCTCGTTCCTGTCGTGGTGGTCGTCGGCAAACGCACCGAACTCGAAGTAGTCCCAGACCCCGTAGTGGCGGAGCTTGATTTCCGCGCCGCGGACGAGGTTGCCGGTCAGGAGGGCCAGGACGGCGTCCGGGTGGGCCTTGATGGCATCAAGGACCGGAATCATCCCCGGCATGATGCGCCCGCTGTGCGAGCCCATGCGTTCCGCCAGGCTGTGAAGATAGCTGTCCATGAGGGCCGCCAGATTCTCTGCCGTGGTGGCGAGCCCGTGCTTCTCCAGGAGCGTCCTTGCAATGCGGGCGTCGGTGGACCCCGCGAGAACAACTCCGGAAAAATCCTCCTCGACGCCAAACCTCGTTTTCATCGCGTGCACGAGAGCTGCCTCGCCCGCGCCGCCCGAGGTCATGAGCGTGCCGTCGATATCAAAGAGAAGAAGCCTGCGTCTGCCCGTCGCCGTATTCCTCTGCAAACTCAGGTTCGCGGGCGGCAGCCCGTCAATTTCGGCTTCAGGCAGCGTTTTCATGCCGGCTTCGTAGCGGAATGCCGAGGCGAGGTCAATTATGGTTCTACGAGGGGCCTGAGTAAAAGCTGCCAGCCCAGCTCAATGGTTTTGACCCGCCATAGGGGAAATCCCCTAGGGTGAATTCCGCGTCGATTTTAGGGGATTTGGATAATTGCCCGGGAAAGTGCCTTGGGCATAATTCCGCCATGCAAGCGCGCTATTTTTCGGCGGAAGCAACCTCTGGCTGCGGGCCCGGGATTCCGGCTCATTGCGATGCCGGCCCCTGCAGCGTAGATCTCACGTTTATTGCCGGATCACCCACATGAAAACTCACCTCCCTGAGCTCCCCGCCATGAACGGCGGATCCTCCCCCGGCCTCGCGGGAAAATACCTGACATTTTTCCTCGGCGGCGAGACCTACGGGAT
>JBAXXX010000044.1:0-31135 GCA_037127695.1 Verrucomicrobiia bacterium | reverse complement strand
CATTTTTCACATGGACTTCAACGGCGTCTCGCTGAAGGGAGACTACGTCCGCAGTTGGCTGAGGAGGTTAAAGGGGATGGGCTTCGAAGCGATCCTGTGGGAGCTCGAGGACAAAGTGCAGTGGGAAACCTGCCCGGAATGCGTCTGGCCGGAGGCCATGTCAAAAGACGAGTTCCGCGAGATCCTATCGTACTCCAGGGCGCTGGGGCTGGAGCCCATTCCCCTTCTGCAAACCGTGGGGCATGCCGAATATGTCCTCTTGAAGGAAAAATACGTTCCCTTCCGCGAGCTCGGCGAACGCCACGACTGCTATTGCACGTCAAATCCCGGGGTCGTCAAGTTTCTGCTGGCATGGGTCGCGGAGTATCTCGAGCTGTTCGGCGACATCCGACATTTCCATCTCGGGGGCGATGAGGCGTATGTCTTTGGCAAATGCCCGGCCTGTGCGGCCACTATTGAAAAGCATGGAAGAAACCAGCTCTTCGGGAGCCATATCCGGACGTTGGCGGCCCCCCTCCTGAAGAAAGGCATCAGGCCAGGGATCTGGAACGACATGATCATGATGGGTCCCGAGGCGACGGGGTTCGACCCGAAGGCGTATGTGATTTGGGACTGGAATTACTGGGACGGAGACCATGCGTCAGAGGCGGTCAACCTCCATGCTCTTGGACATTTTTCCCGGGAGACGATCCGAGGGTCCGGCCTCATGGAGAAGTTTCCGGAGATCGTGGACGCGAATGGCGAGCTGCGCGCATTCGCCTCGGTCCAGATCCTGAAAAAACACGGCTTCGATGTCGTCCTGTGCAGCGCCTCACGCTCGCACGGAGATAATTTCCTGTGCGCGAATCCCACCCATGCCTCCAATATCGCAGGAGCTGCCAAAACCGTGGTGTCAGAAAACCTTCTCGGGCATTGCGTGACCAGCTGGGCGATCCGCCAGAATGATTACACGACCCAGATCCCCTATATCGGGCTTGCTTCCTACGCTGCCTCCAGAGCGGGACAATCGAGCGAATCCCTTTTTCGCGGGTTCTGCCGGGAATTGTTTGGCGCGGACCCGGACCGGTTCATCCAGGCGATAAAGATTCTTGGCAGGAGCGTTCCGTTCGCGCAGGCGGGGACAAGCGGAGTCCAGTGGAATGGGATGAAAGACTCGCTCCCGGCTCCGGTGGCCTATTTGAAAAATCTCCTCGCCGACCTCAGGGCGGGAGATCCGGCCGGATTTCATTCGGTTTCAGAGGCGGTCAGCAAAGCCGCCGCAGATATTCCCGAAGGGATCAGGCTTTTGTCCGAGTTCTTCGCCGAAGCAGAAAGCGGGCTTGATGTCATTGAGGCCTGGCTGGCTGGCTCGCGCTTCCTCCTTTCCACAGCGCTCTTTGGACAGCGGATATTATCGGGGGAGACAAACCGTGAGGTTCTGCCGCTGCTCGAGCATGCCAGGAATGAATATGAGGCCTTTCTTCGGCGGCGGGAGAACCCGCTAAGCGCCAAGAAAAATTCCGGGCTCGCGTATCACGCGCTGATCGGGTATTACTTGTCCCTCTAAAAAAGCGAGGCCCCATGGCAGCGAAATCGATCATAAACATCAGCAAGGCGAAGGGATGCGGCCGTTTTTTCGGGTTGATCTGCGGATTTCTGATGCTCGCTGCGAGCGCCATGCTTGGAGAGGTGACTCCCGATCAGCAGAGCGCCGCCTTTTCCGCGGCAGCGGCCATCGCAAAGGAATCCTACCACTGGGTCGGCATGACGGCCGACGCGACTCCCGTTCCCATTGAGGCGACGACCGCGCGCACCCTTCTCCCCGTCTCCGGCAACCTGACCACGCTGACGTGGACAGGCGCGGAAACGCCGATCTACAAGGCGATCGAATTTTCGGACCACATCACATACAACTGCACGCTCGTCGGGACGTTCACCAAGCCGAACTATGGCTTTTGGGATACCGGCCTCGGCACAGATAAGAGGCTTTCCTACATGGATGTCGACGTCGTTCACTACATCCAGCCGTGGGTGACGTCGGGCACATCGCTCCAGAGCTACCTTGTTCAGAATTATTATTCCGGGATGACCGAGGCGCCGGCCTCCGCAGACGTCGCCATGCGCATCACCCAATCTCTTGGGCTGTATCCCGTGGCGGCAGACGTCATGGCGCAGAAGGGGCTGGCTTTCTTCTGGGTCCCGATGGAGAACATCGCCAGGCCAGCCTACTCGTCCGTCATCGGCACTCAGCTGCCAACGCTCGAAACATGGGGCGGTGACACGACAACCGGCAACGGGACCTACAAAGCCACCAACGAAGGAACCCCCGCGGGCTTCAACTATGTGGATTTTAAGGACGATAAGATCCTCTACAGCGGGAGCAACGCGACGACCGACTTCATCGAATACAACCAGGCGGAAACCACCTACCCGTGGAGCGCGATGGGCTACACTTACAACTGGAATGCCCTGCAGGACGGCACGGTTCCCGCATATGGAGATGATCCGTTTCATGTCGCGAGCGCCATCGGGCTCTCAGAGTTTGTGGTGAGCGGGAACTCGACGGTGATGCTGGCTGATTGGATCCCGTATGCAAACCTTGGGTCATGGGCCAGCCCCGATCCCGGCAGCGTTTTCCTGCTCGTGTTCGCGGGCGGTTGCCTTTTCTTTTTTCGCAGGTGGGCTGTCGTGGTTTTATCCGCGCGCGCCCGCCGGGAGACTGTCCTTGATATCACCCGATGAGGCCGCCTGAAAAATTTCCGAGCAGCATTGCCCGATGCTTCACCCGTCTGGCGGCCAGGGGAATGCTTGTGCTTTCCTCGGCCTCGTGCCTCGCGCTCAGCCTGGGCGGATGCAGCCGCCATGCCTCCGATCCGCAGGGCGAACAGCCGGCCGCCGCTCAGCAGCTGGCTTCGCAAGTCAACAGCGACCTCGGGCGGATCCGCGCGGAGGTGGGGCAGCTCGCGCGATTCCTCGCGGAGCTCTACCCGCGCAAAGGCGAGCTCATTGCCGCTGCGGTCAAATCCCAATACGCCATGGCCCCGACCGGCGCGTTCTACAAGCCTGTCAACGACCAGACGGCCGCCCTCTGGATCTCGGGGGCTGTCCCGATCACCGAGCAGGTTAAAGACGTTGCGTATCTCACCGAGCCGGCAGATGCGGAACTCATCCGCATCTGCCGGACCTTCCCCGAGGTCGCCCAGGCGTACTACAACGACCGCAACAGCCTCAACCGGATCTACCCGTGGTTTGAGACGGTCGCACAATACCCGGCAAAGATGAACATTCCCGAATTCAATTTTTACTACCTGGCCGATGCGGCGCACAACCCGGGTCGCGGGAGCGTCTGGGTTGACGAGCCCTACGTGGATCCGGCCGGGCGCGGGTGGATGGTGAGCGCGATTGCGCCGGTGTACGAGGGGGATGTGCTGCAGGGGGTGGCCGGGCTGGATGTCACCATCGCCGATATTGTCGGTCGCTACCTGAACGCCGACCGCGCTCCGACTGCCGTCATCGCGAGGAGCGGGGTTCTCGTCGCGGCCACAGAGAGCGCCATTCAGCTTCTCGAAATGCCTCCGCTCAAGGACCACAAATACCTGGAGACCGTCAAGCAGGACACCTTCAAGTCCGACGAATACAACGTCCTCAAGACGACGCTCCGGCCGGTGCGTGAAATGGCCCGCGCGGTCCTCGAAAAGCCTGCCGCCTCGGTCCCCGTCGTCCTCCATGGAAAATCCTGGACAGCATTTTCCGCGCCGGTCTCCGAATTGGGCTGGGCCGTCGTGATCTTCGTTGCCAAATGAATCCGGGATGAAGCCATTCCTGCCGGCCGTCTCCATGCTTCGGATCCCCGTGTTTCTGGCTCTTTTGGCCGGGCTCGCCGTCATCGTTTGCGCCCTCGGCATCAACTACCAGCTCCGCTCGAGCCAGCGGCAGCGGTCCATCGAGGAAACCCGCCAGCTGGCGGCCGGGCTCAGCCGCGAAACCAACAAGGAGCTGGAGGCATTTCGCGAAGCCTTCACGTTTTCCCTCACCAGCCTGCCTTACGGCGAGCTGCTTTCCGAAAAGGAGCCGCCCCAGGCCGCACTCGTGCTGTTCCGACGCTTTCTTTCCCTCAATAATAAACTGATCAAATCGCTCGTCGTGACCCGGCCGGATGGGCGCGGACGCTCCATGAGCATGGAAGGTCATTATTATTTCACGCTTTCCCCTCTCACGGCCCCTGCGCTGCCAACTTCGGATCCCTCGACGGTCGTGCTCCAGGGCGGGGTGCACCAAGCGGACGGAACCCTCCGTGCCAGGGTCTCTGTCGCCCTGGATCCGCAGTCGCTGTGGCGGGAGGCGATCCAGCGCTTCAGCCTCAGCCACCCGCAGGCGTGGGTGCTCCTGCTCGATCCGAGCGGCCAGCCGCTCCACGTCCGGCACGGGTTCTCGTCGCCGCGCGCCGCCCCGCAAATCGCTCCCGATACGCTCGCGCAGATGCGCACGGATTTTTCCGAAGGCTACGAAGGCAGCGCGATCCATGCCATGTCCACCGGGGAGGGGGATATCCACTGCATCTCGTCCTATCTGCCGCAGAAATTTGATGGCTGGCACGCCATTTTATTGGTCGCCAGCAACGAGAGCGTGTCGCTTGGCCCGGTGAGGGATGCGATCGTGGTCATGGCCGCCACCGCCGGGGCCCTGCTGCTTCTTCTTCTGGGCATCTTCCTCTATTTCTTCAGGCAAAGCGTCCGCCAGCAAACCCTGCTCGCCACGAGCCGGGCGGAGCTTCAATCATCTTTCGACGAGCTCTCCAACCAGAATGTTGTCCTGCACAAGGCGCTGGATGAAGCGCAGGCCGCTACCCGGGCCAAGGGCGAGTTCCTGGCGAACATGAGCCACGAGATCCGCACCCCCATGAACGGGGTCATCGGAATGACCGAGCTTTTGCTCGGGACTGAGCTGAGCAGCCAGCAGAGGCGGTATGCCGAGGCCGTACGCTCGAGCGAAGAAGCCCTGCTCGCCATCGTCAACGACATCCTCGACTTCTCAAAAATCGAGTCCGGCAAGCTTGCCTTGGAGGTTTTGAATTTCGACCTGAAGGTCCTGCTTGATGACTTCGCCTCCACGATGGCCGTGCGGGCGCAGGAGAAGGGGCTCGATCTGCGCTGCGGCTCCGATCCCTCCGTGCCGGCGCTGCTCTGCGGCGACTCCGCCCGCATCCGCCAGATTCTTGCCAACCTCGTCGGAAACGCCATCAAGTTCACCTCGAAGGGGGAGGTGTCGGTCCGCGTCTCGCTGTTGGAAAAGTCAGGAAGCGCTGCCTGCCTGCGCTTCTCGGTGCGCGACACCGGCATCGGAATTCCTTCGGACAAGATCGGCATGGTGTTCGAGAGGTTCACCCAGGCAGACGGCTCGACCACCCGGCGATACGGCGGCACCGGCCTGGGGCTGGCGATCTCGAAGCAGCTCGTCGAGCTCATGGGCGGCGAGATCGGGGTGGAGAGCAACCCGGGCAAGGGGTCCGAGTTCTGGTTCTCCCTCCGCCTGGCTTTGCCCGGGCGGAACGCTCCGCTGCCTGCCGCGCCCGGCTCGCAGGCGGGACAGCAGGCGGGACAGCAGGCGTCGGTTCTCCAGGCTCAATGCGCGCATCCTGGCGGCTGAGGACAACCACATCCGAGCCAGTTTGCGCAACGAGCTTGGCGGACATCGTTGCGAAGTGGCTTCCAGCGGAGATCAAGCTGAAATAGCTAACGCTCAGGAAACTGGATCAGAAGGTTCTTTACTGGCGGGTCACTCCGCCACCGACCGGACCGTGCCATCGCAAAACTTTGTGACGATCTCCTGCCCTGGTGAAACTCCGCCTGCCGAGCGGATCAGCGTCCCGTCCGAGGCGAGGGTCATCGTGTATCCCCGCGCCAGCGCAGCTGACGGGCTCAGCGCGGCGAGGACGGCCGAATGCTTGGCGATCTCCGCCCGGGAGGAAAGGATGCGGCCCTCCGACCGCTGCCTCATCGCGCTGTGAAGCTCCACAAGGCTTGCCAGGGCCAAAGAGATTTTTCTGGTTGGGCAGTGCGAGGAAAGCGATGCGGCCGACCTCTCCGCACGGAGCCGATGGGCCTGCACCCAGCCGGCCCCCGCGCGCCGGAGGTCATCTGAGAGGCGGTCCAGATCCTGCCGGTGTTGCTGCAGGAGCCTCCGGGGCTCGGAAAAAAGCGCCGTGCGCCGGAAGGCATCGGCCCGCGCGCGCGCGGCATCCAGCCTCGAGACGACGGCCCGCTTCATCCTCGAGGAGAAATGCTGCAGATGCTCCATCAGCTCGCCGGCCTCCGCGCTCAAAATCTCTGCCGCTGCGCTCGGGGTGGGGGCCCGCACGTCCGCTGCAAAGTCGGAGATCGTGAAATCGATCTCGTGCCCGATCGCGCTCACGACCGGAACCGGGCAGGATGCGATCGCGCGCGCCACCGCCTCCTCGTTAAACTCCCACAAGTCCTCAAGGCTTCCTCCTCCGCGCGTGACAACGACCACATCCATCGGCTCGATCCCGAGCTCCGCAGGGTCTCCCGCAAGCCGGATCGCTGCCGCAATTTCCTCTGCGGCACCATTTCCCTGAACCCTCACAGGGAAAACCACCACGGCGATCCCCCTCTGCCGCCGGTGGAGCACATTCAAAAAGTCATGGATTGCTGCGCCGGTCGGCGACGTGACGACCCCGATCCTCCTGGGGAAGCGAGGGAGCGCACGCTTGCGCTCGGGAAGAAATAGCCCCTCGTCGGCCAGCCGACGCTTCAGCTGCTCGAACTTTGCCTGGAGTGCGCCCAGCCCGCGCTCCTGGACCCGCCGCACGATGATCTGGTAGTTTCCCCGCGCCTCGTAAACCGTGATCTGCCCGAAAACCTGCACCTGCACGCCATCGGCAAACTGGATCCCCCTCAGCTGCGCCGCCTGACCGGCGAAAAGCACGCAGGCCACTTGGGAGGTGGAATCCTTCAGCGTGAAATACACATGCCCGGACGCCTGGCGCCTCAGGTTTGAGACCTCGCCCTCGACCCACACATCCCCGAGGCCGGATTCGATGAGCGTCCGGACCTTCCGAGTGAGCGCGCCAACGCTCAGGACCGCCGGCTCCGGTGCAGCCTCGGCCGCCTTCGGAGCTGCGCGCAAATCGAATTTCATCTGCATCCGCAAATCATGCCCGGATTTCCCTCCTCCGCCATCCGATTTCCATGCCGCCCAAAGGAAAGTTTCAGTTTGCAGGTCCGCCCGGAGACGGCGGCTCAAGGATCTTCTGCCGGCGGCGGATCAGGCTGGTCGCGGCCGCCAGGGCGGCGGTGAGGCACACGCCCGCCAGCGCGGTGGGCCCAGCTGCTGCGGTCTGGCGCAGGGATCCGGGCGCAGGGTAAGCGGTCGCCGCAAAGACCTTGCCAAAAGCAAAAAGGGTGTGCGTGACCGAAATCTCCGCGTTCGGGCGGTCGTCGTCGGTAAAGTTTGAGGCGAGCAGCTCGGGGTGCGCGTTCTTGCGGAGGAGAGAAATGCCCAGCCGCACCGGGCTGTTTTCAGAAGCTTTGCTGAGCAGCAAATCCGTGCGCAGCACGGCCAGCGCGAATCCGCGCAGGGATTTCGATTCCCCGCCATCAAAGACCGGGTGGCAGATCAGCATGCGCTTTTCGCCCTCGGCATCCTGCAGCAGGTTGGCGGGATCGGTGGCTGTGACCAGCCCGGTGGCCGCCGCCGCCTCAAGCGCCGCGCCCAGCAGAGGCTCCGAGCCAAGGTCGTAGCCAAGAGTTCCCATGTTCGTCTCCCGAGGTGCCAGACAGAAAGCCGGGTAGTAGGTCTTCCGATCATAAGCCGGTTCCCGCACGCCGATCCAGTTCTCCTGCCAGATTTCAAATCCGGGCATCCCCCC
This sequence comes from Verrucomicrobiia bacterium, assembly GCA_037127695.1. Lineage (GTDB taxonomy): Bacteria > Verrucomicrobiota > Verrucomicrobiia > Chthoniobacterales > Terrimicrobiaceae > QYQL01. The sequence goes on along the minus strand of JBAXXX010000044.1, from coordinate 23,268 downwards.
CGCCTCCCGGGCCGCGTCCTCAAAGCGGCTCCTGTCCGCCGCCGCCACGACAGGAACCCACCACCATGCCTGGATCGCCGGGTTTTTCGCGAGGGAGGAAGTGAAATTTTCGAAGTCCGCAGGCGAGGTCATCTGGTTGCCCGCGCAGAACTGTGCCAGGCCATCGAGCTCGGAGTCGCGGATGGTGCGGAGTATTTCGGCCGCGTTTGCGGCTTGCGCATCGGCCAATTGCTCGAAAGTTTGAATGCGCTCGACCTCCTCACGCTGGTGGGCTTCCCAGGTGGCAAACAGGGTGAGCGAAACTCCGGCTGCGACCACCATGGCCGGCTCGATGTGGCGCGCCCAGCGAGGAGGTTCGCCCGCGAGGCGGCAGCGCCAGCCCAGCAGCTTTGAGCCAAGCAGAAAAACCGCCGCCAACGCCACGGTGAGCAGGACGGATGGCAGGGCAGCGAGGGCCAGCGTTCCTGCCCAAGCGCGGGCGTCGATATCCATGCCAAGCACGGCGACGAGGCCGCCGGTTCCGGGCTGCGCCGCCTGCCGGTCAAAAATCGGAACGAGCCCTGAGACCCAGCTGCCCCATCGGTCGGTTGTCGGCCCCTCGACTTCGCCCTCCCGTGAATCGAAGACGCGCCGGCAGCCGGCCGAAGCCTCCCCAAAGACCTGCCCTGCCGGCGAACAGGCTTTCGAGTCGGCAGGCTCGTTGTCCGCGAAGAAGAAGATCGCGCCGTCCGGATGGCGTCCCAAGAGATAGATGAAACGGCACTGCGGGTTGGCGTCGCGAGTGGCGGCCAGCTGATCCTTGAGCCGCAGGTATTCGGCGCTCTTCAAGTCGGCGGCCGTGCCGGTGAGCGCCCGGAGGCTGTTCGGATTGACCCCCTGCTCGACAGTGCGTGCGCTCTCCAGCAGGGAGGCGCGCATGGCGCCGTCGGCCTGCCTCACCTGCCACCAGGCAAGCAATGCCCCGGCCGCTAAAATGGCCAGAAGCCAAGCCGTGCGGGCGGCGTTTTGTTTGCGGATCAAAGTGGCGTCGAATTCAGAAAAAACCGAGGTGCGCAGCTTGCGGGGCTGCTCCCGATCTCCTCGAAGCCGGCCGATCATCTCGTTCCAGTCGAACATTCGCAGATCCTACTTCCCGGCAGCGCCCATTGCAACGCGCGAGTCATTTTCTGCCAGCTTATTTGCTGCCCCTAGCCCGGACAAATCAGGGGTGGGGCTCAGATTGCGTAACGCTTTGGTCGCCAGAGTCGGCGGCTGACCGAGGCCTATCCACTGCGATCTGGTGAGGGAAGCCGACGGCTCTGGCGGCCAAATGGTTAGCAAGATGGGCTGCGTCACTGTGATGTTTCCGGGCTAGACCCCGCCCGCCTTCGCTTTCCGCCGGAACCGGTCGAGCGCGACGTAGATGACGGGCGTCGTGTAGAGCGTCAGGAATTGGGAGACGATCAGGCCGCCGACAATGGCGACGCCGAGAGGTTGGCGGATCTCCGCCCCGTCGCCTCGTGCCAGAGCGAGAGGCAGCGCGCCGAAGAGCGCAGCGAACGTTGTCATGGTGATCGGGCGGAACCGGACCAGGCAGGCCCGGCGGATCGCCTCGGCGGCCGGGAGCCCGTCCCGCCGGGAGGAGTCGATCGCAAAGTCGATCATCAGGATCGCATTTTTTTTGACGATGCCGATGAGGAGGATGATCCCGATCATCGAGACCACCGACAGCGCGAGGTCGAAGATGCGGAGGGCGAGGAGTGCGCCGAGGCCGGCGGAGGGGATCGTGGACAGGATCGTGATCGGGTGGATGAGGCTCTCGTAAAGGATGCCGAGCACGAGATAGACCGCGACGATGGCGGCGAGGATCAGGAGCGGCTGGGTGGATAGAGAATCGGTGAATGCCTTGGCCGTGCCCTGGAGCCCGCCCCGGATGTCGGCGGGCATGCGGAGATCCCGCGCGGCGGCCTCGATCAGCGCGGCCGCCTCCCCGAGAGAGACTCCTGGCGCAGTGTTGAACGAGAAGGAAATCGCTGGAAACTGCCCCTGATGGGGGACGGAAACCGGAGTGTTCCCGGTCTCGAACCTCGCGATCGCGGAGAGCGGGATCTGGCTTCCGCCACTGGATTTAAGAAAAATCCTGTCGAGCGAGGCGGGGGACATCTGGAACCCCGGATCCGCCTCGATGACCACCCGGTACTGGTCTTTCGTCGTGTAGAGGTTGGCGATCTGCCTCTGCCCGAATGCGCTGTAGAGGGAACTGTCGATCTCCGACATCCGGATTCCGAGCTTGGCGGCGGCGTTGCGGTCGACCACCACATTGCTTTGCAGCCCCGAGATCTGCTGGTCGCTGGAGACATCTTTGAGCTGCGGAATTTCCTTCAGGCGGGCGATCAGGCGCGGCGCCCAAGCGGCCAGGTCGTCGAAGCTGGGGCTCTGGAGGGAATAAACGTATAGGGCTTTGGCCGGGCGCCCGCCGACGCGGATGTCCTGGACCGGCTGGAGGAAAAGCGAGATGCCGGGAACCCGCCGGACAGCTTTCCGGAGCCGCGTGATGACGTCCATCGAGGACTCGGTGCGCTCGCCGAGCGGCTTCAGAGAAATGAACATCCGGCCGGCGTTCGATCCGCCCGAGCCACCTCCGCCGGGACCACCTCCGCCGAGAAACGACCCGACCGCGGCCACGGAGGGATCGCGGAGCACGATGTCCGTGAGCGCGCGCTGCTTTTCCGCCATCGCGGCAAACGAGATGTCCTGCCCGGCTTCGGTGTTCCCGGAAATCAGTCCGGTATCCTGCACGGGGAAGAACCCTTTCGGGCAGTCGATGTAGAGCCAGACGGTCAGCGCGAGCGTGGCGAGCGTGACGGCCAGCATGAACGCGCGCTGGCGGAGCACCCACCCGAGCGAGGCGGCGTAGAGAAAGACGGTCGCGTCCAGCCCCCGCTCGAGGAGGCGCATCGCGCCGGCCAGCACCCCGCCGGGCGGGGCCATGCTCGGGAACCTGCTGCAAAGCATCGGGGTGAGAGTCAGGGAAATGACGGCGGAAATCAGGATCGCTGCGCTCAGGGTGACGGCAAACTCGTGGAAGAGCCTGCCGATGATTCCCCCCATGAAAAGGAGCGGGATGAAGACGGCGACGAGCGAGACGCTGATCGAAACGACGGTGAACCCGATGCGGCGGGCTCCCGCCATCGCGGCTTCGAGCGGGGGAAGCCCGCCCTCGAGCTCGCGCACGATCGTTTCGATCACGACGATGGCGTCGTCCACCACAAACCCCACCGCCACGGTCAGCGCCATCAGCGAGAGGTTGTCGATGCTGTAGCCGAGCAGCCACATCGCGCCGAACGTGCCGGCGAGGGAAAGCGGGATGGTGATCGCCGCGATGAGCGTGGCCGCGACGCGCCGGAGAAAAACGAAGCAGACCATGACGACCAGCGCGATGCTGGCCAGCAGGCTGATCCCCATCTCTCGCAGCGAGGCGCGGATCGTCCCGGTGCGGTCGCTCAGGATCGAGAGCTTCACCGATGGCGGAAGCCACTCGCGCATCTGGGGGAGGGCGGCGCGGATCGCATCGGTCGTCTCGATGATGTTCGCGCCAGCCTGCTTGCGGATGATCAGCAGGACCGCGCGCTCGGAGTTGAACCACCCGATCTGGCGCACGTTTTCGTTCGATTCCACCGCCTGCCCGACCGAGCTCAGAGTCACCGGGCCGGTCGGCTTTTTGGCAACGATGAGCTTGGTGAAATCCCTCGCATGGAGGAGCTGGTCGTTGCTCGCGATCGTGTATCCGAGGCCGTTCCCGCCGAGGTTCCCCTTCGGGAGGTTGGCTGTCGCCGAGCTCACAGACGAGCGGATGTCGTCGAGCGTGAGGCCCATCGAGGCCAGCGCGGCCGGGTTGAGCTGGATGCGGACCGCTGACTTCGCGCCTCCGCCGATGTCCACCTGGCTGACCCCAGGGATCTGAGAAATCTTCGGGGCCAGAAGCTGGTAGGAAAAATTGTAAAGCGCGGACAGGCGGTAGGCCGGGGAGGTCACGGCGAGCACCATCACTGGGGCGTCGCTCGGGTTGGCCTTGCGGTAGGTCGGCGGGTTCGGCATCCCCGGCGGGAGCTGGTTCTGGGCGGCGTTGATCGCGGCCTGGACATCGCGCGCCGCCCCGTCGATGCTCCGGTTCAGGTCAAATTGGAGAATGATCGTGGAACCCCCGCTGCTGCTGGTCGAGGTGATCTCGCTGACCCCGGCGATATTTGCGAACTGGCGCTCGAGCGGCGCTGCCAGCGAGCTCGCGGACGTCTTCGGGTCCGCGCCCGGCAGCGATGCGCTGACAAAGATCGTCGGGAACTCGACGTTCGGGAGGGGGGCGATCGGAAGGAATCGCGCGGCCAGAACGCCTCCGGCAAGGAGGCCGGCCGCGAGCAACGACGTCGCCACCGGGCGGCGGATGAAGGGCGCCGAGATGTTCATGCCGACGCTGGCGCGCTCCCTGCGGCGCGTCGTCGCATCACCCACGACTCCACGCGCTCCATGGCCAGATAGATGACCGGCGTGGTGTAGAGGGTGAGGAACTGGGAGACGAGCAGGCCGCCGACGATCGTGATGCCGAGCGGTCGGCGGAGCTCCGAGCCGGTCCCCGCCTGGACGGCCAGAGGAAGAGCGCCAAGCAGCGCCGCCATCGTCGTCATCATGATCGGGCGGAACCGCAGCAGGCAGGCCTCGTAGATCGCGCGGGAGGGCGGCAGGGCACGCTCGCGCTGGGCCTCGAGCGCGAAGTCGATCATCATGATGGCGTTCTTTTTTACAATGCCGATGAGCAGGATGATCCCGATGAGAGCGATGAGCGAAAAGTCGATGCGGAAAAGCAGGAGCGCCAGCAGGGCGCCGACGCCCGCGGAGGGGAGGGTCGAGAGGATGGTGGCCGGGTGGATGTAGCTTTCGTAGAGGACGCCCAGAACGATGTAGATCACGATGATCGCGGCAAGGATCAAAAACGGCTGCGAACGGAGGGAGGACTCGAATTCCGCCGCCGCGCCGGTGAATGTCGCCATGACCGAAGGGGGGAGCCCGAGCGATTCCCGCGCCTGCCGGATCTCGGCGACGGCCTGGCCGAGCGACGCGCCGGGCGCGAGGTTGAAGGAAAGCGTGACCGCCGGAAACTGGTCCTCGTGCGCGATGACGAGCGGGGCGTTGTCCACGCGCAGGGACGCGAACGAGGAGAGCGGGACAAGCCGGCCGGAATTCGATTTGACGTGGATCTTATCGAGCGTCTCTGGCGTGGTGCGGAACGGTTCCTGCACGCTCAGGATGACGCGGTATTGGTTCCGTTCGGTGAAGATGATCGAGACCGGCCGCTGCCCGAAGCAATCGTAGAGCGTCTCGTCGATCGACTTTGTCGGCACTCCGAGGCGGGCAGCCCGCTGGCGGTCGACATCGACCGAGACCTGGAGGCCTGCCGATTGCTGGTCGCTGGCGGCATCCACAAGGGAGGGCAGGCCGGCCATCTTCTCCAGCAGGCGTGGCGCCCAGCGGTTCAGCTCCTCGGAGCTCGCGTCCTGCAGCACGTAATGGTATTGGGTGCGGCTGATCCGTGTGTCGATCTGCAAATCCTGCGCTGGCTGCAGGAAAAGCGAGATCCCATGGACGCCCGACACCGCCTCCCCCAGCCTTTTCATGATCGTCGCAGAGTCTGATGCGCGCTGCCCCCGGGGCTTCAGGACGATGTAAAGGCGTCCGGTATTGATCGTGGGGTTCACCGTTCCGGCCCCCACGAACGAGGCGACCGACCTGACGTCGGGGTCGCGCCCGATGATCGCGGAGACCTCCTGCTGGCGCCCGGCCATGGCCTCGAACGAGATGCTCTGGGCGGCGTCCGTCACGCCGATCACGAGCCCGGTATCCTGCTCGGGCAGCAGCCCTTTCGGGATGATCAGGTAGAGCCAGACCGTGGCGGCGAGGGTCGCGGCAGCCACAAGCAGCGTGGCGGTCTCGTGGCGCAGCACGACGCGCAACGAAGCGGCGTAGGCATCGCGGAGCCATGCGAATGCGCGCTCGGACGCCTGCCCGAGCCTCCCTTCGACTTCCGGCCGCCCGCGCTGGAGAAACCGCGCGCACATCATCGGGGTGAGGGTGAGGGAAACGATGGCGGACACGATCACGGCGGCGCTCAGCGTGATGGCAAACTCGTGGAAAAGCCGCCCGACCACTCCCGACATGAAAAGCAGAGGGATGAAAACCGCGATGAGCGAGACGCTCAGCGAGACGACGGTGAAGCCGATCTCGCGCGCCCCATCGAGCGCCGCCTCCAGCGGGCCCGCGCCAGCCTCGATGTGGCGGAAAATGTTTTCCAGCATGACGATCGCGTCGTCGACGACGAAGCCGGTCGAGATCGTGAGCGCCATGAGGGAGAGGTTATTGAGGCTGAACCCGCACAGGCTCATGATGCCGAACGTGCCCATGAGCGAAAGCGGCAGCGCGACGCTCGGGATCGCCGTGGCCCACAGGTGCCTCAAAAAAAGGAAGATGACGAGGACGACGAGGAACACGGTGAGCACGAGCGTGAACTGGACGTCATCGACCGAGGCTCGGATCGTTTGCGTGCGGTCGATCAGGACGGACACCTTCACGGCCGGCGGGAGGGAGGCGGTCAGGCGCGGGAGCATCGCTTGGATGCGGTCCACCGTCTGGATGATGTTGGCTCCCGGCTGCCGCTGGATGTCGAGGAGCACGGCCGGACGGTTGTCGACCCATGCCGCGATCGCGTCGTTCTCAACTCCGTCCTCGATGGCGGCGACCTCGCCAAGCCTCACCGGCGCGCCGTCGCGGTAGGCGATGATCAGCGGGGCGTAGTCGCGCGCCTGAAAAATCTGGTCGTTCGTGCCGATCAGGAAGCTTTGTTTGGCCCCGTCGAAGCTCCCCTTGGGCGCGTTGACATTCGCCTGCTGGATCGCGGCCCGGAGGTCTTCCGTGCCCAGCTTCAGCGCGGCAAGAGCGGAGGGGTTGAAGCGCACGCGCACGGCGGGCTTCTGGTTGCCCTGGATCGTCACGAGCCCGACGCCGGTGATCTGGCTGAGCTTCTGCGCGAGCAGGGTGTCGGCGAGGTCGTTGACCCGGCTGATGGGCAGCGAATCCGAAGTGATCGCCAGGGTGAGGATCGGGGTGTCTGCCGGGTTGACCTTGCTATAGACTGGCGGGTCGGGCAGGTCGGGCGGAAGGTAGCCGCGAGCGGCGTTGATCGCGGCCTGCACGTCCTGCGCGGCGACATCGATGTCCCGGTCGAGCCCGAACTGCAGCGTGATCGTGCTCACCCCGAACGAGCTGCTGGAGCTCATCGAGAGCAGCCCGCTGATCACTCCGAACTGGCGCTCCATCGGGGTCGTGATCCCGGAGCATACGACTTCCGGGCTGGCCCCCGGATAGCGGGCCACCACCTGGATGGTCGGAAAATCCACTGCGGGCAGCGAGGAGATCGGCAGGAGCCGGTAGCCCAGGATGCCCAGCAGCACGACGGCCACCATCAGCAGCGAGGTGGCAATCGGGCGGCGGATGAACGGGGCGGAAATTTTCACTCGGCCTCGGGCGCGCGGTCCGGCTTCGATCCCTGCGGCATCCCGCGCGGGACGTCCTCGATCTTCGACCCCTCCTGGAGCTTGTATTGCCCGTCCGCGACGACCCGCTCGCCGGCCTTGAGCCCGGCTTCGATGAGGGTGATCCCGCCTTCGGTCGGGCCTGCGGTGACCGGGCGCATCCTCGCGTTTTTTTGGTCGTCCACCGCATAGACGAACGCGCCGTTGGGCCCCTGCTGCACGACGGCGGCCGGGACGACGAGCGCGTCTCGGCGCGTCGTCACGAGGAGGCGCGCGTTGACGAACTGGCCAGGCCAGAGGCTCAGATCCCCGTTCGGAAAAGTGGCTTTGAGCCGCACGGTTCCTGTCTGCTGGTCGATCTGGTTGTCAACGACGCCGAGCTCGCCCTCGGCGAGAGCCATGGAGTTGCTGCGGTCGAGCGCGATGACCTTGAGCGGCTCCTTCCCAATGTGGGATTGGATTTCTGGAAGATCCCTTTCCGGAAGGTTGAAGGAAACCGTGATGGGGCGGATCTGGTTGATGACGACGAGCCCGGCGCTGTCGGACGAGCGGACAAGGTTCCCCGCGTCGAGGAGCCGCACCCCGGCCCGGCCGTCGATGGGCGCCGTGATCCGGGTGTAATCGAGCTGGGTCTGCGCGCTATCGATCGCAGCCTGGTCTGCTGCGACTGCTGCCGCGAGCTGGGCGACCAAAAACTTCTGGGTGTCAAAAGTCTGGTTGTCCAGCACCCGTTGCTGGAGGAGGGTGGTGTTGCGGTGCAGCGTGGCTTTTGCGTTGTCAAGCTGCGCCTCGTCCTGGGCCTTCCTGGCCGTGGCCTGATCGAGCGCCGCCTTGTAGGGACGGGGGTCGATCGTGGCGAGAAGATCCCCTTTGCGCACCTCCTGGCCCTCGCGAAAAGCCACGCTTTCGAGCTGCCCGTCCACCCGCGCCCGGATGGTCACCGAGTTGAACGCCTGCACCGTCCCGATGCCGTCGAAGTAGATCGGGAAATCCCTCGTCGCGACCGTTGCCAGGAGGACGGGCACCGGCCCGGCGTCCCCGCGCCGCCCGGAGCTATCGGCTGCCTCGCCGCCTTTGGCCTGGCGCGTCAAATGCCAGGCGGCAGCTCCCGCTCCGGCCAGAACAAGAATAAAGAGCAGTGCTCGAGCCGCGCGTTTCATAGAAGGCTGAATTTTATCGCCTGCCTACAGGCAAAAACAAGAAGTGTTTGCCGGGGAGAGCCGCCCCAGCCGGGCGCAGCTTCGGCCGGCCCGGTCCTCACCCATCTGGGACATCTCCTGACAATCAGGCTGCAATGAAACCGCCGCCACCTTGTTCATGTACCCTCATGTGCCGGCGCATGACCGCGCGCAAGGCAGAGGCGGAGAAAATCAAGGGGTAGAGGCGCTCGTAGTACCAGAGCTTCGCAAAATAGAATCCGATGGGAGCCGGGTCGTTCCACTGGCCGGCTCCGATTTTCCCGGCGAGCCATGCGGCGCCATTTTCGACGGCTTTCCCGGACCGGTCATCCAGCCGCCAAGCGATGGCTTCCAGCGCGAGCGCCGTCTCCTCGACGGACGACTCGGCGCCCGGCGCGCCGGCCCAGCCGCCATCGGGATTTTGATTTGCCACGAGCCAGCGCTCGGCCACAGACGCGAGCGTCTCGGCCTGAGGCCATCGCAAGCTTTCCAGCGCCAGGAGCACCCGGGCGGTCCCGTAAAGCGGATTTTCATCGAGCGGAGATTCCTGATGTCCGAACCAGAGCGGGATCCACGCACCGTCCGGCCTCTGGGTTTTTGCGAGGAACCCGAGGGCTCGGGACATGGCGCGCCTGACGCGCCGTGCGAGACCTGAAGGCAGTTCGTCGTGCCATTCCGCCCAGGCGCGCAGAGCATGGGCGGTGATGTCCGGGCTGCTCCTGTCGAACGGGAGCGCGCCCCAGCCCTTGCAGAAAGTCGGGACCCCGCCATCGCGATTTTGCAAGTTGACGAGCCATTGGACCCCTGCCGCTGCGGCGCTGCGGGCGGCCTGATCCAGAGGTCCGAGCCGCCTGAGCGAAAGCAGCGCTCCCGCCGTATCGTCGGCGTCAGGCACCCCGCCCGGCTGATCGGTCCAGGCCCAGCCGCCGGGCGCGGCGTTGGTGGAGGGATGAACCTTGTCCCCCTGCTGGCCGTGCAGCCACCTGAGGATCGGAGGTGCAGCGTCCGCAGGAAGCTCCCCGTCCACGCCTCCCAGCCCCTGGACCGCGAGGGTGGAAAGCCACGTCGCCAAATTCGTATCGATCGCCCAGCTCCCGTCCGGCCGGGCTGAGCGGGCGATAAAATTCATGCAGCGAGCCACGACCAGATGGTCGCCCAAGCCGATCGCGGAGAGGCTCATGGCGACAAAGGCAGTGAGCGGGACGGCCTCGAGAAACCCGCCGTTGGGCGGCTGGATCCGGGCCAGCGCGCGCAGGGTGGTTGCCTTGGCCGCATCCCGGAGCCAGCGCATGAGCGGGTTGCGGGACGGCAGGAAATGGTGGCGCGCCTGGCCGATGGCGATCAGCGCCGGCAAGGCGTAGCTGACCACCGGAAGCCGCATCGCCCCAAACCAGCTGGCGGGCAGAGCGGCGAGCTCGAAAGGCAGCTGGATGATGTGGCTCCACGCCGTCTCGACCGGCCCCAGCCGGCCGGCGATGGCGCACATCGTCAGAATCGGGATCGAGAAGGTGCGGTCTTTGCCATACTGCCTTCCGATGGCGCTCGAGAGGCTGGCCGGCTCGAGCGTTCCGGTGCGCGTGCGCAGCCAGCATTCGGCCTCCTCCACCGTGTTGCGCCAGCGATCCCCTGCTTCCGGGACGGCTCCAAATGCGGCCCAGACAAGCGTGGTGGTGCTCATGTTGCTCAGGCTCCGGTCGGTATCTCCCCAGCCTCCATCGCTGTTTTGATTCGCGGCCAGCCAGGACTGCCCGGCCGTGATCAGCCCGGAAATCCTTGCGCTCGCCAGCGAAGGGGTTTTCGCTGCCGCCGCCAGGGCGCAGATCGCAGTGGCCGTGGCCAGCGCGCTGCTGGAAAGCTCGCCGGTCCAGTGGCCTTCCTGGTTCCGGGCAGCCAGCAGCGCCGCAACCGCTCGCCGGCATGCCGCAGCGGCGGATGGTTCGTCCATCATGCGCCCTGCCGCGCCACTCTGGAAGCCGCAGCGAAAAAACCACCCGCAGCATCTCGTTCGCTCATACGAAAAATCTCCCATCCGGGGCGGTTTTTGTAAAGCTCCTGCGGCGGTTTGCCGCACGCTGGAAAAAGTTGCAAAAGAGGCTTGTCAAAACCGCGGCAAGGCTGGTTGCTCATCTCTTTCTCAGCCATGCCTTCAGAACCTCCGGAGACCCTGATCTACAAGCGCTGCAAGTTCGCCACACATTTGCCGGCGTCCTACGTGTATAGCCCGTCGCATTTCTGGATGGCGATGGAGGCTCCCGGGATCTGGCGGATCGGCTTCACCAAGTTTGCCACCCGCATGCTGGGCGAGATCGTCGACCAGGATCTGCCGCTCGCGCCCGGGGCGACGGTCTCGCCCGGTCAGGTTATCGGCTGGGTCGAGGGGTTCAAGGCGCTCACGGATATCTTCTGCATTGCCTGCGGGGAGTATTGCGGGGCGAACCCGGCGCTTGCCGAAGAGATCGGGCGGATTTCCAGCGACCCCTATGGCGGGGGCTGGCTCTACCGGGTGCGCGGCGAGCCAGATGCGACGTGCGTTGACGTAGAGGGTTATCGGGCCATATTGGATGCAACCATTGACGGAATTCTCGAAAGCCGCCCATGATCCCAGCACCTCACATCCTCTATTGCCACTGCGCCAGCGCCCGGTTGCTGCCCGTCGAAACGCGGGAGGCGGCCCTCCGCGCCCTGTGCCTTTCCGGCCTCCCCTTCGACGCCGTGCCTGACCTGTGCGGGCTCTCCGCCCGGCGGGATCCGATTTTACATCGCGTAGCCGCTGCGGGCCGGATCGTTGTCGCCGCCTGCCATCCGCGCGCCGTCCGCTGGCTCTTTGTGGCTGCCGGGGCCGGCTTGCCCGCTGAGGCCGCGCGGCTGCTCAACCTCCGCACCGAAACTGCGGAGGCAGTCTGCGCCGCATTGCGGGAGATCGCTCCTGGGGAAACATCCCTTCCGCCGCGCGATTTTCAAACGCTTTGGGACCAGCTCGAATCTGCTTCCGCCTCGCCCGATGGCTGGACCCCATGGGCTCCGGTCATTGACTACGACCGCTGCACGGGCTGCCTCCAGTGCCTGAGCTTCTGCCTGTTCGGGGTTTACGCGGTGGGCTCAGACTCCCGCATCGAAGTGCGCAGCCCGCAGCAGTGCAAGACGGGCTGCCCGGCCTGCGCGCGCGTCTGTCCCGAGGCCGCGATCCTCTTTCCCAAGCATGAGGCGGAGGCCATCAGCGGAGGCATGGATGCCGGAGCACACGAGGCGATGAAGGTTGATCTCTCCGCCATGCTCGGAGGCGACCTTTACTCGAGGCTCCGCGAGCGCAACCCCAGGTTCTCGAAGGAGCGCGATCCGGCGCTCGCGCTTCAGGAGCGCCAGAAATTCCTTTCGGCAGCGGCCGGAGATCCTGCGCCAGAGGCCGCTGCACAGGCGGGAGGGACAAGAATCCCACCGGCGCCGAGCCCGGAGAAACCACAGTGAGCCAGCCACTCGCCCTCGCCTTCCGCGCCCTGCGCACAGTGGATTTCCGGCTCCTCCTCAAGTTCGGGTGGAACTTCGGGCTGAAAAACCTCGTCGCAGTAGAAAGGTTTAAGCGCAGGATCAAGCGCGGAGAATATTTCCCGCCGTTCCTGCAGATCTCGATTTTGAACTCGTGCAACCTCCGGTGCCAGGGATGCTGGGTGGATGTGGACGGCCCGGCGCACCGCCTCGATGCCGGCGCGATGGACAGGCTCATCCGCGGCGCCAAGAGCTGCGGGAACTCGTTTTTTGGCATTCTGGGCGGGGAGCCGTTCCTGCATCCCGAGCTCTTCGACATCCTCGGCGCCCACCCGGAATGCTATTTTCAGGTCTTTACAAACGGCCAGGCGATCACTCCGGAGGCGGCGAAAAAGCTGCGCGCCCTTGGGAACGTCACCCCGCTGGTCAGCATCGAGGGAAGCCAGTCCGCAAGCGATGAGCGGCGAGGGGGGCAGGAAGTTTTCGGCAGGTCCATGCGCGGCCTGGAGAACTGCCTGCGCGAGCGCCTCATCACCGGGGTGGCGACAAGCCTCTGCCGGACGAATATCGATGACCTGCTGAGCGAAAGGTGGCTGCGCGAGCTGATCCGGATGGGCGCTCATTATGTCTGGTATTACACCTACCGTCCGGTGGGCGCGCGCTGCAACCCGCAGCTCGCCCTCAGCCAGGATCAGCTCGTGCGCGTCCGGCGGTTTATCGCGGAGATGCGAGGCAGGCACCCGATCGGCATCGTGGACTGCTACTACGACCACGAGGGGGAGGCGCTCTGCCCGATGGCCACCGGCGCGAGCCACCACATCAACCCGCGCGGGGACATTGAGCCCTGCCCGCTGATCCAATTCGCCGTAGAGAACATCGCCGACCCGCGCGGGATCTATGAGGCGGTGCGCGACTCCGCGTTCCTGCGCGACTTCCGCGAGGTCACCGCCCGGACCACGCGCGGCTGCATCATTCTCGAGCGGCCGGACGTCGTGCGCGGGCTGGCGATCAAGCACGGCGCGCGCGACACCACGCTCCGGGGGACCGCGCTCGCCGAGCTCGAGGCCATGAGCCCCCAGCCAAGCCACTGGGTGCCTGGCCAGGAAGTTCCCGAGCGCCAATGGATGTATCGCCTCGCCAAGAAATATTGGTTCAACAGCTTCGGCGCTTATCCGGGCGGCGCCGGGGAGAAAAACTAGCTGCCATTCCGATGCCTTCCGCTGCCCTCTCGATTCCCCGGCCTCCTGCGGCGCTGCGGCTGCGCGCGCCGAACCCGAATATTCCGCAGACCCTCACGGAGCGCCGCCGCGTGCTGCAATGCGTCAGGACCTACATGGCTGGCCAATCTGCCGTGCCGCCGATGCCGCTCGAGCAAGTGCAGGAGCACGCCGCCCGCGTGGCGGAGGCTCTCCCCTGCGCCCCTGCCTACATCGACTACATCGCCGTGCTCGTCAACAACGAGCTGTGGCGGGAGGCGTTCGCCTCGGTTCCTTTCGGGCGCCGCCTGCTCCTCTTGCCGAAGTGCCTGCGAGCTGAAGGCAGATGCCGCGCGCCGTTCGACGAGTTTGGGCTGCTCTGCCAGCGCTGCGGCCAATGCTCGATCCAGGAGCTGCAGGCCGAAGCCGAGCGCCTGGGATATGCGGTGCTCGTCGCGGAGGGCTCAGCGGTTGTGACCGCGCTCATCCAGGAAAACAAGGTGGGCGCCATCGCCGGCGTGAGCTGCCTGAACGTGCTGAAGCGCGCGTTTCCCAGCATGGAGGCCGCCGCGATTCCCGGCGTTGCGATCCCGCTGCTCCAGGACGATTGCGTGGAGACATCGGTCGATCTCGATTGGGTCCTCGACTACCTCTACCTCTCCGCCGACGACCACACGCGCCGGCTGGATCTCGATGCGATGCGCGCGGATGTCGCCTCCTGGTTCGGGAGGCAAGCCCTCGATGCCACGATGGGAAGCTGCGAGGGCCGGACCGAGGAGATCGCCCGCGCATGGCTGTCCGGCTCGGGGAACCGATGGCGCCCTTTCCTCGCCCTCTGCGCATTTCAGGCGCTGCGAAGCGATCCGGGAGGAGAGGTTCCGGACGCCGTGAAAACGATGGCGGTCGCCGTGGAGTGCTTTCACAAGGCGTCGCTCATCCACGATGACATCGAAGACGGAGACTCCGAGCGATACGGAGAAAAAACCCTCCATGAGGAATACGGCGCAGCCGTGGCGCTGAATGCGGGGGATCTCCTCATCGGGGAAGGCTACCGGCTTCTCGCCGGATCCGGCTTCTCCCCGGAACAGAGGGCGGACATGGCGAGATTCGCATCCGAAGGCCAGCGCCAGCTGTGCCGCGGACAGGGGGCTGAGCTTTTCTGGATGCGCGCGCCCGAACGCCTCACTGCCAAACTGATCCTGAAAATCTTCCGGGACAAGACAGCTCCTGCCTTTGAGGTGGCGCTGCATCTTGGCGCGCTGGCCGCCGGCTGCGGGCAGCACGCTGCCGTCGCGGACACGCTCGCGGCATACAGCGCTGCGCTAGGGGTTGCCTACCAGATTCGCGACGACCTGTCCGACGCGCAAGAGGATGCCGCGGCCCGGCGCCTCAGCCTCCTGCCATCAACCTCCCGGGACCAAGCCGGGCGCCTTCTGGAAACCTACAAGGGCGAGGCGGTCCGCGCCCTTGCATCCCTCTGCAGCCCTCCTCTCAAGGGCCTGCTGCGCCGCATCCTTGGCAGAATCTTCAACGAGGCGGAAGTTCGCGAGTGGTGCCGCGAGGTTCAGGCGTGCTTGCCGAAATGAGCCCGCCCGTGCGAGATGGCATGGCCCAGGTGGCCCGGAGAGCCTCAGGGATCCTCGGTGAATCCGCCAGCCTCGTCAGGGGATTTCTCCTGAAAAAGCAAAATCCCGATGGGGGGTTCCCGGATCGCGCCGGCCGCAGCGACCTTTACTACACGGTTTTTGGGCTGGAAGCCCTGCTGGCAATGCAAGCGACGATTCCTGCCGGGCCGACCCGATCGTATCTCGATGCGTTTGGCGACGGGGGGGGGCTCGATTTTGCGCATCTCTGCTGCCTGGCACGCTGCCGCGCAATCTTTGGCTGCGGCGAAGAGGCTGGCGCCCACGCCGCCCTGGCGAGCCGGATTGAATCCCACCGGGCGGCCGATGGCGGCTACCACCCTGCGCCCGGTTCGCCTAGCGGAACGGCTTATGCGGCATTTCTCGCGCTAGGCGCACACCAGGACTTGCTCTCCTGCCTCCCCGACCCTGACGGCCTGGCGCGTTCGCTTCGGCCCCTTGCGATGGCGGACGGCGGGTGGGCGAACGAGCTGCCGGCGAAGCTTGCCTCCACAAATTCGACCGCAGCGGCCCTGGCTGTTCTTGGAAGCGTCGAGCCACTCAGCGACCGGACCAAGCCGGGCCGCTGGCTCCTTGCGCAATCCCACCCGCTGGGCGGCTTCCGAGCCTCTCCGCTGGCCCCGATCCCCGACCTTCTCTCGACCGCCACGGCGCTCCACGCGATCTCAGCCCTCGGGCTTCCCATCGCGCCGGCGCGCGAGCCATGCCTCGACTTCATCGACTCGCTCTGGACCAACGAGGGCGGCTTCCACGGGCACTGGCAGGACGACACCCTGGATGTCGAATATACCTTTTACGGGCTCCTCGCTTTGGGGCACCTCGCAGGATGAGCACTGAACCTCCGCTTCCCCCCGACGGCCTTTCGCGCGCTGGCTCCGAGCTAGCCGATGTTCCCGGCGCGCCCAAGGCGCGCTATATCATGATCGGCGGGTTTCTCGGCGCGGGGAAAACCACCGCAGTTGGCCGCCTGGCCAGGCACCTGAGCGGCAGTGGCCTGCGGGTTGGCCTGATCACCAACGATCAGGGGCACCAGCTGGTGGATACCGCGATGCTGCGCTCGCAGGGGTTTGCGACAGAGGAGATCCCTGGCGGATGCTTCTGCTGCCGGTTCAACTCGCTGGTGGACGCCTCCCGGCGCCTGACCGAATCCTCCCGCCCGGATGTTTTCATCGCCGAGCCAGTCGGAAGCTGCACGGATCTTGCCGCCACGGTGACATACCCCCTGCGCCGCCTCTACGGCGACCGCTTTACCATCGCGCCGGTCAGCGTGCTGGTCGATCCTGTCCGCGCCCTCCGCGTGCTCGGGCTGGAGCGTGGGAGCAGCTTTTCGGAAAAGGTCCTCTACATTTATCTGAAGCAGATCGAGGAGGCCGACCTCGTCGTCATCAACAAGTGCGACCTGCTCGAGGAGCCCCGGCTGGAATCGTTGAGGCAGGGGATCGCCACCAGGTTTCCCGGGAAAGAAATCCTGGTGGCATCGGCCCGCAACGGAACGAACCTGCAGCAATGGTTTGCCCGCATCACGAGCGCAGAGCAGGTGGCGCGCGCGGCCATGCCGGTCGATTACGAAGCGTATGCCGACGGCGAGGCGCGCCTCGGCTGGCTCAACTGCACGGTGCAGCTTTCCGCCGCGCAGGCATTCGATGCCGGCCAGTTCTTGCAGGAGCTGTCGGGAGAGATCCAGAGGCGCCTCGAGGCCGAGCGCGCCCAGGTGGCCCACCTGAAAATAACGATCTGCCCGGACGGAAGCCTCACGGGCGAGATCGCGGCGGTGAACCTCGTCCGCAATGACTTCGTCCCCGAGCTTTCCTTTCACCTGGAAGAGCCGGTGACGAGCGCGCAGCTGATGGTCAACCTGCGCGCCGAATGCGATCCGCATCTCCTCGGGGCAGCCGTCCGTGAGGGGCTCGAGGCGGCAGCGATGAAGTTTCCAACGCTGTCGGCCGCCATGGAACACATGGAACATTTTCGTCCCGGCAAGCCTGCGCCGACCCACCGGATGACCTAGCCTCACTTCGCGGATCAATCCGGCCTACGAGATTTCCACGCTGAGGATTTTGTATGGGGAGAAGCGGATCCGGTTTCCGGAGATCCTCTCACCTTTTGCCGCCTGCCCTTGGAGGTTGACCCTGCGCGCCTTGAGGCCCTTTTTTAAATGGATCGTCGCCACTCCGGAGCGTCCCAACGTCTCATGGAGGCGGAGGGTCCATTTTCCTGGGCCTGCGGGCACCGCCCATGCGGGCTGGAGCGAGTCGCCTCCCGAGATCCCGAGGAAGCCGGCATCCGTCGGCGGTCCGGAATACTCGAGGGGCGGAGTGAAGAGGGTGTCGGCCAGCGCGGCGGGCTGTTCCTCGCGCGACGCGGCCGGATCGAACCGCCCGACGGCAATGGCAATCCGGTGGCGGCCGATATCGCTGAGCACGTGCGGGGCGAGGGACCGGCGGATCGGCTCCGGATGGCTCCCACGCTGGAACCCGCGATCCTCGCTGGTGATTTTTGCGCTGCGCACCAGGCTGAGCCCGAGCGCGCCATCGCGGCAGGAAAATCCATATTTCGCCTCGGTGACGACGAAGAACCCCTCGGATTCCGAATCGTCCGAGACGACTGCCCATCGGCTTGCAGGAACTTCCCACATTGCTTCGGCGGCAGCCGTGCCGCCGAGCTGCGGGCGTTTGACGCTTCCAAATGGTGCTCCGAACCGGGCGTCACGGCCAAGGAAATCTGTCGGGAAGACCGCCTTGAGGAGGACGTGCTCCTCCTGCCAATCCAGATCATATTCGATGCTCAAGGCGGTGCTGCCAGCCTCCAGCCGGTATCGAATCGTGACGCAGCTCGATTTTCCGAGGGGGCGATGGAAGGCTACGGCCCCGTGCAATGGCCCGGCGGACTCGACGGCGACCGACGCCTTGCGGGAATCGGGCACTCCGAGCGAGAGCGCCTGCCGATCGATTTCCCACGCATCAAACTGGTGCGGATAATCCGGCATGAGGACCATCTCGTTCGCGGGCCGCTGGAACCGGACCTCGTTGCCAAGAACCACCAGGGAAACCATGCGCCCGCAAGAATCGAATTTTGCGGAAACTCGCCCGTTGGAGATCGCGTCGGGCGCGGCCTTGACCGGATCGAATGCCATGGGCACGAAGGCATCCACCGGCGCGCCGGCAAGCGGGGGGAGAAGGACAGCACCTCGTTCGCGATCCACGTGGATGCGCGGATGGGGGAGGGGGTTGAAAAGCGAGCGCCGGCCGGATTTTCCCGAGAGCTCGGCAGCCGAGGCTGCGAGCTCGCCTTTTGCGATTTCAGCCAGCTCCGGCTTGGCCTCGGCATAGACCTCATGGATCGAGCTTCCGGGGATGTAGTCGTGGAACTGGGCGAAGATCACGCGCTTCCACGGCTGCGGCGGAAGCGGGAGCCCTCCGGTGGCGCAGCGGACGGCCTCATGAGCCTGGAGCGCCCGCTCGGCCCCGCGCATGGCGGACTTGACATCCCCGTGGGTCGTGTAAGTCCCCCGGTGATACTCGAGGTAGAGCTCGCCGCGGAATACCGGCAGCCGGTCGCGAAGCTTTCCGAGCCGCTGGAAAAACTCATCGACTCTTCCCCAGGCTGCGCCTGGCAAGCCGGACAGATTGCGAGCCCGGCGGGCCCGCTCGCACATCTCCTCGGTCACACCGCCCCCGCCGTCTCCGTAGCCGACCGGAGCAAGGAATTCCGGATGCACATCGCACTGGCGGTGGGCGGCGGCTCCCATGCGAAGCTCCGCGGCCGAAACGACCTGGTTATACCCGTTGTTCTGGCAGATATGGGAGACGACCTCGCTCCCGTCGCTTCCCGCCCAAATGAAGCTGGAATACGGGAATGGGTTGATCGCATTCCAAGTCAGCTTCGTCGTGAAAAACGATTCGACGCCGGATTCGAGCATCAGCTGGGGGAGGCATCCGGAATACCCGAAGACATCGGGCAGCCAGAGGATCGGAGATGGCTTGCCGGAGATCGCACGAAACCCCTCCTGCCCGACCAGGAAGCTCCGCGCCAGGGCCTCGCCGCACGCGAGCAACGTATCGCTCTCGACCTCGGTCGCGCCATGCGCCTCCCACCGCCCGCCACGAATGCGCGATTTGACGGCGTCCCAGATGTCGGGGCATCGCCGCTTGACCGCCTCATAGCTTGCGGGCTGGGAGTAGGCGAAGCGGAATTCCGGATACTCCTCCATGAGCCGGTTGGCGGTCGCAAAGGTATGCACCGCCTTGAACTCGCCGACGCGCTCCGGCCACAGCCACACCAGGTCGATGTGCGCGTGTCCGGTGAGCACTGCCGCAGGCGGGGCTCCGCAGCCGGGCATCTCGCGATATGCCTGCCTGAGCGAGGCCTTGGCTGCCTCGAGCCCGCCGGAATCGAATGAGTTGACTGCATCGTCTAAAAACCTCAGCAGGCGGCGCAGCAGCGGAGGGGTCGCCCCCAGCGCCGGCTTGGTTCCGGTGACATAAAATTCCGTTTCCCTCGAGGGAAATGCGGCGCGCAATTCGGCCCGCATCAGGTCATCGAGCACGAGCAGGTCGTGGAGCACGTCCCATGCAAGGTCGTTGCGGGTGAGGAGGGCAGCCCCCTTCAGGCAGCTCCCCCTGGGGTCGAGGCCGGTGGCCGCCGGATGCCAGATCGCAGTTTGGGCCACGACCGACTCGATCCAGACCTCGCGGATCCCCCCGGCCAAAGGAGCATGGCGGTGCGCGACATCAAACCCGTAATGCGCCTTGCCGCCCACAAACAATGTTGCCTCGGACTCGTCATCCCACCGCAAATAGCGAGCCCCATGAGCCGCAGGCAGCTTCAGCAGAAACCACCTCTGATCCCACAGCTTCCCATAGTGGTGGGGAAGCGTCCGCACCGGAGTGAGCTTGAGTTTTTTCGCCTCGCCAAAGCCGATATGGCGGGCCTGCGCCGGCGCCGCAAAAATCTCGGGCTCCTCCCCGGAGGCCTTTGACCAGACGAGCGAGCGGACCCGCTCGATGGCGGAGGCTGCCCGCGCGGGAACCAGCTGCAGAAAGGGATTCGGTGGATGCATGAGAGAAGGGGTGGAGCTCCGGAGTGCTAAGGTGGGGGATCTTCCCGATCAGGCTTTTTTCCCGCTGGACCTGTTGGTCCGGATCAGCTGGAGACGCTGGCTCACGGAAGCCGCCGAGCGGAGGCCGTCGGGCGGAGTGTTTTTCACGTAGTCGAGCAGCCGGTCGATCGAGCTCGAGGCGACGTGCAGCCGGGAGTCGGAGGACGCGTAGTAGATCAGGACAGTGCCATCCTTGCGGGCGACCCACCCGTTGGAAAACACGACGTTCGAGACATCTCCGACCCGCTCGGCGCCTTCCGGCGCGATAAAATACCCCTGCGGCTTGGCGATCAGCTTCGCCGGGCTCTTCAGATCGGTGAGAAAAAGGTAGAGCACGTAGCGGAGGCCGGCAGCCGTCGCGCGGACCCCGTGCGCGAGGTGCAGCCAGCCTTCGCTGGTCTTGATCGGCGCCGGCCCCTGGCCGTTTTTGAGCTCGGTGATCGTATGGTACACCCGCCGGTCAATAATGCTCTCCTTGCCGGTCGAGGCCTTCTCCATCGAGGGGCAGAGCGCCCAGCCGATTCCTCCGCCGGAGCCTGCATCGATGAACCCGTCCTGCGGCCGCGTGTAGAGCGCGTATTTCCCGCCGACAAACTCCGGGTGCAGCACGACATTGCGCTGCTGCGCAGACGGGGTCTTGATATCCGGCAGGCGCTCCCATTTTTTGAAGTCCTGCGTCCGCACCAGCCCGCATTGCGCCACGGCGCTCGATTGGTCGGCCTCCGGCGCCTTGGGATCCCGCCGCTCGGTGCAGAAGAGCCCGTATGTCGAGCCGTCCTCGTGCGCCACAAGCCGCATGTCATAGACGTTCGTATCCGGGTCGCCGGTTTCAGGGATCACGCAAGGCTCGTCCCAAAACCGGAACCCCTCGGTTCCGCTGGTGGACTCGGCCATGGCAAAAAAGCTTTTCCGGTCGCTTCCCTCCACCCTCACGCAGAGCAAAATCTTGCCCATGACCTCGATCGCCCCGGCGTTGAATGCGGCATTCACGCCAAGGCGCTCGAGCAGAAACGGGTTCGTCGCCGGGTTCAGATCATACCGCCAGTCGAGCGGGATATGCGCCGCGGTGACCACCGGATGCTCGTAGCGCTCATAAATCCCGTTATACCAGTCCCGGCTCACCGGGTTCTTCAACGAGATCAGGGCATCGTGCTTGCGCCGGAGGCCGGCGAGGCGGACAGGGAATGCGGCTTGGGTTGTTTTCATAGGGAGGGCATTGATGAGCGCAGTTCGCGAAGAAGTCGCCACGGGTTCATACGATTTTTCTGAGAGCAGGATGTTCCTTCCAACGAGCCCGAACGTCCCGCACGCAGCGAGCATGTGGCGGTCGTTGGAATACACCTGTTTTTCCAAATAAGTATCCTGTGTCGAGTCATTGCCAAGTCATAAAACCAGCCAGCCTGGCTATCATGTCAAAACGCATCCGGCCGCGCGAGCTCTCCGGCGGCGAGCAGGGTGGCGGCCGGGCCCCAAACCGGCCATGTGGCGGTCGGGCGCGTCGCGTAGTGGTTGAGGTTCAGAGCGGCCGTCCCGATGCTCGTGCCCGTGACCTCGCCGGAGTCCGACACATGGCCCGATAGCGGGATCCACCCCTGCCACGCCGCTTCGCGCGCGCGCCGGATGAGGCGCGCAGGGAGCGCCTCGATCCGTGCCGCCTTGGCGAGCCCGTGGACCAGCATCGCCTGCCCCGACGTCTCGACAAATGTCTCCGGCCGGTCGAGCACGGTGTGCCAGGATCCGTCGGCGGACTGCGCCGCAAGCAGGCCTTCAACCGTCCGGCGGAGTGCCCGCCGCACAGGAGCCGACTCCAGAATACCCGGGAAAAGTTCCAGCGTCTCGACCATTCCGAAAATTGCCCATCCGTTCCCCCGCGACCAAAGCTGGCCGATCCGCCTGCCGGATTTCACATTGCCGGCATGAAACCAAAGCCCGCTCGAGGGATCCTGCAACGCGGCGGCATGGAGGGCAAGCTGGGCCAGCGCCGCACGCCCGCCGTCCCGCAAAAAGCCGTCCGTCCCCGCCCGTGCAAGAAATGGACAAAGCGTCATCAGGCTGTCCACCCAGACTTCCGGGCGGTCGGCTTTGCTGGCGATCAGCCCGCAGGCGAATCGCGGCGCACCGGCCGCGTAGGCGAGCATCTCCCTGATCCGTCTGGCGTATCGCGGCGCGGACCGTTCGCGCTGCAGGCCCAGCACCGCCGTGCCCACGCCCAGCTTCCAGAGAATCCCCCCGCTGTCGGCGACCGTCGTCCCTGCGGCGAGATGCCGGTCCACCCAATCCCGCAAAAACCGAAGGATGTCTTTGCGCCCGGCTTCCTGCCCCAGGAGCGCATGCCCGAGCAGCCCGCTCCCCCAGTCCCACCCGAGCGCCGCAGGGCCCTGCTCCAGCACTCGCCCAAGAACCCGGCTGCCGAGCACTCCGGGATCATTCTGCAATCTGTTTTGCTTTGACAATAGTCGGGGAGGCATGGGATACGATTTTTTTTCCGCCGGCCCAGCGGATTTCGACTTCGACGGGTGTCGGCGAGCGGATTTCCACTTGCGGTTCCGATTCCACCGAGGGGCGCGCACGGCAGAGGAGATCGAGCGTGTTCGAGCGTCCGAACGGGTAGCGGCGGACCCCGTGCTCGTCGGTGAGGCGGACATCCCAGACGAGCCGGCGCGCCGCAGGATCCGGCCGGAGCCCGAAAACAAACTCGAAGAGGACGGCGGTCGGCGAGAGCCCGGTCCAGCCGACGAAGTCCCTGCGGTAGCGGCCGTCTCCGAACGACTCCGGCGCGTAGTTCTCGAAGAACGTTCCGGTGGACGCGTAGCTGGCGGCGACATTCCGGAGGTGGTTAAGGGCGATCGCATGGGCGAGCGCGTCCTCGCCGACCGATGAGAGCCCGCAGAGAACCATGTAAGTCGTCGGCGCCCACACCGCCCCGCGCCAGTAGCCCCCGTCCATTTCATAGCCCCGGCTATCTGCAGACATCGAGGGCACCCGGTATTGCGTGACCCGATACGACACCGCGCATGGCTACGCGCACCGCGACATCATGGGACGCATCGAGGGCTTGCGCGGGAAGCTTCCATGTCCTACCGTCCCTTACAGTCAAGCTTTCCACTATGC
>JBAXXX010000043.1:0-31665 GCA_037127695.1 Verrucomicrobiia bacterium | reverse complement strand
CGGCAGCGGCCTGGGTGGCAAGCTTCTGAGCGCCATCCTGAAAAGCGGCGGCGGCCTGAGTGCCTTCTGCCGCCTTGTTGATCGCCCCCTGCATGGCCTCAAGGCGCGCGCCCTCGGCGGCGGCGGCTTGGGCGGCAGCGGCCTGGGTGGCAAGCTTCTGAGCGCCATCCTGAAAAGCGGCGGCGGCGGCCGCCGCATTGCCGGATTCCATGTCCTTCCTGGCTTGCGCGATGCTGGCGGCGGCTTCCGGGGCAATTGGGGCTGAGCGGCTTTGGAGCAATTCCGCACGGGCGGCAAGAGGATCCGGGCTGGCGGCGGCGGGCGATTGGGCGGCAGCATTTTCGGCGGCGGCAAGCGCTGCGGCTTCGGAGGCCAGCTGCTTCAGGTTTTCTGCCGATTGGGCCAGGCTCAGTTGTTCGGCAGATTTTTCGAGGGCGAGCTGCCCCGCCAGGGCAGCGGCGGCATCCGCGAGCGACTTGGCCGCCTCGGGCTGCGACTGTGGCCCACTGCTCTGCAGGGCCTTGGATGCGCGCTCCAAAGCCATCGCGGCGGCAGGGCTCTCTGCGGCTACCTGCCTTGCGGTGGCGTCCGCGTGCGCGGCGAGCGCCTCGGATTGCGCCGGGTCCGGCTGCTGGCTGGCCGCCAGCTTGGCCTGGTCCTCCTGCATCTTTGCCACGGCAGCGGCAGCTTTCTGGAGCCGTTCCTTAGCAGGGGCCATTTGGCTCAGGACGCCATCCACTTGGGCGACGGCATCGCGCAGCTCCTTTTGGCGCGCGGCCCGATCCGGGCCGGCTTTGGTTGCGGCATCCGCCTTTGCGGTGAGGCCGAGCGAGGCCGCCTTGTCCGAAGCCTGCTTCAGGATCGCTGCGACCGGGGCCGGCAGATCCGCCGGGGCTGACGCGAGCGCATTGGCCAGGTCGCGAACCTGCAAGGCAAGGGCCTGCTGCTCAGCGGTGACGATGTCTTCGTTTTTCTTGCCGGAAGCCTGCTTCAGCACGCGGTCCTGGCGGACAACGATCGCGGACGCCGAGGCCGAGATCTCGTCAGTAAACTGCTTTTCGGAGAGCTTGGTGGCGATCTGCCGAAGGGCGATCTCGGCAGCTTGCTGCTGCTGAACGACACTTTGAATGTCATCCGAGCGGCCGGACGTGCTGATTTCGCGGAGCTGGGTGAGGGCAGCGGAAATCGATCCCTCTCGGGCGCCGGCGAGGTTGGCCCGCGCCGCCATGACCATGGCCTTCGTGTCATCGGTGATTCCATTCCGGGACATCTCGTCGAGGAGCGCGTCAAGCTCGGCAATAACCGCCCCGGAAGACGCGTGGATCCGAGCCTGCCCATCGCTCGCTTTGTAGGCGACGCTTCGCACCAGGTCGTCCGCATGCGCCAGGGAAATTGTCGAGACGAGAGCTGCCGATAACAGGATTTTCATGGGACGGTTTTTCAGGGTGTGGGGGTCTGTTTGGAAGGATTTTCGAGGAGCTGTTCGTGGACCTCAAGCTGCTTATCCCCGAGCTCGCGTATCTGCTTCGAGGCCTCGCCGGCCCGGCGGATGGTTTCGAGGCGTTTTGCAGCCGGGGTCACGAGGGTGAGCGAGCGGGTCTCTGTTCGGACGACTCCTGAGCCGATGGGCACACGGTTGTCTGCGGCCTCGAGGAAGAAGAAGACGACTTTCCCAGCAGCGGCCTCCGGAAGCGATCCGGGTTTCCAGCTGAAGGTGGCTTGCGCCTGCTCGGGGACGGGGACGGGGAGGGCCTTGAAGTCGCCCTCGGCCGGGGCTGCCGCAGCCCCGACATCCGCCAGGGCGTAGCGAAGGTCGACCCGGGAGACGCCGAAGTCGTCCGTGCAGGAATAGAGCAGGTCGACGCTGGCTTCCGGCGTGAGGGATTGCCCTTGGGGCGCATCTCCCAGCAGCTTGAGTATGGGAAGTTTGTCCTCCGTCGAAGTCGCCCGGAAAACGGTGTCTCCGACCGAGGCGATCCCGTCGGTGTTGACCAGCGGGAAGCTGATGCCGGTGAGATCCGCAGGAACCTTGATCGTGCCGGAGGCAGCCCGCAGGGAGCCCTTGACAATCTCAAGCGGGATGTCCTGGCCGGTGCCGGCAAGCGTGCTGGTGGCGCGCTGGAGATCCTGGGTGGCAGTGACTTTGACCTCTACCGTGCTCCCGACAAGAAAGTTGAGGCTGCCGGTGTCATGGTCCTTGGGCTTGAGGTTCGTGTAGTCAGGAAATGTTTCGCGGATGGAGAATTTTTCGACCGTCGGCGGCTGGACGACATGCACGCGATGCGGAGAACCTTCTCCGTCGTTGAGCCGGAACGAGTAGCGGAAGGGAGTTTGCACCGACGTGACCAGCGCGGAAAACTCCTGGTTTCCGACCTCTCCCGAGGCCGGCAGCGCCGGGATTTCGGAAGCTGTGCCATCGGAAAACTCCAGGCGAACACGACCGGCCCGAGGGATGATGCCCGCCGCGCGGGCCCGGAGCTCGACGTTCGTTCCGCGCTGGGCGGTCAGGTCCTCGGTGACATCGCCAACGATGGTCTGCGTCGGAGGCGGGACGCGAAGCCCTGGCCACCGGCCCAGCCAAGCCTGGCTATCCGGCCAGAGCATGGCGATCCAAACCACGTTAAGAAAAACCGTCAGCCCCGCAATTTTGAGCAGCCTTTTGATCGCGTTTGGGGAGGCGACATTCGCCGGCTTGATCTGGCTCAGCAACGCCGCAGTTTCCGCCCCCAGGCGCTGGGTGAGCACTTCCGCCCCCACCAGGCTTCGCCCGTGCCCGCAGGCGAGCTCGATCGCTGAGATCGGCGCCGAACGGAGCTTGGGAAACTTTTTTTGCAGCAGGAGCGCCGACTCGCGATCCGAAGGTTTGTTCGACAGCGGACGGATGATCCGGAACCGCAGGATCCCAGCTACCGCAGACATTTGGACGAGGAAAAGAAAAATCCGGACCGGCTGGGGGGTGAGGACGAGCCAATCCACGAAGCAGGTCGCGAGCAACCCCGCAAACAGGGCGATGACCGACAGGAGCGCGCCCTCGGTCGCCCGGACCCTGGCAATCGCGACCGACGCCTTTTTCAGCGCCCTCGAAATCGCACGGGGAAGCTGGACAGGCGGCTGCGTGGCATTGGGGCTCCGCGTGGCGGGAGGGATGACATGGGGCTTCGCACCGAGGCGGGCCCGCGCCTTTTTCAGCGCGGACTGCAGCCGGGATGTGGGAATCCTGCTCATTTCAGTCGGGAGAGCCTGCGGAGGGTCCACTCGGCAAAAAGGAGAAGCGCAGCCAGCAGAAGCAGCGGCCACAGCGCGTACAGGTCAACCGTTTTACGGCGGGGGATCGTCGCGGTCGTGGATTTCAGCAGCTCCGGAAGCTTGGCAAGGTCAGATTCCATGAGAAACTTTCCTTTGGTCCCGGCGGCCAGGGATTCGAGCGCCTGCTTTTCCATCACCGGGTTGAGGAGCTCGGCATCGCGGCCGCGCACCTGGAAGCGCGTGACGGCTTTGCGGTCGCGGAATGGGACGAAGAGGTAGCTTCCTGGCTGGCGCGGGGTCCATTTCCCCGAGTAGAGGCCTGGGGTGTCAGCCGAGAGGTCCAACGCGAAAGCCTGGGCGGGATCCGAGGCGCCTTCCCGGACAAACTCGCCTTCCAGACGCGGCTGGTCGAGGGGTTTGAAATTGTCATCGAACACGTGCCCGGCGATGACCAGGGTATCTCCGACAAAAACGATCGGCTGATCCGGCCGAAGCTGGATCTTGTCCGAAGCTCCCTGAAGGCGCTCGAGCGCAAAAGTCTGGATGATTTGCGTCCAGATGCGGATAAAATGTTTTGCTCCGACCCTGCTGCGCCACCGGTACGTCTCATCGGTGCCGAAGTAGAGCGTCTGCCCTCGCCCGAACGGCTGGGTGGCGATGACCGGCGCGAGGGCGACGGTGGTGAGAAGCGTCTCCGCAGTTGGCTTTTGGCTGGTAAACGGAGCGACCCATCGGACCCCGGCAAAGCCGCTCCAAATCGCGCGGTTCTCCGGAGCGGAATCGGCGAGCTTCAGCAGCGGGGACGCCTCGCCCGCCGGAGTGAGGTCGAACTTTTGAAGCTCTTTCGAGCGGCGGGCGTAGGCTGCCGCGTCGGGGACGGGAGCAAGATCCACTGGGAGCAGTGGCTCTAGGGGGGTGCCCTGGTAGGCTGCGGGATTGAATTCCGGCCCCGCGAGAAAGAGCAGGCCTCCGCCGGTTTCGCCAACAAGCTTGGCGAGCGACTGCATCCGCTCCGGTCCGATCGCCTCCGGGGAGACATCTCCGAGGAGGACAACTTGATAGGAGAGCAGCTCGGCGGCTTCCGGCAGGGCGTCGAGAAAGATCTTTCCCTCATCGCCCGCGATGCCCCGCTCGCCTTCGATCACATGGCATTTCAGCTCCACCCGGCGGTCGTCCTTGAGGGCGTTGGCAATGAAGCGGAAGTCCCAACGCGGATGCTGCTCGATGTAGAGGAGCTTCACCTTTTGATCGACGACCCGAACCGTGGTGGTCGCTGTGTTGTTGTCCTTTTCCGCTTCGCCGTCGAGCGGATCAGCCACAACGCACAGATCCTGCGAGCCCACGGCCTCGGGCACGAACTGAAACGTCAGATCCGTGGTTTCCAGGCCGGCCTTCACGGATTGCTCCCCAATCACCTTGTCGCCCTGCCGGAGGGAGACTCGGGCTGATGTCCCGGGAGGGTATCCCTGGATCCGAATGCTTGTGCGCACTTCCATGGGCTCGCCCAAAAATGCGATTGGCGGCGCGGTCACGCTCAGCACGCGCAGGTCGTGAGCCTGCGGCACTCCGGTCGCGTAGATGAACAGGGGGACGCGATCCGCGGCGGCAACACGCGCGGCGGCCAATGGGTTGGACCCGGAATTGCTGGCGCCATCGGTGACGAGAAGGACTCCCGCAACCGGGGCACCGCGCCAAGCGGTCAGGGTCTCGACCAGGGCATCGCCGATGGCGGTGGAGTTCTCATCGAAGGTCAGACCCGCGATGGATTCGGCGGCCAAACGGCCTGCATCGCCGCCCGAAGGCTCGCCGAGCGGGCGCCGATGCGCGCCAAAGGATTCAAATTGCAGGTCCGCAACCTTTGCGAGGCTCGGGAACAGGTCGAGCGAAGCGTTGGTGGCCAGCGCCTTGACCAACGCGGAGCGCGCCGGCTGGTCGGTGCCAGCGAGCAGGCGCGCATTTGAAAGCTCCTCCTCGCTCGTCCGCTTGTCCACAATCTGCATGCTGCGGGAGTTATCGAACATCACGAGAAGCGCCGAACGCACCGGCTCCTCGATGCGCAGGGACAACACCGGCTTGAGAAGAAACAGGATCACCAGCGCAAACGACGCCACGCGCAGCCCGGCCAGCAGGTTTCGCTTCCGGCGCGAGGTCTCCGGCGCAAAGGCCCGGTAGGACCAGATGATCCCGGCCGTACCGATAAGAAACAGGAGCAGAGCCCAGCCTGGAGGCAAACCCTGCAGGGAAAGCGAAGACTGAAGCTCCCCCGGAGGCAGCTTTTCCCCTGTGAGCCATTGAAGGATCGCGTTCATGGCTTATCGGCTCATCGTGAAGCGGTGCGCGAGCGCCAGCTCCGCGATGAAAAGGAGGAGGAGCACAACAGAAAAAAACATCCACGCCTCGCGCGTCACTTTCGCGCCTCCGGCGGCCGCGCCGCCCGCTGCCGCCTTGGCATCGCCCTTGGCCGCCTCGATCTGGACCGGTTCGGCTGTCGTGAGCACGGACTCGGCAGGATCGATGGCCACGGAAAATGCTGCGGCGGCCTCGTCGCGGCCCTCGACAAAAACCTGATAACCTCCCGGGTTATCGACCGAAGAGATCTGAATTTTTCCCTCGGTTTCTGCAGCGGCGACCACGCCGGCATCTGTCCGCCCCTCAGTGCGGTCGCTGGAAAGGACCACCTTTTTTCCGATGAGCGCCGGCGGGACCGAGGCGGAGAACGATTCGCCGGGGCGGAGCGCCTGAGCGGCCGACTGCTCGACCGCGAGGTAGTCCACGAGGCCGCCTACAAGGATCGGGAAAAACGGATGCAGGACAAGCTTTGTGGATGCGGGGACCGGCGAGGTTCCAAACAGCACGGCCCTTCCTGCCCCGACCTCGCAGGAAACCGCCACGGGAACCCCGTCCGTGTAGCTCGCAAGCGGCGCCGCTCCCGTATGCGGGGCGAGCTCGAACCGCCCGTCGGCGCTGATGTTTGTGAGGCGCGTCCGGTTGGCATCGGCCCAGGAAGCCGTCACAGGGTGCACAAGGCCGGCCTGCACCCAGGTGGCGGATTCCGTCAGGCGCTTGCCAAGCGTGCCAGGAAGCCACCGGGTCGAAGGGGTCGCCCCCAGGGCAGCGGACGTTTTCCCTTCCGGAAAAACCACAACCCCGCCTCCGCCGCGCACAAATTTTTCCAGCAGCGCCCACTGGGCATCCCCGACCGTGGCCGGCGAGCAGACGAAGATGGCGATCGCCGTCGCCACCTCTTCTGCGGTGAGCTGCGCGGGGGGGACGACTTGCACATCTCCCCCTTTCTGCGTGGCCACAAGCGCCGTGCGCAGGAAAAATGCGGGGGTCGTCCGATGGTCGCCGCTCGTCGGTTCGGCAAGGATCAGAAACTTCCCCGGGGTGCCGACCCGAATGGCGAGCGAGCGAAGATTATCCGCCGGAAAAAGATCCTGCGGGATCTCCGCGCGGAGCGTTTGAAGCCCTGAGGTGTCGAAAGTGATCTTAAGGTTGGCAGACGAGGACTGCCCGGCGGGGATCGGCGGCAGGGTCGCCTCATCCTGCGGCTTGTCGCGATTCGCCGCCAGCGTGACCCTCACCCCATCGAGGGGGGTTTCCGTGAGGTTCCGCACATCGATCCTCACCTTTGCCGGCTTGCCCAGCGTCGGCGCTGACGGCTGGATGGAGATGCCGGTGATCGCCGTGTTGGGCTCGCCCGCATTTCCGACCGGGATGCTCCGCAGCGCGATGCCAGGAAATTTTCCGGCGAGCTCGAGGATTGCTGGGCGGGCGCGCCAGGCCGACTCCTGGCTGTCCGTGTAAACAAAGACCATTTTCTCAGCGCCCGGGCTGCGGGCGAGCTCCTGAAATGCGCGCTCGATGGCGGGAAGGAGATCCGTAGCCGAGGATGTCCCGAGGACGGAATTAAGGTTGTCGTGGACGAGCTCCAGGTTGTTCGACGGACGAGGGACGACCGGGACCGCACGGTCGGTCGCAAGGATCAAGCCGCAGAGCGAATCCGCGCTGAACCTCTCCAGCGTTTTGAGGGCTTCTTCGCGAGCGAGATCCAGCCGGGATCTGCGCCCGTCAGTTTGCGCCATGCTTGCGGAGACATCCAGGACGATCATCCCGGAAACCGGCGTGGGAACCACGCCCGAGCTGCCGGCCGGAACCCAGACCGCGGGCCTCGCAAAAAGGATCACCAGAAATGCCACGACAAGCACCCGCAAGATCAAAAGAACCAGATCGCGCATCTGGAGGCGGCGCTGGTTTTTTCGGACGCTGTCCAGCAGGAACTGCATCGCCGCCCAGCGGATCGGGCGCGGCTTGCCGCGGTTGAGCAGGTGGATCACCGCCGGCACGCAGACAGCGGGAAGGGCCGCCAAAAGCCAGGGGGCGAGGAAGGTCATCGGCTGCGGCCCATTCGGAGGCGGAGGGATAGGTAGCCGCCGAGAACCTCCGCGACAGGGTGGCTCGTATCGGCAAGGACATAGTGGCAGGCATTCCGCTCCGCGATGACGCGGATCCTGGCCTGATACTCTCCGAACGCGCGGAGGTAGTCCTTGCGGTAGTCTTCCGGGGAGAGCTGCACGCTAGGCGCGCCTTCGAGCCCCTGAAACCGGCAGCTCCCACGAAACTCGAACGCGATTTCCTGGTGGTCGAGAACATGGAAAAGGATGACCTCATGTCGGAGAAATCGCAGACGTTGGATGCCTCGTTCCAGCCGCGCCTCATCCTCAAAAAAGTCGCTGAAAACAATCGCGATCCCGCGGTTCCTGAACGCGAGCGCAATTTTTTCCATCGTCTCGCCGATATCCGTCTGCCCGGCCGCCTCGATCTCGGCGAGCCGCCGCAGGATCTCGTGGATTTTCCCCTGGTTGTCGGTGCGCGCAATCTGCTCGCGGATCCCCGCATCGAAGATCCCGAAGCCGACGGCATCTTTTTGCAGCAGGATCGCATGGGCGAGGGTTGCCGCGCACGCCTTGGCATAATGAAGCTTGGTGAGCGTCGTGGACCCGTAGCCCATCGACTCGCTGGCATCCAGCAGCACCCAGGCGACAAGGTTTGTATCCTGCTCGTATTGCTTGAGAAAATACCGGTCCGTGCGCCCGAGCACCTTCCAGTCGAGGTGGCGCAGGTCGTCGCCTGCCGTGTATTCCCGGTGCTGGGCGAACTCCAAGGCAAACCCTTGGAAGGGCGACCGGTGGGCACCGACGCGATACCCCTCCACGATCGAGCGGGCCATGAGCCCCAGCGACTCCGCCCGCGCGAGCGCCTCGGGGTCAAAAAGCGGCTGGACCCGCTCGCGCGCGACGACGTGGGGTTTCAAGAGGAGCTCCGGTTTTTAGCCCAACACCTCGTTCTGCGGGATGGTCGCGAGGATTTCCTTCACGATGTCATCGGTGGTGACCCCCTCGCCCTGGGCGACAAAGTTGCAGGCGACGCGATGGCGCATAATCGACGGGGCCACGGCTGCAACATTCGCGCAGGCGGTATAGGATTGTCCGCGGATCAGCGCATGGGTTTTTGCAGCAGTGACCAGCCCCAGGCTCGCGCGCGGCCCCGCCCCGTAGCTCAGGTATTTTTTGCAGACCGGCAGGGCTTCCTCACGTTTCGCGCGCGTGCAGGCGGCGATCCGCTGGGCATATCGGAGCACATGGTCGGCCACGGGCATCTGCTTGACGGCCTCCTGGATATAGACAACGCTGTCGCCGTCGATCACTGGAACGACCGGCTCCGAACGTCCGCCAGTCCCCCGGCGCATGACCTCCAGCTCGTCCTCGGTCTCCGGGTAATCCACCGAAATCAAAAACAGGAAGCGGTCCATCTGAGCTTCGGGCAGCGGGTAGGTGCCCTCCTGGTCAATAGGGTTCTGCGTGGCCAGCACAAAGAATGGCGAGGGCAGGGTGAAGGTCTTCCCCCCGACGGTGACGCGCCGCTCCTGCATCGCTTCGAGCATCGCCGCCTGCGTTTTTGGCGGGGTGCGGTTGATCTCGTCCGCGAGCACGATGTTAGAAAAAAGCGGCCCTTCAAGAAACCGGAACTCCTTCTCTCCGGTGCTCGGGTTCACATTGATCACCTCGGTCCCCGTGATGTCGCTTGGCATGAGGTCCGGCGTAAACTGGATCCGTCGGAAGCTCATCTGCATGGCTTGGGAAAGGGTCGCAATCAGGAGCGTCTTCGCGAGGCCCGGCACGCCGACGAGCAGGGCATGGTTGCGGGAGAAAACGGAGATCAAGACCTGCTCGATCACGCCGGTCTGGCCGACGATGACTTTCGAAAGCTCGTTCTGGATCGCCTCGTAGCTTTGCTGCGCGAAGGAGACGCTTTCGGCCATCCCGCCTTCAACGGGCATTGCAGGGTTTTGAGAACTCATCGGGCTGTTTCTGTGGCTGTGCGGCCAGCCTGTTGCGGGGGCTCAATTTTCATGGTTTATGGGTAGCCTTTCCAATATGCGATATCCTTGAGGAGATCCGACGGATAGCCTGGGGTGTTGCCTGGGGCCAATTGTAAAGCGGGATAAATCCTCTTCCCATCTTTTTCCGGGTAAACCTCCCCCTTTTTTTCATACAGAAGGAACGCGCAGAAACTTCCGCCCGGGCGCTCACCGATGAGCACATCCAAATCCACGGGCTCATCTTTCTTCATGTCGACCCAATCCCCCATGCTCAGATTCCCGTTTCCGATCGCCTGGCCTTTCGTGGACGCTTGCCTCGGCCACACGCTGTCGATCCACACATCCGTCCGCGACCCTTGGCAGACGACCTTGCCGTTGATCGCGGCAAAGATGACGTCGTCGGCATAGCAAAGGAGCCGGTAGGTCCCATCTTCGGGAGGGGAAACCTGACCTTTGTAGTGGATCAGCCAGCGGGATGGCTTGATGATTTTCTCCACGCCAAATGCTGCCGGCGCAGCATTTGCCTGCATGATCGGAATAAAGATCTGCGTCGCGTAAAGCGGTTGGACCGCACGAAAATACCGGTTGAGAACCGACTCGTCCCAATTGTTTTCCAAAAACTCATTGATGACATCCCTGTAATCTTTCCCCGTGGACGGGTCACGTTTCTTGTCCTGCTTCAAATCGTAGATGATCCCAATCAGCCCGGCCCCCTTCAAAACCCGCTCCCCAAAAACATTTCCTCCCTCCGCATCTCCAGCGGACATTCGTCCTCCGAGGAGGAGAAGGGCTCCTGCCACGATCAACAGCCATCGAGTGGGGCTCATGCGGAGGAAGGCCCTGGTTCGTTGAGCGCGTGCGAGGCCATCGTTGGCGTCAGCCTACGGCAGCGCGCGCAGGTTGTCATCTCCCAGAAAAATAAAACCGTTCAGACGGGCGGTCGTCTTCAGCGTCCGAAAACCAGGTTGCAGATGACCACTGAGGCAGTGACTCCGGCGAGGTCGGCACACAGGCCGGCGGGAACCGCATGCCTGGTCCGCCGGATGCTGACCGATCCAAAATAAACGGCGAGCACGTAAAATGTGGTTTCCGTGCCCCCCATGATCGTCGCTCCCATCTGCGCGATCAAGCTGCCGGGGCCGTTGGCCTTGACCAGCTCAGCAAATAGCCCGGTCGCGCCGCTCCCGCTTAATGGCCGCATGAGGGCTAGGGGGAGGAGGTCCGGAGGAAAGGAAACCGCAGCGAGCACCGGGCCGACGGCCGTGGTGATCAGGGCGATTCCGCCGGCTGCACGGAACATCGCCACCGCCGAGATGATCGCCACGAGATAAGGAATGATCCGCACGGCGACTTGAAATCCTTCTTTCGCACCCTCCACGAACTCCTCATAGACCTTCACCTGGCAGAGCGCCGCGTAGAGAGGGAAAAAGCCGACAAGAAACGGGATGGCCAGGTAGGAGATAGACTCAACCAGTCGGACCAGCGGAGTACGGGAAAGCATTTCCGGCTGCGCGGCATGCTGGAAGCCGAAGAAAACAAAGCTCGCCACGAAAACAAGCAGGACCCAGGCCCCCCAGCGGACAAGGCGCGGCGCATCGGCGGCCTCCTCCTCACGGATCACCTGCGGGGGAACGATCGCGGCGGGCGGAAGGGAGAACATCGGGAGCTTTTCCAGCAGCTTTACTGCGGAGACGCCCACAATCACCGAGCAGCAGGAGGCAAAAAACGCGGTGCCGACGATCTGAGACGGGTTTCTTGCCCCCGCCGCCGCCAAGATCGCGATCGTCGTCGCGGGGATCAGCTGGACCGAGCTGGTGTTGATCGCCAGGAACGTGCACATCGCGTTGGTCGCCGTGCCTGGCCGCGGGTTCAGCTTCTCAAGATCCTGCATCGCGCGGAGCCCGAGCGGGGTCGCTGCGTTGCTCAGGCCGAGCATGTTCGCCGCGATGTTCATCACCATCGATCCCATCGCAGGGTGCGCGGCCGGCACATCCGGAAACAGCCACTTCAGCACCGGCTTCAACGCGCCGGCCAAGATCGCTACCAGACCGGATTTTTCCGCGAGCTTCATCAGGCCAAGCCAAAGCGCCATGACCCCCGCCAGCGGCAGCGCGACAGACATCACCGCCGACTTGCATGCCTCAAATGCAGCGTTCGACACCTCCTGCAGATGGCCGGTGAACCCGCCCAACAGCACCGCAAGCACCACAAGACCCAGCCAGATGAAATTTAGCATGCGGGCAGCATGCGGGGGAAACTTGAAGAAATCAACTGCCCGGTTAGGCCCCGGGCCAAGTAGAGAGCCAGGGCCAGGAAAATCACAAAAAAAAAGCCGGGCCCGAAGGCCCGGCTTTTGTTGATGTTTGTTGATGTTTAGAACGCAACGCGGAGGCCCGTGCGTCCGATCACGCCGGCTTTTGGATCCTCCGAGGAGTAGACGAAGCGCGCGTCGGTGAAGAGTCCGATGTTATCCGTGAAGCGGTATTCCAATCCACCGCCGACATGTCCGAGCCCGTGCCCGGTGCGTCCAGCTCCGTAGGCAGCACCGCCGCCAACGACAACGTAGGGGGCGAGGTTGATCGAGCAGATCGGATAGCGAAGGAAGAGGTTTCCAATCGTGGCCCACTCAGCACTCTCGTTAGCACGACCGAAAACATCCTGCTCGACGCCGAGCCCGATGAATTTGGTGAAGAAGTAGTTGACTCCGAGTCCGCCACCCCAGCCTGGACGGCCCTGGTTGTAGAAGCCACCGGCCGCGAACGCATCAAGCTGGAGCTCGTTGGCGCGGAACTTGCAGGTCTCAACTGGAACCACCAC
Source organism: Verrucomicrobiia bacterium (assembly GCA_037127695.1). Classification (GTDB taxonomy): domain Bacteria; phylum Verrucomicrobiota; class Verrucomicrobiia; order Chthoniobacterales; family Terrimicrobiaceae; genus QYQL01. Next base: position 19,220 of record JBAXXX010000043.1, on the reverse strand, counting down.
TTTTTTGTCGAATGTTTTCCCGTCGCCTGCAAAAGCAGCGGCGGCCGTCATCATAATTACCCCGGTTAAGGAGAGCAGTTTTTTCATAGCGGTGAGACTTCTAGCGCGAGGGCAGTGAGGCGTCAATACTTTTTCCGCTATTTTTTTATCGCGTGCCGCCCCCCCAAACGGCTTGCCATTTTCCCGGTGCTGGAATATTCGTTCTGCGACTGCCTGAGAAGGGGAAGGCGCCGGCCGGGCGCCCGCAGAAACCCATGAAAATCCCATGAGCGAACCCAAGCTATACATTACCTTCAAGACATTTTCGAGGAAGCCGGCCGAGCCCGCGCAAGACAATTCTGTCCTGGCGCCCCCCACCTATTCGCTTTCGATGCTGCGGTCGGCGCTTCTCCTCAACGGGCTCTGCCAGCTAATCCCCTCGTCGGTTGGGTTCCGGGAGTTTGCCCGGCAGTCGATCGACGGGCGCAAGGTCAGTCCGGATGGGATCTTCTCGTCCCTGATCAACCAGATATTGGAGTTTTACTACTTCGACAGGAACATCCTTCTCATCTCTCCCGGGCTCACACGCGCCGGCGACCAGGAATACTGGTTCGATAAGGTCATCGACCCCGCGACCAAGCAGGCCGTCATCTTTCTCAAAACCAGCAATGTCGACAGCTCGGAGGAGATCCTCCAGCTCGCCTACCTCGACCCGGCACTGGGAAACATCAAGAGCATCTACCAACTGCTGAGAAGCCTGCGCCTCCCGCAAATTAACCTGCAGGAAATTGTCGATTCCATTGCCTCAAGCCAGGATCTGGTGTCGAGCCTGACCGCATTCGTGCAAAAGCTGATCATCCATCCCAAAGAAGAAATGGGGGTGATGGAGGTGTTTTTGCTGCTCGGCCAGGAAAAATTTAAAGAATGGGGGTTGCGCGAGATCGTCGTGCACTCGCAAGACATGGTTCCGCCGCAAGCCGAACGGTTCCACTACCCACCGTTCCATTTCCCCTCGATTCCCGGCATCGAAACGCCGAACGGGCCCGGGCTGGTCGAGGCCATCTACATATTGGGGTTCTTGGGATTGTCCGACGATATCCCCAACGCTTCTTCCAGCAAACACCTCAAGCAATGAGGCTTGCCTCCAGCTGACCCGCCCGCGCCGGAGCGCCAGCCTCGAGCTCGGCTCCGAAAACCTTCTTGCCAGGAGGTCAGCGCCGCCGGGAACGAGAGATCAGGGCACCCAGCAGGACAGATAGCACAAGAGCTGCCGCACCGGCAACGATGAGGTGGCTGACGGGGAGGGATTTCCCGCACTCGCAACCCTCGCTTTCCCATTTTCCTGTGGTCAGAAGTTTTTTGACGGATTCGAAGCAAGGGCAGTTGTTATTCATAGAGTTCGAATCACCGTAGCCGGGATCTTCTCTATAATACAGAAAAAATCGCAGCCTTCGTAGCCCGACAGCCTCACGCTTTTTCTTGCGGAAACAACCGCGCCCGCAGATACCTTGGCGCATCGGAATTGCCCCGGAAGGCAAATTCGTTTAGAAACCATTTCATCATGAGCGGAACGGAACTTATCAATGTGCAGGTGGACGGCGAATGGAGGCAGTTCCCAAAGGGCACCAGGCTGATCGAGGCCTGCATGGAGAGCGGGAAGCCCATCCCGCACTTTTGCTACCACCCGAAGCTGAGCTCGCCGGGAAACTGCCGGATGTGCCTCGTCGAGGTGGGGACGCCGAAGTTGTCGCCCGCGCGCAAGCCGGTGCTCGGAGCGGACGGGCACCCGGAGATCTCGTGGGGGCCGCGTCCCGCGATCTCCTGCGCGACGGAAATTTCCGAGGGCATGGCGGTGAAGACCTCGTCGCCGATGGTTGAGGACTGCCGGAACGGCGTGCTCGAGTTCCTGCTGATCAACCACCCGCTCGACTGTCCGATCTGCGACCAGGCCGGCGAGTGCCAGCTCCAGGAGTTCTCGGTTGAGTTTGGAAAAGGCGGGTCCCGGTTTGTCGAGGAGAAGGTCAAAAAGCCGAAGCGGGCGGACATCGGCGAGCGGGTCATGCTCGACGACGAGCGCTGCATCATGTGCTCGCGGTGCATCCGGTTCATGCAGGAGATCGCGCACGACGACGTTCTCGGGTTCCTGAACCGGGGGAGCGACACCACGCTCTCCGTCTATCCCGGCAAGCGGCTCGATAGCAATTACTCGCTCAATACCGTGGATATCTGCCCGGTCGGCGCGCTCACCAGCAAGGACTTCCGTTTCAAAATGCGCGTCTGGTTCCTGAAGGAAACCCAGAGCATCGACGTCAGCTGCGGCACCGGATCGAATATCATCATCTGGAGCCGAGAAAATACCGTCCACCGGATCACCCCGCGCGAAAACGATTCGGTGAACTCGTGCTGGATGCCGGACAGCCACCGCCTGAATTTTCACTACCTCCACAGCGCCGGCCGGCTTCAGGATCCGCTCGTGCGCGGAGAGGCGGAGCCGGCGGAATGGCCGCGCGCGATCGCTGCGGCCGCAGAGATGCTCAAGGCCTGCCGCCCGGGGGAGGTCGCGATCATCGCCTCCGCGCGCATGACCAACGAGGAGCTCTTCCTCGTCGGGCAGCTCGCCAAGTCGCTCGGCATCGGAAACGTGGACGTCCTCCCGCGCCCGCAAACAGGCGACGGGTTCCTGGTTTCCGACGACGGAAATCCGAATGCCTCGGGCGCCAAATTGCTCGGCGTCGCGACCGGCAGGCTGCGCGCGATCGTTGAGGCGGTCGAGGCAGGAACGCTTTCCGGGCTCGTCGTCCTCGGCGAGGATGCCATCGATTGCGGGATCGCCGAGGGCGCCCTCAAGCGCCTCGATGTCCTGATTGCGATGGGGATTCTCGAAAGCAGAACCTCGGCGATCGCCTCGGTCGTCCTGCCGTCAAGCGCCTGGGCCGAAAAGCGCGGCTCGATGATCAACATCAAAGGCCGCCTCCAGCGGCTCAACCAAGCGATCCAGCCGCCCGGCCATGCCCGGGACGACTGGGAGCTCCTCCGCGACCTGATCCAGGCGGTCTCCGGATCAAACGGCCCCACCTCGATCGAGGATGTCTTCCGGCTGATGGCGGCCGAAACCCCCGCTCTGAACGGGCTCTCGCTCAGCCGGATCGGCGACCTCGGCATCCAGCTGGTCGAGACTCTCCCGGTTTCTTTCAAGCTGAGAGATGCTTCCGTCGGACACGCAGAAGATAACGCCGGAGTTTCCAGCGAGGAGATCAACCGGACGATCGATGAGGCGCGGAGACCTCCTTTCCAAGGGTGATTGCTGCGGACACCAATCTGCTGGTCCATGCCCATCAACGGGAAGACCTGATTATTTTTACATTTCCGTCATTGACAAATCGGCTGGATTCGAGATTCTGAACGTTCGCGCAAAAAAAGCCAAATATTGCCGTTGGTCCTGATGGCGGCCCGTCTTCGACAGGCAGCCGGATGCGCTCAGGGAAACCCGGCAGGAAGAGAAAATCACCATCATGTCCATTCGTCTCGGTCGGTTTGAAATGCCGAAAACGCTCGTCAAAGACGAGTCCTCCGCCTCGGAGGTTTATGCCAAGTTCGTCGCGGAGCCATTTGAGGCCGGCTACGGGCACACGGTCGGCAACTCCCTGCGCCGCGTCCTTCTCAGCTCTCTCGAGGGGGCTGCCATCACCTCGGTGAAAATCGAGGGGGCGCCGCACGAGTTCAGCACCCTCCCCGGAGTCGTCGAGGACGTGGTGGACATCATCCTCAACCTCAAGAAGATCAAGTTCAAAGCCCACGACCACGAGGTTCGCAACCTCCGCCTCGCCGTCAACAAAGAGGGCGCGGTCACTGCCGGCGATATCGAAAGCACCCAGCAGTGCGAGATCCTCAACCCCGACCAGATCATCTGCACGCTCGACAAAAAACAGAAGTTCGAGGCGGAATTTGAGATCAAGGTAGGCCGCGGGTTTGCGACCGGCGACGAGAACAAGCCGCTCGACCAGTCGATTGGGATGATTGCGATCGACTCGATCTTCTCTCCGGTGACCCGTGTCAAATACGCCGTCGAGGCGACCCGCGTCGGCCAGCGCACCGATTACGATAAGCTCATCATCGAGATCTGGACCGACGGCCGCATCACCCCCGACGACGCGCTGCTCCAGTCGTCAGCAATCATCCGCCACCACCTTGACGTCTTCGTCGGCTTCAATGACGAGCAGGTCGAGTTCGACGAGACCCCGCAGGAGGTGAGCCAGGAGAATACGCGCATGAAGAAGCTTCTCAACATGAGCGTGAACGAAATCGAGCTCTCGGTCCGCGCCGCGAACTGCCTCAATAACGCAAACATCACCAGCGTCGGACAGCTCGCCATGAAGTCGGAATCCGAAATGCTCAAATACCGGAACTTCGGAAAAAAATCCCTCAACGAAATCAAAGACAAACTTCAGCAGCTCGGACTCGGACTCGGAATGAAATTCGAGCCCGGGCTCGTCGAGCTCCCGCCAGAACCTGCCGAAAAAGAAAAGGAGTAACCTGCCATGCGACACCGTAAAAAAACTGTCAAACTCGGACGCACGGCGTCCCACCGCGATGCCATGCTCGCGAACCAGGTCTGCAGCCTGATCGAGCACAGCCGCATCAAAACCACCCTCGCCAAGGCCAAGGCCGTGCGCCCGGTCGCCGAAAAGCTGGTGACGCTCGGCAAGCGCGGAGACCTTCACGCAAGAAGGCTTGCCGCCGGCAAACTCGGCCAGAAAGAGGCCGTCAAAAAGCTCTTTGCCGAGGTTGCGCCGCGCGCGGCCGATCGCAAGGGCGGCTACACCCGGATCATTAAGCTCGGGCCGCGCCAAAGCGACTCGGCTCCGATGGCCTTCATCGAGTGGGTGGATAGCGCGGTCGTCGCCGAGCAGCCGGAGGCTGTGGAGAAGAAGCCAGCCAAGAAGGCTCCAAAGAAAGCCGCACCGGAAGCTGCCGCAAAATCTTCCTAAGCGAAAACAGCAACAATTTGAACGGCGTCCGGACGAAACCGGACGCCCGGTTGGATGATTTCTCCCGAGAAATCCCCCGACGGAACCGGGCGGGACAAAATTTGTCCCGCCCGTTTTGTTTTTTATCAATGCCCGAAGACCTGACTGTTCCCGAAGCCTGGCTGCCGCCTGGCGCGCAGCCGCTGGAGGTGGATTTCGGGTGCCATCGCGGGGCGTTCCTCCTCGGCATGGCCGCACGCTTTCCATCAAGAAATTTTCTTGGGATCGAACGTCAAAGCAGCCGGGTGGAAAGGTGCAACAGGCGAATCCAGCGCCTCGGACTGCCGAATGCCCTTGCGATCCGCGGGGAAGGGAGCGAGGGCTTGAGCCTCCCGTCCGCAAGCGTCGCCATCCTGCACGTCTCGTTCCCTGATCCCTGGCCGAAGCGCCGCCATGCCAAGCGCAGGCTTGTCACCGGCGCATTCCTCGACGTGGCCGCCCGCGTCCTGCGCCCGGAGGGGACCCTCCGCCTGATGACCGACAACGCGGAGTATTTCCGCGAGATGCAATGCTTCACCGCCGCCGGCTGGCGCGAGGTCGCCTGGGACGACGGCATCGAACGCCCCCGCACCACCTTCGAAAAAACCTTCCTTGCCCTCGGAATGCTCCCGTTCCGCCTCGCTCTCCAACCGGTGTAAGGAGCCGCCACCCCAGTCTTCAGGGAAACCGGAAGGCCGCCATGCACGCATATTTCCTTGAAATGTTCTCCTCCTTGAATATATTTCCACATGATGATTGCATCCCTTGACAATATTTTGATTTCCACGGTCACTGGAAAACTTCAAACCACGATTCCCGCGCGGCTGGCGCGGAAACGGGGGATCAAGACCGGGATGCGTCTGGAATGGATCGAGTCGGGCGATAGCCGGATGATTTCGGCCCGCATCATGCCGGATCCCATGGCCGGTCTGCGGGAAGCCCAGTGCATCGCGGGGAAAAACAAGCGTGCCGCGGCCAAGCTGGCCGGTGAGTTCGAAACGGACCGAGTTTGGCAGAGAGAAAATGGCCCGACGGTATGAAAGCCGTTCACCTGCTCGACACGTCCGCTTTGCTGGCTCATCTCCTTCGGGAAAACGGGACCGATACCGTTGAGCACTGCCTCAGCGCGGAGGGCGGGCGCTCCGCGGTCAGCGTAATTTCCTGGGTGGAATTCCAGCTGTTCCTCACGCGTTCCGATTATCCCAAATCCGACGTTTCGAAGATCATTGGATTTTACCGCGCCGCACTGGGGGCGCCATTGCCCATTGACGATTCCGTTGGGCATGCGGCAGTTTCCCTGCGTGCGCAATCCCCGACACGCATCCATCTCACCGACCTGCTGATTGCCGCATGCGCCAAGGTTCATGGCCTGAAGCTCGTCTATCGCGACAAACACATCGAAGGCATCCCCGAGAGGGCACTCCCTCAGATCAGGCTGCCCAACAAATCACACTGACCCGCAAAAGCCTCCCGGGCTGATCAGCGACGGACTGGCCATCGAAGCGGAAGTTGTGTAGTCTCGTCGAAGCTGTCATGCAACCCGTCTCGAAATCCCAGAAACCCGATATCCTGAGCGTTCAGGCCGAGAGACGCAGCCTCCTTGTGCGTGGACAGAAAGTTCTGCTCGATTACGATCTGGCGGAGCTTTACGGGGTCGAAACTCGTGCGCTCAAGCAGGCGGTGCGCCGGAACCCTGACCGGTTCCCCATGCGATTTCCTGTTCGAGTTGAGCGATGGGGAAATCGGCGACATGGTGTCACAAAATGTGATACCCGGTCGCGGCAAGCTGGGAGGAGCCTCTCCAATGGCCTTTACCGAACAGGGCGTCGCCATGCCCGAAGCGGCGGGAGTGGACGCCGTGCATCTTGCGGTGGCCACGCTGGCGGAGGCCGACTACCTGCTGACTTGGAATTGCCGCCACTTGGCCAACGCGCAAATCCTGCGGCGACTGGAGCGGGAGTCTTTCGCGCGGGGCTGGAATCTGCCAAAGGTTTGCACCCCTCTGGAACTCATGGGAGACTGTCTTTATGAAACCGACGACGAATCCCATCCTTAACAATCTGTGGCAGGTTAAGGATGATCTGATCCGCGAAGCGGGTCATGACCTCCAACGCCTGTGCGAGAACACGCGCCGATGGGCTGCGACGCATCCGCATTCCGGTCCGGTGGTTGAAAATGCGGCGGCGCTGCGTGCTTTGCTCGCTCGGAAGGAAAACAACCTTGCGCTCCGCGAGGACGCCCCGACCTTCGGCGCAAAATCCAAAAAACGTACGGCGAAACGATGATTGGCAGAGATTGCTTTTGGCCGGACGCAAGAATGAGGTATCCATGAGCAACCCATCCGCCTCGCGCGGGAAATATGCCGACCTGACGAAAGACCAGCTCGTCGCCCTCCTCCGCCAGCGCGATGAGACCCGGCTCGGCTTGGTCTGGGAACGCGATCCGGATTTGATCGAGGCGGACCGCTCGATCAACGAGGATTTTGTCGCTTTGGATTTCGAGGAAAAGTTTTCCGCCGGAGATCCCGCGTTCGGGCATCTCCTCATCGAGGGGGACAACTTCGACGCGCTGCGGGCCTTGCGGATGACCCATGCCGCCCGGATCAAGTGCATCTACATCGACCCGCCCTACAACACCGGTAACGGGGACTTCATCTACAACGACCGCTTCATCAAAAAGGACGACGTCTGGAAGCACTCGACATGGCTGGAGTATCTTTACCGCCGGATCCTGATCTCACGGGATTTGCTGCGCGATGACGGCGTGCTCATGGCCTCGATCAACGATGAGAACCGCGCCAAGCTGGAGCTCTTGCTGGACAAAATATTTCCAGGGCGACGGGTCGGCAGCTTTGTCTGGCGGACGAAGGACTCGGGCAATGACGCCGGAGGCAACCTCAGCCAGGTCCACGAGCATGTCCTCGTCTATGCAAACCCCGGCTTCGCCTTCAAAGGGAAGACCCTCACGTTTGATGACTACCGCAACCCGGATGATGACGAGCGCGGGGATTGGACCCCCCAGCCGTTGACCAAAGCTGAGACCTATCTGACGCGGCCCAACACCTACTACCCGATTCAAGACCCAAGCACCGGATACTGGTATCCCTGCGATTCAAACGCTGTCTGGCGTTATGCGACAGAATCCCGGGTCAAGGAAGGAACCAAACTGCGCTCGAACTCGATGGAAGAACTCATCCGCCGGAAGGAAATTTATTTCCCTCCTTGCAAGCCGGGCACAGTCATGTGCTTCGAATCGCGGGAGTCCCTGCTCGAAGCGATCCGCAAAGGGCAAGGCCCGGTGCTACCGAAGAAAAAGACTCCGTTGCTGCGCGAGGATTTGCCCGATCTGGATTTCTGGATCGGCAAGCCCATCGCACCGGGGCGACCGTCCCGAAAGGATTTTCTCGACCAGAAGAAAAAGATGATCGCGCCGGTCAGCAGTTGGATCGCCGGCCAGAAAGAGGAGTTGGATTACCTCTACGACGAGACAGCGGACTCGCTCGAACTCCTTCGATCCGCCCGCGGAGGGGAAGGAACGGACGCGCTGAATGCCATCCTGGGCTCCAAGATCTTCAACCACCCGAAACCGCCCAGCCTCATGCGCGGGCTCATCGAACAGGCCACCGGGCCGGATGATTACGTGCTCGATTTTTTTGGAGGATCGGGAACCACCGGCCAGGCGGTGCTGGAGTTGAACCGGGCGGACAAGGGCAGCCGGAAGTTTATCCTGATTTCGAGCCGGGAGGATTCCGCCAAAGAGCCGGAAAAGAACATCTGCCGGGATGTCTGCGCGAAGCGTTTGAGAAATGTGATCAACGGATACGGAAACGCTCCGGGAACAGGCGGCAGCTTCGCCTACCTGCGGACGCGGCGCCTGCCGCCGGGCAAGGTGGTCCGCAAAATCGCGCACGGCCAGGTCTGGACCGCGCTGCAACTCATGCATCTGAAAACGCTGGATCCCCGCCAGCCATCCGGGCCGCTCTGGATCGCGGGCGGCGATGAGGCGGCGCTCGTCTATCTGCAGAAGGCCGACGCGGCCACGCTCGCCGCGTTGAAAAAACAGAAACTGCGCCGCGCGGCCGTCTATTCTTGGCAGCCCGAACTGGTGTCCCAACACGTCGGGAAAGCGGTCGCTGTCCGCCCGATCCCGCAATTCCTGATGGAACGATTCGGACTCAAGCCATAGGCAGAAAACACCGATGAATCACCACAAAGACACGAAGACACAAAGAAGGACAGCGGAAGGAAAAGACGGTCTCTCTGCCCAGCCCACCCTTCGTGTCTTTGTGCCTTTGTGGTTCTTGAAAACCCCATGACCCCCCCAGACCTTACCAAACACGTCCAAGATTCCCATGGGCTCGTTTTTCCACCTGAGTTTAACAGGAGTGCCTTGCCCGCAGGCACGGAGGAAACCGCGCGCAAGACCGTGGATTGTGCATTCCAAGTCCACCGGGCACTTGGCCCCGGGCTATTGGAGAGCGTTTACGAGGTTTGTCTTTGTCACGAATTGCACAAGAACGGCATCGTTTTTGAGCGACAGGTTTCCATGCCGGTTCTATATGACGGGCTGCGATTGGATGCGGGGCTCCGGCTCGATGTTGTTGTTGCAGGCTGTGTCATCGTTGAACTGAAGGCGGTGGAACAAATTCTTCCGGTGCACAAGGCCCAAATGCTTACGTATCTCAAGCTCAGCGGAATCCGACTCGGGCTACTCATCAACTTCAACGTCCCCACCATCAAAACCGGCATTCAAAGAATCATCCTGTGATTTGCAAAAACCACAAATCAACGGCATCATTGCCCGATCCAACACCCTTCGTGTCTTTGTGCCTTTGTGGTTATTGAAAACCCCATGAACCACCACAAAGACACGAAGACACAAAGAAGGACTGCGGAAGGAAAAGACGGTCTCTCCGCCCAATCCAACACCCTTCGTGTCTTTGTGCCTTTGTGGTATTTCCATCCTCTGCCCCAGCCATGATCACGCTCAAGCCCTACCAGCAGGCCGCCGCCAACAACACGCTCGACATCTTCCGCTATGTCGCGGCGCAACTCAGTCAGGTGGACAAGCCCGCCGAGCGGAAGGCCATCGTCTCCCACAACGGCGGCGTTCTCATCAAAGCGCCGACCGGCTCGGGAAAGACCCTGATTGCCGGGGAGGTGACATGCCAGCTCAGCCGGGACGAAAAAGTCGCGTGGTTTTGGTTCGCCCCATTCAAGGGACTTGTCGGGCAGACGGAATCCTCGCTGCGGGATAAATTTCCCTCGATGAGGGTCAGGGATTTGAAATCGGATCGCCAGGCGGCGGGAACCAAGAGCGGGGACATCTGGGTGTCCACCTGGCAGTCGGTGGCGGCGCGCGATACGGACGCGCGGAAAATCCGGAGCGACTCGGAATCAAATCTTTCGCTCGACGCCCTCCTCGTGCGCTTGCGCGAGATGGGATTTCTCATCGGGGTGGTCGTAGACGAGGCGCATCACGGGTTTGGTCACGGGACGCAGGCGCTCGAATACTACAGCCAGCACCTCTGCCCGGAATTCACGCTCCTTCTCACCGCCACGCCTGACGATGCGGACGCCGAGGCATTCAAGCGGGCGGCTGGGTTCCAGCGGCTGCATCCGGTGACAATCAGTCGCTCGGATGCCGTGGATGCCGGGCTGGTGAAGCCGGGCGTCCGATCCATCGCGTTCATGGCGGCACCGGACCAGGAGCCGCTCGTCGATTTTGAAACGACCGCCCTCCGCGAAGGAACGCGCATGCACCGGACCGTCAAGGCGAGCCTCAAGGATGCCGGGATCGATCTTGTCCCCTTGATGCTTGTTCAAGTCGATTCCTCGAAAGACAGCGTCGTGCGGGTCAAGAAAAAGCTGATGGAGCTCGGCTTCACCGACGATCACATCGCCACTCACACGGCGGACGAGCCGGACGGAAACCTGCTCGCGCTCGCCGTCGATGAAACGAAAGAGGTGCTCATCTTCAAGATGGCCGTCGCTCTCGGGTTTGATGCGCCGCGAGCTTTCACGCTCGTTTCAATGCGCGGCATCGCCGACGCGGATTTCGGGACACAAATCGTGGGGAGAATCATGCGGGTCCACCGCAGATGCCAGGGGCTCGCGCTGCCACCGCTTTTGCAAAATGCCTATGTCTTTCTTGCGGACTGCGAAGCCCAGGCGGGCCTTGCAACGGCGGCCCAAAAGGTGAACCAGATCAAGACCGAACTGGCGAAGGTGTCGCCCTACGCCGTAGTGGTTCAGATCGCGGGTCAGAACCAGCTCCAGATCATCCAGAACGGGCAGACCTACCTCTTGCCAGGAGAAAAGCAGTTGCCGGTGGAGACTAGTCCTGCGCCCGCAGGTGGCCAGGAACTGAAACCGAATGAAATTCAAGTCACGCAACAACCCGGTTGGCTGGAACTTTTTGGCGAGTCGGTTGCAGCACAAGCGGGGACATCTGCCCCCCAATCATCCGCTACCGGGCAATTCACCTACGACCTGCGCCCGGAAGTGCCGAAGGCGCTGCTAACCCAGCGGATGATGCTGGGGGTGGATGACGCGGGGCTGGCGGGAGGCATCGTCAGAAATTTCCGACTCTCGGAAGAGATCCTGCTCGATGGCATGCGCCGGGCCGTATCGGTTATCAAGGTCGATCAGGCGGTTTTCATTCACGATGAAACGCGAACCCGTATTGACGCTGAAGTGGCGGCGAGGGAAACAGAGATCCTGGCCCAGCGCATGCTATTCAACATGGGAACTGTGGATCCGCGCGAACTGCAAAGTGGACTCCTCGAGCGGATCGCAGAGGAATACCGGAAGCGTGGCCTCGAGATTGTCGATAATGAGGATCAAATGGATTACGCGCTCGCTTTGATTTTGGTCCAACACCCGAAGCTTCTCAGCGAGGCGAGGAAAGCGTGCGAGGCAAGCTACACCGAAGTGGTCCCGGCATCGCCGCTGCCCGAGCGCGTCGTCAGCGAATCGCCGCTCGACAGATCGCCCAGGAATATTTACGGTATCTATCCCTCCGACTTGAACAACTGGGAACGCCCGTTTGCCGAGTGGCTTGATAACGCGGAGGATGGCAGCGTGCTTTGGTGGCACAGAAACCTGCCGAACAAACCGTGGTCTGTCGCGGTAACCCTGGCCAACGGAAGCCAGTTTTTCCCGGATTTTGTCATTTCGATTCACGACCGGAAGACCCCCGATTCGGTTTTGCTCGTGGATACGAAGCGCGCCATCAACGACGACGCGAACGCGCTGATCAAAACCGTCTCCGATCACAAGAGCTACGGACGAACTGCCATTCTTTTCTATGAAGAGGAAAAGCGCTGGAAAATCGTTCGCTACAACGAAGAGAAGGACAAGAACGAGGTGGCCGAGTTGTTTGATCTGAATACAGCAAAGCTGTTTTAGCAAATAAGCCATAAGCGCGCTATCCGCAGCCGAACAAGTCCTTCGAAAATCCGCCCCCCTCAACTGCCGGGAGATCGCCCGCATCGCGATTGAAAGTGGTTGCGGGCTGTCGGGCGGCAAGACCCCGTGGGCGACTATCGGCGCGCAGCTTGACTCCGATATCCGCAAACGCGGAGCGGCCTCACGCTTCATCCAATCCGGTGGGGACGCAAATTGTTGAGCCAAACCACGCCCCGACGGTCGCCGCTACAGCTCCCCGGCCGTTTTGAAGTGGGTCTTCGCGTAGCTCTCGAGCGCCCCGGCACCGTGGCGGGCGACGATCTCTGCGGCGGCGGCCTTGACCGCGGCGGATGCGCCGCGCGGAAGCTTGATGCCGGACGCTCTGCCCGCTGCCTCGAGCCAGTCGATGAACTTCTCCCTGGCAAGGATCGAGGCCGCAGCGACAGCGAAATCCGACTCCGCCTTCGTCCGCTGGTCTAGCTGGATGCTCCGCCCTTTTTCCATCAGCGCGCGCTCGAGCACGCGCACGTCGGCAAATTTGTCCGAGAGAGCGCGCCGGCAATCCGGGCGCGCGTCGCAGAGGTTTTCGATGACCCGCGCATGCCCCCAGGCGAGCAGGCGGTTGAGGTTCCCGATTTTCCGGTAGAGATCGTTGTAGCGGGGTGGCGCGACCGTGACGACGCTGTGGGGGGCTCCGGATTTCCGGATTGCCCCGGCGAGGTCGCGGATCCGCTTGTCCGAGCCGATCGCCTTGCTGTCCTGCACGCCCGCGTCGCGAAGCGTCCTTGCCAGGTGGCCATCCACATAGGCTCCGGCGATCACGAGCGGCCCGAAGAAATCGCCTTTCCCGCTCTCATCAATGCCGAAATGCGGCTCGAAAAGCTCCGGGGAATGCACCTCCTCATACCCCAGCTTCGCCTCGCCCAAGACGCGCGGCTCAAGCAAAAACAAGAGGAAATCTTCGATCCCTTTCCCTTGGATCACCGCCTTTGGCCCCTTCTCGTAAACGGCAATCGTGAGCTTGTTCTTCCGCGCCGAGTAAAGCATGTAAGGCTTCGCCTCGAAGTCGTAGCCCTCGCCGGCAAGGATCTCCTTGAGAAGTCCGGCCTGCTCCCGAGTCAGCGGTGCCGTATGCGAATGCAATGGTTGCGACATCGCCCTATTCAGTGCGTAATCCTCTGAGCCTGTCGAGATGATACCGAAGACCTTCCATCGAGCGCTTCGCGCGTGGTTCCGCAAAAGCGGGCGCGACCTGCCGTGGCGGCGGACCCGCGACCCCTATGCGATTTTGGTTTCCGAGTTCATGCTCCAGCAGACGACGGTCGCCGCCGTCATCCCGTATTTTGAGCGCTGGATGCGGGCGTTCCCGGACGTGCCTTCGCTCGCGCGCGCGGACGAGCGGGACGTGCTCGGCCACTGGCAGGGGCTTGGATACTACTCGCGCGGGCGCAACCTGCTCCGCACGGCCAGGGAGATCGCAAAGAGGTTTGGCGGAGCGATCCCGTGCGAGCTAAGGATCCTGCGCGGGTTTCCGGGCATCGGCCCGTATACGGCCGCCGCCGTGGCCGCCTTCGCTTTCGACGACTGTGTCCCGGTGCTCGATGCGAATATCATCCGGGTGATCGCCCGGCTCGCCGATTATAAGGACCCCGTCACGGCGGCGGCCGGAAGGCTGTTCCTCGATCGGACCGCCCGCAGGTTTCTTCCGGAATCCGGCGGGCGCGATCACTCCTCCGCGCTGATGGACCTCGGGGCCACGATCTGCACGCCGGGCGTGCCGGATTGCCCGGCCTGCCCGGTGCGGAAATTCTGCAGCGCCAAAAACCCGGAGAAAATTCCGTGGAAACCCCCGCGGAAATCCGTCATCCGCGAGCGCGATGCCCGCGGGTTTGCAACCCGGGGAGATGAGGTTTTTCTCGTGCCATCCGATGGCCCGCGCTGGCGCGGGCTCTGGCTGCTGCCGCCTGCCCCGCCAGGCGACAAGCCGATCCTGGAAATCACGTTCGCCGTGACCCGGCACAGGATCTGCATGGAAGTCTTCCGGGTCAGGCCCTCAAAATCCTGGACCCCTTTCCCGCTGGCCGCCCTCCCCCCCATGCCTACCCCGCACCGCAGGGCGCTTGAGCGGCTGAGCGAGCCGGGCCTGCTTTCTCCCAAATCCGTCACATCAGAATGAGGAACGCAGGGAGTGCAGCTCGATAAACGGTAGATCAAGGAGCGCGCGCAGCTTCGCAGCGCACGAGGCAGCCCGCCCTCGGGCTGCTCAGCAAGGCGGCCGGGGGCGACCGCCCTCCATTCATTGCGCTGACGCACGGATCAGGGTTTCTCAAACTGCTTGCTGGATAATTCCCGTCCGACCCCCCATGATGCCGATATGACCGAGACCATCGCCATGCTCCTAGCCCTCCAGGATAAAGACCAGCGGCTTCGCACGCTCCGCACGGAACTGGAAGCGCTCCCGATCGAGAAATCCACCAAGGAGCGCCTCATCGCCGAGGCCGCCCAACGGCTGGATCTGGCCAAGTCGAGCGCCCGGGAAATCGAGGTCAAGAAAAAGTCTCTGGAAGTCGAGGCGGCGGCCAAGCGCGACCAGATCGCCCGCTACAAAACCCAGCAGATGCAGACCCGCAAAAACGAGGAGTTCTCCGCTCTCTCGCACGAAATCGAGGGGGCAGAAAAGTCCGTCTCCGATATCGAGGACCGCGAAATTGTTCTGATGGAGCAGGCGGAAGCGCTCAGGCCACAAATCTTGTCTGCCGAGCAAGCCTGCCAGGCTGACAAGGCCAAGTTCGAAGCCCAGATCGGGGTTCTGGCAGAGAAAGCCACCAACCTCAAGGCCCGGATCGCTGAGCTCGAATCCGCACGCGTCGCTTCCGCCGCACAGGTCGATGAGGATCTGCTCGAGAGATTCGACAGGCTCTTCCACACGAAAAATGGCTCTGCCGTGGTCGCATTGGAGCACGATGTCTGCACGGGGTGCCACATGAAGGTCACCACCCAGACCACGGTCGAGCTTCGAGGCGAGAAAACCATCGTTTCCTGCCCGCAGTGCGCCCGGATCCTCTTCCTGCCAGCCTGATGTCCCAGATCCTCCGCCGCCCCAGAAGACTCCGGCGGACCGATGCCATCCGGCGCCTCGTCCGCGAGACCCGCCTCGATGTCAGCGACCTCATCTGGCCGCTTTTCGTCCATGCCGGGCCGGATCCGATCGAGGTCGCCTCGATGCCGGGCGTCTTGCGCCACTCGCTCGGCTCGCTCGTCCGTTCGTGCGCGGAGGCAGAAATCCTGGGCCTCCCGGCCGTGGCAATT
Organism: Verrucomicrobiia bacterium; assembly: GCA_037127695.1. Classification (GTDB taxonomy): domain Bacteria; phylum Verrucomicrobiota; class Verrucomicrobiia; order Chthoniobacterales; family Terrimicrobiaceae; genus QYQL01. Next base: position 3,517 of record JBAXXX010000043.1, on the reverse strand, counting down.
TTCCCTTCGATCTCCCCCTCTCTCAAAGATCCCCAAGGCGCTCACGGCCTGAGCCAGGATAACATCCTATACCAGGCGGTTCGCGCCGTGAAAAAAGAGTGCCCCGGCCTGCTGGTCATCACGGATGTCGCCCTCGACCCGTATACTTCCCATGGGCACGATGGGCTGCTTTCCCCTGACGGAAATACCGTTGATAACGACGCCACTGTCGAAGTCCTCTGCCGGCTCGCCGTCCTCGAAGCCGAGGCCGGAGCAGATATCGTCGCACCCTCCGATATGATGGACGGCAGGGTTCGTGCCATCCGCGAAGCCCTGGATGCCGCGCGCTTCCTGGACACGGCGATCATGTCGTATGCCGCGAAGTATGCCTCCTCGCTTTACGGCCCGTTCCGCGACGCTGTCGGCAGCAAAATCGGGAAAAATGCCATCAGCAAGTCCACCTACCAGATGGATCCAGCCAATCGCTTGGAAGCCAAGCTGGAGGTTCGCCTCGATGAGATCGAAGGGGCTGATATCGTGATGGTCAAGCCGGCCTCATACTATCTGGACATCATTCGCGAGGTGAGAGACATCGCGGCCGTCCCGGTCGCGGCCTACCAGGTGAGCGGCGAGTATGCGCAGATCCATGCGGCCGCGCGGCTGGGCTGGCTGGACTACCAGGCGACCCGGGACGAATCTCTCCTCGCCATCAGGCGCGCCGGTGCGGACATGATCCTTACGTATTTCGCCCGCGAGGTCGCGGAAGGAATTTCCCGCGACCAGGGGAGCCGGTAAATTTTCCGTCGCGCGCGGCAATTTCTCCGCGGACGGTCACGACGGCCGGCCGGCCATGGATTTCAAACCCTTCAAACGCGCTGTAGTCCACCGCGGACACCTGGCCGGCAGCGGAAATCTTTCCGCGGTAGGCCGGGTCGAAGACGACGAGGTCGGCATCGCTGCCGGGCTGGATAGTCCCCTTTTTCGGGAAGAGGTTGAAGATTTTTGCGGCGTTCGTGCTGGCGACGTTCACGAACGTATGGAGGTCGAGCCGGCCTGAGCAGACGCCGTGCGTGTAGAGGAGTGGAATGCGGTCCTCGATGGCTGGAATGCCATTCGGGATTTTCGTGAAATCGCCACGCCCGATCGTCTTCTGGGTTTTAAAATCGAACGGCGCATGATCGGATCCCACGGCATCCACAAGCCCTTGGGCGAGGGCGTTCCAGAGCACCGCCTGGTGGTCCTTCGCGCGCAGAGGAGGGGACATGACAAATTTTGCGCCCTCGAAATCCGGGAGCTCGGCGGAGGATTTGTCGAGGACCAGGTGCTGGATCAGGGTTTCGATCCGGACATCCACCCCGCGAAGGCGGGCGCGGACGGCCTCCTCAAGCGCCTCGCGGCAGCTCAGGTGGACGATGTAAACCGGGGCGCCGGCGGCCTCGGCGAATGCCATGAGGTGGTGGACCCCCTCGGCTTCCACAAAGGGCGGCCGGCTGGCATGGTGCCACTCGCAGCCGGATTTCCCTTCCGCAAGAAGCTGGCTTTGAAGCTCGGCGACCAATGCCGCATTCTCGCAGTGCGCGGCGGTGATCACCCCCAGCTCGCGCGCCAGCCTCAGGGTCCGAAATAGCTCGCTGTCATCCACCCCAAACGCCCCTTGGTACGCGAGGAAGATTTTAAACGACTGGACGCCGGACTCCACGATCCTCCTGAGCTGGGAGGCCGACCGCTCGTCGAACTTCGTGACTCCCATATGAAACGAGTAGTCGCAGCAGGCGCTGCCCTCGGCCTGCGCCTTCCATGCGGCAAACCCGTCCTCAGGCTCCTCGCCCCGCGAGGGGCAGCACATCTCGAAAACGGTCGTCGTCCCGCCAGCCACCGCCGCCTGCGTCCCGGTGCGGAAGGTGTCCTTCGCCAACGCCCCCATGAACGGAAGGTGAAGGTGCACATGGGGATCAATAAACCCGGGAAAAACAAATTTTCCGGCCGCGTCCACCACCTCGGTTCCTGCCGGGGCCGGAATGTCGCAGCCGATCCGGGTGATCGTTTCGCCTTCGCACCAGATGTCCGCCACCGTGCGCGTCGATCCGGTCACGATCTCGCCGTTCTTGATCAGAAGTGCCATGAAATAAATCCATCCGAAAAATCGCAGATTAACAAGATTTCTGAAGTCCCCCTGATCCGCGCGTCAGTGCCGTCAAGAGCCCCGGGGCAAGCGGCGATCCTCGCGCTGGAGGGCGGTGCTCCGTCAGCGCCGACTTATTTCCTCCGATCGGAAGTCGGACGGCACGGAGGCCATCCCTCCATGCGGCCGGTGCGGGCACATCGCCGCAGGTGCCCGACTTTTGGCGTGGCAACGCCCCTCGGGCTTATTCGCAGAAGGCAGAGAGAAATCATTGATATATGTATATGTTACGAGTCGATCTCACTGCGGCTTCCTGTGTCGCTGCTCCATGCGATCAAAGCGGAGGCCAACCGCCGCGATGTCCCGTATCAGAGCCTGATAAAGACCGCTCTAGCTGATCGCTTCATGCCTCGAAAGGCGGCGTGATCTGAGGCGCCCGTAAAATGCCTCGGGGCCAAGCCACGAGGCATTTGGAGGGATCGGCTTCAGGCAGGCAGCATTGGTGAGCGTAAGGCAACCCCCTTCAAACACCACTCGCGCAAAACGTCCGGACAAAGATCGAATCCATTTGGCCATTGGATCGTGGGATACCCATCTGGAACAGTCACCTTTTGGAAAAAGTTGTCTTCGCGCAAGCGTTCGGACATCGGCCCAAAATCGAAATCCCAGCCTGTAAAATCGACTGTTCCCTCATATCCATCGGCAAATCTCAAGCCGAGTTTCTTCCCGCCCAAGATATACACATGCGTGATCCTTTGCATTTCCATAAATTATTCCAGAGGTTGAATCGTTCCGGGATCTTCACGTTTTTCAGCCCGGGCAAAAGCAGCCAGCAATTCTTCCTCGTGAAGCATTGTCCACTCCGCGAGCAGGGCAAGAACTTTTGGTGTCAGCTTTCCAGCCACAACTCCAAACGGACATATTTGAATTTTTGCCGACTGCCCCCCGTAGGTGGCATGAAAATGAGGCGATGGATGATCGCCAAAATACATTTGAATCGTGATCCCAAGAAAACGTGAAATCTCTGGCATAATGAACCATTACCCCCTCCCTGCCCATTTCTCAACAAGAGAACTTGCGTGCCGAAAGCCTACGCAGGTTTCCGCTTGTTGGAACCCACGCAATCCGCTCATCTTCTGAATTCGCGCATCCTGCATGCGGCGTTCACGTTGAGAGGGAAAAAAATCCGGCCCATCTCGATTCGACCAGCAAAACGGATGGAGACCCCGTAAAGTGCCTCGGGGCATTCGGAGGGATCGGCTCTGTCCGGTCCATTGCCGCATCCGGCCCTGCGTTGACCTATCATCCGGCAAGCGGCGATCCTCGCGCTGGAGGGCGGTGCTCCGTCAGCGCCGACTTATTTCCTCCGATCGGAAGTCGGACGGCACGGAGGCCATCCCTCCATGCGGCCGGTGC
>JBAXXX010000042.1:0-32318 GCA_037127695.1 Verrucomicrobiia bacterium | reverse complement strand
GCTCGAGGAACTCGCCCGCAGCATCGCGCTGCATGTAGGTCATGTCGTGCTCGGCAGCGCGGGCGAGGCCGACTGCCACCAGGAGGATGAGAAGGCGCTTTACCATGATGCGATGGGGGCTCGGCGCCACATGGTCCAGCCGCCTTTGAAGGTGTAGTTATAGTGCCCGTCGGCGGCCTGGTAGAGGCCGCAAGTTGGAGCCACGCCGCCATCGAACATGAAGAAGTCGGTTTTGTTGGCAGGCACGTCATCCAGGAATTGCACGACCGGGATCAGAGTGTTGGCGGGCGTGGGGGTTGCCTCATCCCCGCGCCATACGTCGCGCTCCACGATCAGGGAGAACGTCTGCGTGCTGCGGGTCTTCCCTCCGACAGTCCAGGTGATTTCTGCACGGAGCGTCACGCTGGCGACCTCCCCGGTGAGGAGGGCATTGATCTCTGTCGTGTTGAGGGACAGGGAAAAGAGGTAGCCAGCGCCAGAGGTTTCTGGAGCCGTCCAGGAGGGGCAGAGCACCACGGGATCTCCAGACCAGGTTGACTTTGCCGCGAGGATGCCGGTCGCACCGCTGGCCAGATCCGCCATGACCTCGATGTCGAGGGCGTCCCCGCGTTTTGCCGTGAATTTGGTGAGCGGGGTTGCGGATCCTGCAGCCAACGTAAGCAGGCAGGTCTCGGTGTTGAGGTAGATTTTCATGCTCCCTGGTAGGCTGCGGTAAATGTGACGTCGCGGGCGGAGATGCCCTCCTGCTCGCCTGCGAAGCGGATGTTGCAGCGCCCGAGTGGCTCCTCCCAATAGTTTCCGGGGTTGGTATTACCGAGGATCTGGCGCACGAGCACGGCGGCGTCCAAATTGTCCACGCCTGTGTTGTTGAGGGTCTCGACAGAGAAGACGGTGATTGTCCATTTACTGGAGATTGCGAAATCTGGCGCGCCGTCCACGCTCTCGATCTCATCTGGCTCGCCGACGACTGCGCAGAGCTTTGCCTTGCCAACGGCCTGGAGGATGGTGCCTGCGAGGTCGCCCGGCTTGGCCACGATGACGGCGGCTCCAGTGGGCCAAAGTGTGCTGGAAGATATGGCCGTAGCGAGGGCCTGCTGCATGGTGCGCTCTTTGCTCATTTGGTGATCCTTTCGAGAAACTTGCTGGCCTCGTCATCGACCCCGGCTTCGATCTTGTCGGTGGGGATGGCATCCGGGTGGGGCTTGTGGGTGACCGAGCGCACGAGCAGGTAGGAGGCATTGTGCGATTTCCCCTCGCCGGGGAAGAGGTAGCAGGCCCCGGTCTTCGATCGGAGGAAGGTGAGCTGGCCGTCGCCTTTCTTAGTCCATTCTCCGGGTGAGCCCTTGCGCTTCGCTTGCTCGGTGAGCGGGATCGCGAGGTAGGGATGACCGACAACACGCCCGCCCAGCAGGAAATGCCGAAATTGCTTTGAGGCGATGGAGACGGTAGCCTCGGTATCGGTCGCGCCCTGGTAGGCGGTCTTCTGAGCCACCTCGCGGTTCCACCAGTGCGACTTCCACCAGCCGTGACTGTTCGGCTCCTTGTCGCGGTCGCGGAACCCGGCCTTCAAGTCCTTTGCAACCCGCCTGCCGCAGGCTTGCAGGAGCAGGCGCGGACGGGACACCAGCTTCGAGATTCGCTGGAGCTCCGGCGTGGCCAGATCGCGGACTTCGATTGTCATGGCTTGACCTCCGGCGTGGTGGTGTTATCTTGGCTCCGGTGCGGATTTGGTGCCGGTAGCGGCTCAACCTTTTCCGTGGCACTCGGGGAGCTACCGCCCCGCTTGGTGCTACCCTCCAGCTTGTCGGCTGACTTGGGAAAGAAGTTGAACACTTCGCCGTTGCGGTTGGTCACCAGCGTGACCATGCCTTTTCTTTTCCCATGCCGGTTCACGAATGCCTGGGAATAGACGACACGGGGGCCGATGACCCGCTTGTTTCCGGTTTGCACGGCCTGCTCGGCCCATCGGAGAAACGCCAGTCGGTCAACCTTGCCTCCTCCTGCCAAAATATAATCCAGCGCCGTGGGTCCGAAGCGCACGCTCTCGCCTTCCTTGTCGGCGATTTCGTAGCCCTCCAGCAGCGCGGCCTTTGCCGCTTCGATGGATATTTTCTCCGGGGCGGGAGCCAGCGGAGGCACGTCTTTGATCCATTTGATCGTGTCTGCAGACATCTCGACGATAGGGTCTCCGCCGTTGCCATTGAAGCTGCGCATGAGAGAGCCCACGACCTTCGGGTCGAGCCCCTGCACGCTGGCCTGCAGGCTGTCATTGAAGCCGACGTCGGCTCGCGTGGGGACCTCCCCTGGGGCGATGAGTCCGAAGTCTTCCGCTTCGTCGCGGGCCACATCTTCCACGCCCATGCCGCTGCCGAAATCAAAGGGCGGGTAGGGAGTTTCGAAGCGTGAGATGCGGCTCCAGATGCCGTCGCTCTTGAGGGCGACCATGCGGCCGCCGAAGCTCTGCCCGCCGTGGTCGCGCCAGATCTGGTGCCACGGGCGCTCGTTGATGCGGGATTCCTCGCGGATGAGCTCCTGTGCGGGGAAGGCATCGAGAGCCCCCTCGTCTTGCCCGGAGAGGAAATTCGCATATTCCGATGCCTGGCGGATATTGGTTTCGTAGATGAGCTCAAGGCGCTGCTTGCTGCGGTGGTCGAGCAGCGTGCCTTCCCAGGCGGGATCGGCGGGGCGGAAGCCTGCGGCATCGAGCATCTTGCGGCTCTCGCGAACGAAAAGGCTTTTGCTCATGGTCAGATCGACCGGCTTGCCCCCGCGCTCGACGGGCTGCGTCTCCAGGCTCGTGCCCTTGCGCACCATGTCCAGCATGCCCTGCGTGAGGTGCGCGCTTTGGAGGCGGGCACTCCAGAAGGCACGCTCGCGCATGGCGAGAGGCACATCCTCGGCCCACTGGAAATTCATGAGATCGTTGCCGACGGCAACCTTCCCGTCCATGCGGGCCTTGGCTTCGGCAAGAGGCTCGATCGTGAGACTCATAGCCCTTCCTGATCCTCCAGGGAAAAGGTTTTTGTCCGCTTGAAAATCAAGGGGCTCGGGGAGAACACCTGAGCGGGTGCGGCTGCGGCGTGCTCCTCGACCATGTTGGCACCGGTGGCCACGTCGCGGATCATGCGCTCGGCGGCCGTGCATTCCTCCTCGCGGATCTGGTTGTGAAGAGATTGCAGGCCAGGCAGGCGGCCGAGGGTCGCTCTGCGCACGAGCACGGCCACAGCCTGCACGAGATTCGGCGGCACGGTGCCAGCGGGACCCATCTCGCGCAGGTAGCCTTTGCGCACGGCTGCCCGCAGGTACCCGGCTGGGTGGATCCCCTCGCTCTCGATGATGAGATCTGTCGGCACCAATGCCCGGAGCGCATCGGCAAGCATTTTCGCGAAATACCGCTCGTTCGTCGCGGCAATGCAAAACCGCATGGCCGCTCCGCCCGTCTCACGGTCCCTGATCGTTTGGAATATGCGACGCATCCTGTCGATGACCACGGAGGGCTCCTTCTCCTTCCAAAAGAACACCAGCCGCTGCGCACGCGCACCGCCGAGCATTTCGGTGACCGTGATTCCGGACGGGTTGCTCGTCTCCTTCGTGGTCGTGGCCGGATCGTAACCGACCGCGACCCGGCCGTTGCGGAGATTCGCGCGCAGAAGATCCAGACCACGCCGGAATTCCTTCTCGTCATCCACATAGACAAACGAGCATGTCTGCGCTCCGCGCTGCTGGGAGCTGAGGAGGGCGAGAAGGTCAATTGCCGCGCTGCCACCCATCTTGTGCTCAAGGTCGTAGTTATATGGCATCTGCGCACGGTTCGAGGCCTGGGCGGCAAACTCCTCATAGGTCATGGCCACGCCTTTATTGTCGTAGAGCACATGCCCGGCCGCATAGGCGTCGCGGAGAGTCACGCGGTGCACCAGGATGTCATCCTGGCCGCGATAGAAATTCCCTGCCGGATTCACCGGCAGTTCCACCCCTGCGGGCGGCATGGTCATTTCGAAAAATGGGTGCCGGTCGTCGCGGCAGAGGTTCGAGCCATAGATCATCTTGAGATCCGGCACGTCGCGGAAGATCGGATCCACAGCCTCGCGCAAGGCGATCTCCAGATTCGCGGAGGTGAATCCCGCCTCGTCGCGCAGGACCGTGCCGCGCCATCCGCGCGCGGTCGCCGGGTTCGGCGCAATCACGAGCTGCCGGGAATAGTCCGTGCGGGAGTGATACAGGCGCATTTCCAGCCGCTTGCTGCGGTAGAGGTCCGCGAAGTCCTCGCGGGTCATCGACCCATAGACTTTTCCGGTCTCCGCATCCGCGCATTTGTAATCGAGCTTGTGCTCCGCCGCGCTCGCGGCAAAAACGTCGTTGACTGCCTGCGCTTCGTTGGCGACCAGGATCGCCTGTTCGGCCGCGCTGACCGTCATGTTCACAAGCTCGGTGCCGAGCAACAGGGAAGCGGAGGCGGAGATCACCGAGCGCCCGGCCTCCTTCGACATTTCATCGAAGGCGATAGAGCCCATCGTCGTGCTCTTGCGGCCGCGACGGGTCCAGAACAGGACGATGACGCGCTCCTTGCGCACGGCCACCAGGGCGGTGGTCTCATACAGGCGGCGTTGGAAGCGTTTCTGTGCCATGATCAATCCGGGAGCTTCACTCCACCCGATGCCTCCAGGGCATCCACGTCCTTGAAGTATTCCGCACGCAGAGCCGCAATCTTGTCGGCATTCGACAATCCCGAGTCCGCAATCTCCCGCGCCTTCGCATCCTTGAACCAGAGAAGGAATTTCTTGCAGGTCTCGTGTTCCATCCTGTCGCGTGAGATCGCCAGAGCCTCCCGTTTCACTCCCAACTCTTCTCGCTTCAAACTCAACCGCTCGGAATCGGCTTCGAGCACAAACTGATCCATGAGCTCCTTGTGCGAAAGCTCGCCCATCACGTGGTTGAACCGCTGGTCGAGGAGCGACTTGCGGATCAGGGCGTCGAGATTCTTCGGAAGGTTGGCATCCATCGTAGCCCGCGCCTTCGCTGCGGCCGCATTGCGCCACACCGCAGCCTCCGACGAGCGGTGCAGGTTGTGAATCGCCGCGTTGCTGCTTGGCATGGAGACTTTGTCCAGCCACTCCTTGCGGGCCGCAATGGAGGGCCGCTCCGCAAGCCACCAGGCAAAGTATTCGTCGAGTAACCCGGCGCGCTGAAGCTTGGCCGCAAGTGAGTCTGATCGGGAGTCCATTCATTTTCTCCCCGTGATGCGTTGCAAGCCCTTCGGCTCAATCTTCCACATGCGGTCTGCGGTGATCGCGTCTTCCTCGACTGAGACCATCCCGGCCATTTTGAGCCGGGCGAGGTCGGAGCAGAACTGCCCCTCGCCACCGCCGTCAGTCATGAGCCGCACCTCGGTGAGCAGCACGGTTTCGTTGAGCGCCTGGGGCGCGCAGCGGAAAAGGGTTTGTAGGATTGCGGTGCTCATTTGACTCGTTTGGCGACTTCGGTGACCTGGCCTTTCAGCTCTCCGAGCTTTTCGATGGCCACGTTGATGCGGTTGTGAATCGCGACGGCCCGCTCCTCCCCGGAGCTGATGATCTCGTTTTTGTCGGCATCCATTTTCAGGCGGATCATCCGCACGTCGGATTCCAATGCTCCCACCCTGTGATGCAGAGGGCTGCAAGCCGCTTCGTGCATCGGGACAGTCATGGGCTTTTCTTCTGTGACCGTGTGCAGCGGCTGTTGGATCGTGCGCTCTTTCGTCTTCCCGCTCATGCGGTCAAAGATACTGAAGAGCAGCATGAGCGCGGTGCCCAGTGAGGTGAACCCTGCCAAGACTATGATGACCGGATCCATGCGGTCGGGGACGATCCCCTCTACGGCTGCGGTAAGGATCAGCGGCATCATTTCGCCACCTCCGGCGGGCGGATAAAGGATTTGCAGATCGAAAGCGCCCGCCGCCGCTCGGCGACCTCCCGGCCCTCCCGGCCTCCATCATCGTCGGTGTTTCCCTCGATCGTCGTGATGTGCGTGCCGTCGAAGTCCTCCACGATGCCGATGTGCGAGAACGTGAAAACAACGATGTCGCCAGCCCGGGGGAAGAATAACCCGTCGCGTGGGCCGAAGACTTTCCAGCCCAGACGCAAGGCAGCAGGCACCCAGTCGCGCACGGCCGCTGACTGCGGTCGCCTCTTGGTCGCCCCGCCGAGGTAGAGGAATACGCACCAGGCCACAAATGCCGCGCACCAGGGCTCCCGGTTCGCGTAGCCCTCCGGTCCGTAGCTCGTCGCGCCCCAGTATTTCTGGATGCCGGGGCCTTGGTTATTTGAGGTCTCATGGGCGCCCAGCTCTGCGCGGGCGATTGTCACCAGGGGATGTGTCATTCTTCTTCCTTTCCAAATTTCTCCCGCCACCAGGCGAGGGTTGCTCCCATTTTCACGGGCACCAGAGTGGGCGACCAGGCGAGCAGGGAGGGGGAGATCCGGAAGCCGTCGGTATGCAGCAGCGGGCGGCCGGCCATCTCGCACGCCTCGGCCACGAGCTCGCTGCAGAACCAGCGGGCCTCATTGTCGCGGTTCACATGGGAAAGGAATCTCACGATGCCCAGCCAGTCGTAGCCAGCTCCGACACGCCGCTGCAGGAAGCTCGCGATTTGCAGCATCTGGCCCCCGGTGAGGCAGCGCACGGCGAAGATGTCTGCGGGACTGGTGTTGTTCACCCAGGGGTGCGCCACGTGGGCGACTCCGCACGAGATGTGGCTCTCGATCACCGAGCCGTCGGCGCACAGCCAGGCGGCGTGGGAGTAGTCCCCCCGTGCCTGCCAGCGGATCGCCGCGCTGATCGCTCCTGTGCCTCGGAAAAGTGCGATCATTTTTGGAGGAGCGTCGGGAGAAAGATGAGGACGAACCCGCCAAGCCAGATCGCGAGCAGGACCGAAAACAGAAGGATGGCCGGGCGGCAAAAACGCATGAGCCTCATTGTGTCGGGGGCTTGAGGAAGTAGGAGATGGCCGCCACGGCCGCGCCCGCTGCCGCCGCGCTGCCCACAGACTTCCAGTCCTGTGTCGCGCCATTCGTGCTCACATATTGTGTGGCCGCCGTCGCGCCGCCTGCTATCGCTGCGCCGCCCGCGCCAACCAGCGCGGTCTTGAGTGTGATGAGGAGGTTTTTCATAGAGTGGAATCACGCAGGGGAGAGGTCTGGCGTGTCGCCGGTGCACTGGACATACGTCATCCGGATAAGGGCCACGCAGCCTCGGGTGCGGATCTTGATGCTCGCGTAGAGGTAGCCATCCCATACCCTGCCAACGCCGACGAAATACGGCCCGACTTCCTCCACGCTCACCCGCCGCCTGATGGCGAGCTTTTTCAAAGGGTTCCCGACGCGGTTATGAACTCCACCAGCCAAGGTGCCGCGCCGGGAAAGAAATTGGGGATGGCAGGGGGCGAGCGTCATGGCTTCACTCCCTTAGAAAAACCTTGCAGCGATATCTCCGCGCTCGCACCATCTGAAAAATGAAACGCGACCTCGACCACATTCGCCGGATACTCCTCGAAGTTGAGGCTGCCCCGCTGGGAAGCGCCGTTGCCTTCGAGGACAACGCCGATGCATTTCAGGCGGCTCTGGCGGTGGATGCGAATTTGCTCCTTGGCCTCGTCGTACCCGATGCAGCGTCCCAACCGTGCTTTGTCCAAGCCTTCCGCCTCACCTGGTCCGGAGCCGACTTCCTCGACGCCACCCGCGACAGCGACCGCTGGCGCACCTTTTACGCCAAGCTCGGAGACAAGGCCATCGACTTCACTTTCGACGCCGTTATCAGCGCCCTCACCACCGCCGCAAAGTTCGGCATTCAACAAATCCTCTAGCTCCTTCGCGGCGATGAAATACGCGTCAGCACTGGCAAACGTCATGGCATCCCTCTCTGGAGAAAAAAGACCGAGCGCGCAGAAGTGCTTCGCCCGTGTGCGCCAGCTCTCCACCAAATCGGAGAGTGCGGCCTTCCCTGCGGAATTTCCTGCTGTCGGTTTTTCGCAACCTGGCTTAGGTTGCGCTGTGGCTTGGCTGGCTCCTGCGTTCATGCGGAGCACACTGCCAGAGCTCAAGAATCCCCGCAAAAGACCGCTCGGCCCGGTCGGTTCAATCCAGCAGATTTAACGCGGAGGCGCGAAAATGGCTTTGCAAAGGGGGGGCAGTAGCTCGGAATGCCTGGCTATGAACAAAGGCATGACCCTTGACGAATACATCGCAGATGCGTGCAACCGCGATCCTGAGTTCTCTCGCGAATACCACTCCCCCGAGCGCGACCTTTTCATTTCTCGCGTCGTAGCCGCCCAGAAGAAAGGAGCCTGTAACGTGAAAAGTTACAGGGGAGCCGGGGGGAAGATCATTTCTCAGCCCGTCGCACGTTCCCGTTCGTCAACATAGCGTAGTGTGTCGAGATCTTCTCGATTTCCCCTTCGACCTCAATTACTGCTCCCTCGGGCAGCGTGGACAAGTCGGCACTTCCCTCGCTCGTGGTGTGGCAACCCACGTTCGCTCTCTCTCCAACCAATTCGCCAAAAACATGAGCCTTCTCCCCATAGTGGTCCACGCTCCGCAGCTTCGCCCTCCACCTAACCCGCCGCCCGATAAACGACTTTTCCACCTCTGTCCGGTGAAACGGCAGGGCCGCATTAATCGCCCCCACGATCTCTCCATGGGTGAAGGACGCCACTTCCATGGGTCGCGTAGGTGCGGGAACAATTTCCGAAACGTGTCCGCGCGTGGACACGTTTCCCGCCAGGGCGTTGACCGACACATTCACCGGCACGTTTACCGAGATGTTCGCCCCACCTTGTCCACGCGCGGACAAGGTGTCTTGCGCGCCATCTTTTTCCTCGCTGGCTTGCTTTCGCCGCCCGTATTGCCACCACCCCACCAGCACAAGCCCGACCGTTCCGACCACCCCGCCTGCCAGTTTCAGAATCTCCGTCGAAAGTTCTGCGTTCATTGTTCCCCCGAAAACATGTTAGGTTAAAATTTTTTCAGCCAGGCAAGCATCGCGTTTCTGAGATCGTCTAGTTTTCGCTCAGCTTGTATTGCCCTGTCTCTCCAGTGCTGAACTTCCACTGATATTCCGCCTTCGGCCCGCGATAGCAACACGGATGCAAGTTTATCCTTCAGACGTCTACTACCGTTGCCGTGCAACTCAAGGCCGTTGATCGTGGCAACACTGTAACCGCTCAGTTCTGCAAGCTGGCCAAGCGTCAGCCCTGCAGCCACGCGCATTTCCAGCCAATTTACATTTTCTGTAATTTTCTTGTTGATCATTTACGGAAACAGTATTACGGTTTCTGTATGTTTCCACGAATACTGAAAAAACTCAAAGAAAAACTCCTTCCGCCCCGGCGGACGGCGTTGCTGATCTGGATCGTCGATCACCCGAACCATCCGATTCGGGTGGAGACGATGGCAGGCGACACGGTCTGGCCCGGAGAGGGCGTGGAAGGTTGCCTGGTCACCCGTGGCCGGGTCGTCATCCCGGAAGCCCTGATCAGCGAGACGCGCCGCATCATCCCATGAAAAATCCCACCGTCGATACCGCCCGCGCCACGCTGCGGCGCAAAGGCTACAGCTACCGCCGCGCCGCCACAGCGCTCGGATGCAGCTTCACCCACTTGAGTCACGTGCTCACCAGCCGCCGCGAGAGCCGACGCCTGCTGGCCCGCATCGCCACGCTCCCCGAGAGCCCGATCCCTTACCGCCAATGCGGCTTCGCCGCCTTACCCATTTATGAACACCACGAAAGCCAAAGCAAAAACCGCAGCCCCGGCAGCGGTTGAAACCCCGAACGAAACCCCGGCGATCCACGCCGCCGAAATCCTTGAGGCCGTCGCCTATCGTCTCTACGAGCACGCCGACACGTGCTCGGAGCGAGCCGACGAGCGACCCGGCGACCTCGATCCCCAATGGGTCCTCAGGTGGACAATCCTCTCCGACGAGCTGACCGCCCTCGCCGAGATCGCCGAAGGCCGCAAATGAAGAAGCCGCTCAGCCAACGCCTAACCAAATCTATGAACACACCAGCCACAACCACCCGCCTTGTGCGCCCTTTGCCGCGCTACCCTGGACGCACCTACGTCATGATGCGCGAGGGCGATCCGTGGCACGCCTGCAACGTCACAATCCTGCCTCACACGAAAGCATTCAAGATCCACGAAGGCCCGGATGCTGCGGACTACTTCGACTGCTTCCTGCCGAAACGCTGGAGGAAAGTCGCCACCGCCCAGCAGGAAGAAACCCGCCCTGTCCGCCGGAGCGAACTTTGGTAGGCCGCCGCCTAATCTCCTAATGAGAAAAGCCATCCCCGTGCCCGGACAAGACGAACTGCCACTGCGGAGCGTGCTGGCGCACACGCTCTTTCCGGGGCGGGCGATGATCACGATCCAGGAGTTTGCCCACGCATGCCACCTGGACCCGCAGACGGTCGCGAACCTGATCGAGTGCGGGGATCTGGTCGCTGTGGACCTCCGCACAAGCAAACCCGCCAAACCGAGCGAGCTGCGAGCCCAGCACAAGAGCGTGCGCCAGTGGATCCGCATCCCGACCAGCTCCTACGACGACTTCATGAAAAGACGCGCAACTGTATGACACCTCCCACGCTCACCCAGCTCGACATCCATATCGCCTACCAGGCAGTGCGCTCGCTCATCGGGCGTACCTACCGCACCCGCCACGAGTGGAACAAGGACCGCGCACACAATCCCGCCATACCGGGCATGGCGGCAACAATCCGCGCCCTCATCCGCGACGAGATCGCCACCGCCCGCAGACTCCGCGCCATGGCCGCTTTATGACCGCTACGTTCTCACGATCGCAAACGCAACGAGGCATATTGTTGCGGCGGATAGGCTCGTCAGGAATCCTGCTTCGGCTGCTCGGAGCCAGAGGGGTTTGCGGACTGTTATGGGGCGTCCGCCGAGTCCTGAGGCGTCTTTTCGCTTCACAGCTTTTTGTATATGTGCCGCCATCTTTTTCGATAGGGAATCATGCCGCGCTGTTTCTCCGTATAGCGCGGCTCCACCGAGCAGGATGGAAAGTCCGAGTGCTGCCCATGTCGCATGGAGAAAACAACGTGCCATGCCCTCTGTGCCGCCTCCTGCTCCCATGCCAGCCAAGAGAGTCAGCGCCCCTGCAGACAGAAGGTGCAGGTGTTGAAGCCAAGTCTGCTTCGCCGCATCCCGCTTCTCTCCCGTCGCAAACAGTGTCCGAACGTCATCCTCAAGCATCCACCCATTCCACCCCAACCTCCTGATTTCCACCATGAAAAAACTACAAGTCCTCACCCCTTCCGCCGCGCCCGGCGGCTCAACGAAAAGCGAACAGCCTACCTCGGCAATGACAGTGGTCGCAACGGGACCCATCTCAGACACCGAAATCGGCGCGCAGCTCACCGCCCAATACCAGCGCGCCGTCTCCGGCATGCGCGAAGTCCTCATCTTCGGGGCCATGCTCAAGCAGGTGGAGGCACGAATCGCACCGGGTGTCCGCGTGCGGACACCCGGTGGAACCTTCGCCGGTGAAAAGAAAGAAGGCGGCGGCCTGAAAGGCTGGCTGGAGACGCACGCGCCGGAGATCAGCCGGAGTACGGCCTACCGTTTCCTTGGGATCACGGAGGCGGTGATGGAGGAATACGCGGGGATCGTGGGGGAGCGGATCGCGGAGAAATACGACATGGCCACGCTGGTGACAGCGGCCCCGGAATCGCTGCCCGAGAGGGCGAGGCAGAAGCAGGGGGAGCTCTTCGACTACGTCTCGGGGACCAGCCAGAGGTCGTGGCTGGACCAGTTCAAGCGCGACGGGCGCGACGACAACGGGGGGCCTCGCAAGCGCCTCAACGGCACGAAGCGGCGCACGGTGGATGAGAAGGAGTACGACGACAAGACGAAGAAGGCGATGAGCTGGTATGAGTTCGGCATCATCAACCTGCGGGAGTGCGTGCAGCACCCGGCGGAAAACTGGCTCAACCTCCCCGACGTGGAGCTGGCGAATGTCGCCGACCTGGTGAAGCTATGGGCCAAGGGAATCGACGAGGTGTGCCGAAACCGCCGAGTGGTGCCCTGCAAGCTGCGGAATTGGGAGGCGGGGCGGTGACCTTCGACGCCTACCAACGCGAGCGGGTGGGAACCCTGCGGCCAATCATGCAGTGGATCGCAACGCAGCCCCGGCGTGGGCCAGCTATGAAGACGGCAGCGGCTCGCGTCGGCTTCTCGGATCGGACGTTGGAGGCACTGTTCAGCAGGTGGAACGTTGACGGGGACATGGCCCTGATCGAAAAGCGCAGGCTCCCGAAGGCGAAAAAAGCCGCGAGCGAATCTTTAAATATTTCTGGAGAAGAGCGGAACAAGCTCCGGCAGCTTGTGCTAAAATGCGATAGCATCCCATTTGCCTTGGAGGCGTTTGCCGACCTGCCCGACACGCGGGAGGAGCTCCGAGAGCTGATCAACCGGCACCGGTCACGCCGCAACTACCCGAGGATCCTGCGGCGTGCGGCCATGACGACGCCCGAGGAGCGGGACCTCGCCCGGGGGCCGAAGTGCTTCCACCTCCACATGAGCACGCAGCTGCGGACGAATACCTGGGTGGACTCGGCAGGGGTGGAGCATGAGCTGCGGGGAGGCGATATCTTCGAGTGCGACGACATGAGCCTCAACCAGCCCTTCTGGTATGAGTGGCCCTACGGCGGGGATCGGCTCTCGGATATGTTCGGCGTGCGGCTGGGCCGACAGATGCTGGCCAGCATAGACACGGCCACAGGCAAGTGGCTCGGCTTCGATCTCATCGGCCGGGTGCGCGATGCCTACCGGGCCGAGGATGTGGTGAGGTTCCTGGGGCGGATCTGCGACACGGCAGGCGTGCCTCGCCTGGGGTTCCGCCTGGAGCGGGGCGTGTGGGCCTCGCGCTCGGTGCGAGGGGTCAAGGGGGTGCGCGATGATGGCGAGCGAGAGGTCTTCGCCTCGATCCGCGATGCCGTGGCGATCCACTATGTCTATAGGCCAAAGGCCAAGGGCATCATCGAGGGCAGCTTCGACATGCTGCAGACGATCCTCTCGCTCTCCGGAATCCAGATCGGTCGGGAGCGCGGAGAGTATGAAAAGGCCACCGCCGCGATGCTCAAATGTGCGGATGGCCGCATGCACCCGCAGAAGGCGGGATTCCCCCATATCAACGAAATCGCGCAGCGTGTGGCCGATGCGATGCAGACTGCGGATGATCGCCCGAAGATGGGCCGCTTGCTCAAGGGCATCCCGCAGGAGCGATTCGACACGGACGTCACCTCCGCGCCCCTGCTCGCTGTGCCCGAGGAGCAGAGACACCTTTTCCTGCCGGTGAAAAAGCTGGCGCGGATCGATGGCACATTCGCACGAGTGAAGGCCCCGCACTATGCGCACACCTTCTCCTTTGCCGTCCCGGATCGCCTGGCCCTCCTCGGCAGGGGTTACCGGCTGCTCGTGTGCTTCGATCCCGCCGACCCACATGCGGGCGCCCGGGTATTCGATGCCGAGAGCGCGGACGGTCTCCACTTTGATTCCGTCGCGGGCCAGAGCTACGGGATCTTCGCCTTTGCCCCGGACGCCCCGCAGATGAATTTCTCCAACGCGGAAAAAAGCGGCCAGGGAAAATCCTACAGCGCGGCTGCCCGCACCCACTTCCGGGCGACCGGCATGCGCCAGGGCACCGGGGCCAGCATCGACCAGGTGGCCGACGGGCACGGCAGCAGCACCCGCATCGCACGCGGCCTCAACATCGCCGCCCCGGAGAACCTCCCCCCCACAAACCCGCGCGCCGCAGAAGCCCTGCACGCCCGCTGCAACCACGTCGCAGGCGGCCAACGCGCCGCACACGACCGAGCCCTCGCCGCCGAGCTCCTCGAAGCCTTCGCCTGACAAAAAAAAGATTATGAACATACCACCAGCCACCACCGACCGCAGAAAGCCCACCACCCCCGAAGTCCGCACACGCCTCACCGCCTACCGCGACACCAACAACCTCAGCCACCGCCAGCTCGGGCGCGAGCTCGGCATGTCCAGCAGCCAGGTCTCACGCTACCTCTCCGACAAATTCGAAGGCGACGTCGACCTCTTCGAAGCCAAAGCCGAAGACGTCCTGCGCACCGCCCCCATCCGCCAGCTCGTCGGCTGCGAAACCTTCGAGACCGGCGTCACAAAATCCGTCGCCGGCACGATCAACCTCATCCTCAAAACAAACGACTTCGGCGTCATCTACGGCCCCGCCGGCATCGGCAAATCCGTCGCCGCCGCCCGCTACCAGGCCGACAACGCCACCGCCATCCTCGTCTCATTAGCCCACGGCTGCCGCGACGCCAAATTCATCCAAAAGACAATCTTCGCCCGCGTCAAAAGCCGCGCTTTCGCAGCCAGCGGCATGAACCGCGCCGAGTGGATCATCGACCGCCTCAAAGGCAGCAACCGCCTCCTCCTCCTCGACAACGGCCAGCGCCTCACCATCGCCGCACGCGAATACCTCTTCGACCTCCACGACGCCACCCGCTGCCCGGTCGTCCTCTTCGGCAACCCCGAAATCATCGACCAGATCAAAAGCAACGACCAGCAGTTCTCCCGCATCGGCATCTGCCCCGAAATCAAACTCAAAGACAAAGAGTGCCCCGACATCGCCGCCCGCATCATCGCCCAAATGTGCCCCGAGCACCACGACGCACTCATCGAATACGCCACCAAAATCGTCACCAACCAAGGCCACATCCGCTCCCTCCGCAAACAGATCACCCTCGCCCTCCACCTCTCCGACGAAAAGAAAATCGAAATCGCCCAGGCATTCCGCGCCGGCCACACCATGCAAATCCGCAGCTACTCCCTGGAGGGCAAATGAGCCCGGAACTCATCGCCCGCATCCGCAGATCTATCTGCCTCGCCCTCGAAGACATGGGCGGCGTCAACACCCGCCTGCGCGAAATCGAAGACAGCCAGTCCCTCGGCAACGAGCCCGAGGAAATCGAGCAGTGGCTTTTCTGTGCCTCCGAGCAGCTCGAACTCATGGCCAAAGAAGTCCGCGACTGGAGGGCTGCACAGTGATCATCTACCGCGCCATCGTCTGGTCCGAGAACCGCAACGAGTGGCCCAAAGACGACCACCAAAACAACGTGGCCGTCTATGTCTCAAAAGATCAACGCGCCGTCGCCGCCGGCAGCATCGAGCTCCTGCTGCCCCGCGTCCAGCAAGCCTCCGAAGAAATCAGCACCGCCCGCGAGGCCATGCGCCTCGCCTACACATTCAGCACCGAGCGCACCGACAAAGCGCGTCCGGTCATCAGGTAGTCCTATTTTATGAAAACACCAAACCAACTGAAAACTGAACCACTGAAAACTGAACCACTCGCCCCCTCCGGTCCGAACATGGCACGCGAATACCGGAAGGAACTCCGCGCGCTCGAAACACAGATCGGCAGAGCCTATCGCGACAACACCCGCCACGAAGCGGCGACCATCCGCAAGGTGAGCAAGGTCGAAAATGCAGCCGTGCGCGAGATCCGAGCGATCAAGAGCACGGCAAACAAACTGGCCAAAGGGACAAAAAAGCAGATCGATGCTTTCCTCGCACGCCAAGCCATCCTGCTCGGGAGGCTGTCATGACCACGCTTCAGAAATCTGTGGATCGCGGGCTCGAAATCCGCGCGCAGATCGAAGGCCTGGAAAATGAGCTCAGCGTCATCGAGCAGTGTTTGAAGAAGTCCGCTCTCGTCGGCCAGCAGATCGAGCTCACCGATCCCGACCGCGAGGGCCGCCAATACCTCGCCCGTGGCACCGAGGCGATCGTCCCGGTCATCCTCACCGCCGACCTGGTCACGCAGACATTCGCCGACGGCTCGACCGTCCACGCCCGGCTCAGCGACGCAGCCGGAGAGAAGCTCGGGCAGTTCTACCGCCCGGTCACCACATGGAAGGTCCTCGCGAAAAACGGGAAAGCCTTCCGCCTCGAAGCCGGAGCGATCCTCGGAGAGAAACTCGGCCCGGCATTCATCACCGCAGCCCTCGCCCGAGACAAGAACGGCACGCCCAAGAACCAAATCAAAGTCGAGTGGGACCGCGCCGAGGACATTCAGCCATGACGCCCTCAGACGCCATCCAGCTCTCGCTCGTGAGCGCGGCCACCGGGGGCCTCTTCACCCTGGCCTCGGTCCTCGCCTGGTCGCTGATCCGCTCGGCCCGTTCCGAGCGCTATCGCCGGGATCACTACATCTGCACCCGCACGATCCGCCCCAGCACCCACATCTGACCATGCCGCTGCGCACGCTCAACACCATCCTGCTCCTGCACGCCCTGCTGATGAGCGCGCGCGGCATCACTTGGCGGCCACGGACGAACGCAGAGGCTACCGAATCCCATGCTGGGAGCGGGCATGGCCGCAAATAACGCTATGAACGCAGAGGCTACCGAATCCCAGCCGGGAGCGGACATAGCCGCAAACAAGAGGAACGAATCAAATGGAAACTGAAAAACAAAACGGGCTGGGATTCGGTGCGCCGCCTTGTTGGGAAGATTTGACCGAGGAGCAGCGCAATAACCGGATCGGTGAGCTGATCGGCGCGGAGCCAATGCGGCAATCATGGATCGTGTGGGAGTATAAGTTCCACAATCTGGAAGGCATCGAGCGGACAATCAAAAAGACCCTCGGCAGCCTCACGCTATCCCTGGCGGAGTCCGAGGCATGGCTGGCGCATGCAAAGCAATCGGAGCGGATCTGGAAGCAGAAATTCGACAAGAAAACATGCCCGACATTCAAGGAACGCGACCAAGTGAAAATCGTCGAACAGGTCTGGCACGTCCGCTATAGCGACACGCCCGGAGGCGGATGGCTTGTTGTCGAGGCCATGATCAAGGCGGGATTCCTGATCAACATCGAGGGCGATCACGCGGGCTGGAAAATCACCTGCGACGATGGGAATCCTCACCACGGAAGAAGCACGGAAAAAGCGGCCACGATGGCGGAATCGGCGTGCAAACTCGCGCTCCGCCGTATTCTTCCCAACGCCCCAAGTGACCGTATGGCGGGCGAAACGGTGGGAGGTCTAAAGTGACGAACCTCCCGCCATTCGGTCCACTGCCATGTTCGGCTGATTTGACTCGGCACGAGCGCGATATTCTCTGGCATACGGAGCATCGCGCCGCTGGTGGGCTCTACTGCGGCGAAATTCCCGAAAGCCTCATCACTGACGGACTCATGGAATAT
Organism: Verrucomicrobiia bacterium; assembly: GCA_037127695.1. Classification (GTDB taxonomy): domain Bacteria; phylum Verrucomicrobiota; class Verrucomicrobiia; order Chthoniobacterales; family Terrimicrobiaceae; genus QYQL01. The sequence continues at coordinate 15,100 of JBAXXX010000042.1, read as the reverse complement.
GCGGGCCGCAAATCATTCGTGCCAGATCCATACTATCGGATCACCAGCAAAGGCAGGAAGGCTCTCCGCTCCGCGAAATTCAAGACTTATGAAAAACGCTGATAACAACTGTGAAAAATGCAATGGAACTGGTGCGCTAACCCACCATCGGATCGAGCCCGTTGTCTGTAAAAAGTGCAATGGGACGGGTAAAAAGTCGCTTCCTTTGCCGAACGCGAAATAGAATGACATGAAGATCTATAAGCGATCCATCGACACGCACTACCGCTGCGTTGTCCGCATGGCATCCGGTCGCCCGGTGCATCGTGGCACGGGATGCCGCACCGAAGACTCTGCTCTCAAATACGCTGGGCTCCTGCAGCGCGACATCCAGCGCCGGGCCGAACTCGGCGATCTTCTCCCACCCAAATACGCTCGGCCAAAGCGCCGAAAAAAGAAATGAGCCCGAAACAAACCGTCTATTACTTCACCCTCTGGAACAATGTTATGGTCGAGATGGGGTGGCACCACTTGCCGGCCGCAGAGAAAAACGCCAAGCGCTATGCCCTGCATAAGCAAGCCGGTTGTCCGCCCTCTTCCAAGGGATTCAGCAACCAGCATTTCAACCGCTTCAAAACCCGCTGCGAAGCCATCATCGCCGGAAAGAATGACGGTGGAATGGACAAGGTGGATGCAGACGACGCCCGCCGCCGCCTCGTCTGGCGCATCAAAGACGACGCGAAAAAGGCAGGCCTCTCCCCAGAATACATCAAGGAGGTCGCCCGCGACCTGCACGTCCTGGGCAACTGGGAAGACCTCGACCTGGACAGCCTGAAAAATCTGATGCTCACGATCCACAACCGGGCAAGCGGGAAGGTCGGCGCGGACACCCGCAAAGTCCCCCACACATGCCCCGTCGCTCCGGCTGCCAGACGCCGACGCTACATCCTCGACATGAACCCGAGCCCATTCGTCCCGTCCAGCGAACTGGCCCACGCAGCGGCCGACAACGAGCCTTTTTGATTTATGAGCACAGGAGAACTCGCGAACGCCATCGAAGCCCTCCTGCTCGCCCGCGCTGGATGGGTTTCTGTGGATGACGTCTGCTCGGCCTGCCAGGTCCCCGAGAGGCTTCTCCGGGCAGACGGCAAGCGCCGCCCCATCTTCTCCCGCTTCGCGATCTCCAGCTCGACCAAAGGGCTCAAACACATCTCCCTCACCACGGCCCCCGAGCGCATCCGCTACAAGCACTCACGGCTGAAAGTCCTCATCGCCAACCGGCGGGCCTTGGATGAATTCAACCGCGCCCTGACAAATTGCCTCACGGGGAAGCGCCCTGGTCAATACGAGCGCCACACCGGGCAGCTTGTTTTTCTCTAAGCATGGCCGACTCCGACCTGGTAAAGACCTATCTGCACCGGATCAGGACGCAATTTTACCCTGATGACGAAAAGGGTTTTTTCCAGCAGCGCAGCATCCTGCTCAACGCCATCACGACCCCGGCCCGCTGGCTCGACGAGCGCGGGGTCCGGATCCCCGAGCGCCGCCTCTGCCAGATCCTCGACGAGATCCTCAAAGGGATCATGCATCACGGGGCAACCGGAAAGATCCAGTATTTCTGCCGGTATTTCCTCTTCGCCGTCCAAGAGCACATGCGGCACCAGGGAGACCGGTATTATGAGGAGGGAAAAAGCCTGCGGGCCATCACCAACACGGCCATGGAAGTCCTTACGAAAAAACAGCGCGCCAGACTCAGCGATGCCCAGGACGCCACAACCTCCCGCCTCGCCGACCTCAACCGGCTCGTGCGAGAGACAGCCGTCAAAAAGCGCAAGCAAGCGAAAGCCCCGGCCGGAAAACAACTCGACCTCTTCTCATGACGGCGTGGGAGCGCAGACATGATGGGACCTGATCGGGCGTGATCGTAGATTCGATCTCGGACTCGCTCTTCTGAAACGCCGCTCATTGCCGGACGTGCCGCTCACGCAAGAAGATATCGCCGCGTGGGCGGGTTGCTCAAAAAGCACGATCTGGAGGATCGAAAAGAGGGCGCTCGCGAAGGCAAAACGCGCACTCGCGGAACGCGGGATCATTTTTCCGGTAGCATCCGGTGCGTGAAATCAAAACCCGCCGTTTATACCGTCAAGCCCGCCATCACCTGGCCGGGAGGAAAAACCCGACTTCTCAAGCAGATCCTGCCCAATATCCCCAGCCACAACTGCTATGTGGAGCCCTTTGCCGGAGGGCTTGCGGTCCTCCTGGCGAAGCCCCGCTCAAAATTTGAGGTTCTCAATGATCTCAACGGCGACCTGGTCACCTTCTACCGCTGCGTCCGCTTTCACTCGGACACCCTCCTCACCGAGCTGGAGTTTGTCCTCAATTCCCGGAAAGAGTTCTTCGACTTCGCCGACCAGCCGGGCCTCACAGACATCCAGCGCGCCGCACGCTGGTTTTTCCGGAACAGGAACTGTTTCCGTGGGGCCAACCTCGGGACCTTCGGCACCTCTCCAGAGGGCGGAGCTTCGAGCGGATCCCGCAGCTCCCGCCTGGAATCCATCCGACAGCTCAACGTGCGCCTGGACCGCGTCGTCGTCGAGAATCTGGACTGGCAGAGGTGCATGGATCTATACGACAGACGGGAAACCTTCTTCTTCTGCGACCCGCCCTACACCGGCTGCCAGGCGGGAATGTATGCGGCCTGGACAATCGCAGACGTCCAGAGGTTCAGGGAGCGCCTCGACCGGCTCAAGGGGAAATGGATCGTCACCCTCAACGACGCGCCGGAGATCCGTCGAATCTTCTCCGATTGCAGCGTCTCCGTCATCGAGCGGGCAAAAGGAATCACCCAGGCAAAGGAGAAAACCTACCGGGAACTGGTGATCATTCCCCGGCAGGCAGAAAGATCTCCCGAGCGCCGCGATTCTTGAGCTTTCGGCGAGCCGCATTCAGAACCATTTTCCGGAAATACCCTTCGTAAGGAAGGTCTGCGGCACTCAAATCGATGCTTTTCCCCGTCAAGTCACGCCCGAGGTGTTGCGAGCCGATCCACTTCCCGGCCTCTTCTTGGGCTGTATCCCAACTCAGGGATCATGATTTCTGCGCCTCCCGTCGCTGAAAGTGGTGTGCATGCCCTCTTTTACCCCCGTGCAGAACCATTGCAATACCGCAGAAATCTGGCTCGACTCATTGATAAACGGGCTGATTCCGGCCTTTTTCCCGCAAATCGTCGGATTCTTGGCGATTCCATCGGATGAAATCATCAGACCCGCATAAACAGGGCATCTTCGGGCTATTTCGGGCTTCCAGACCCTATTTCGGCCTTTCCGCAAATCGGGCGCGAGGACTCACCCGATCATGCAAGCCGCACCGAGGATGGCGAGCCCGGCACGCAGCCGGCGATGCCTGCAATGGATCAAGGCAAAGGCCACAGCCATGAACGCAGGAGCGATCGCGATGAGATAAAACCGAGGCGCCTTGTCCCCCTGCACCCATGGACCCGTCATCACCAGAACGCCGACAGCACAAGCGCCCGCCACGCAGATATCCGCCGGGGGAAGCACGGCCCGCCGCCGCCAGCAACTCAGCAGGGCCGCGATGGATGCGACGGCGAAAACCGCGGGAGGTCCGCCCTGCAGCAGAACGAAAAGAAAGGGGGCAGGGCCGGCGGGCCCCATATTGCCGCCTGCCAGGTAGTCCGCGGGATGGATCAGGGCGGCGGCGAGCCTTTCGATCCGGACGGCGTCAAATTTCCACAGCACGATTCCCGCCGCGACTGCGCCGACGGCGAGAGCGGCGGCCAGCAGCGGCCAGGTCACGCGCCATCCCGGACCGCGTTGAAGCAAAAGGTAAAATGCGATCGCCAGCCCGCCGAACATCACCGAGGCACCGAACACTCCGATATGAGTCACGGCGGCCAAGCCCCAGAAACAAAGCACCCCGGCCGCATTCGGCAAAGTCGGACGGCTCAGCCACAGGTGGATGAAGAGAAGGAGCAGGCAGAGCCACAGCAGGCCCAGCGAGTTTTTTTCAAAGTTGCCGACCATGCCCAATATCGGGGCGCTGAGAGTCACGACGGCTGCGGCGACCGGAGCGGTCCAGGCGGGAGCGCCCGCGGTTTTGGCCCAGCGCCGCACGAGCAGTGCCACCGGCAGCCCCACCAATGCGGGAAGAATCGAATCTGTCAGCTTCACAGAGAAAAGGATGCATGGGTCAAGATCCCGCCCGGAAAGCCATTGCACGATGCTCGCCAGCGCGGCCTGCACGAAAAAGAGAAGCGGCAGATCGGGAATCCCCAGCGAACCGTGAGCGAGCAGGGCTCGCGCCTGAACGGGGTAGTAGCCCCCGTTCGTCCCAGGCACGAGTGCAGTGCCGAAAAGGAGGATCCCCCTCAGAATGCTCGCTGCGAGAATCACAAATGCAATCAGCCACCCTTGCCGCACTTGCGACCTGCCCGCTCTCAGATCATCGTTTTCTGGCGTGTTCATTGCCGGTGTGCTCCGCACAGCGATGGAACCATGCGCATGCGAACCTTAAGGGAACGTGAAGATGCAGAAAAATCAATAGCCGCCGGGAAATCCTCTCGCCCGCCGGCTCGCGTGCGGCTACAAACGCGCTCATGAAGAAGCTCCGGCCCATCGGCGGCTATCGCGACACGCGCAGCTTTGAGACGGCGGCGCTCATCGCATGAGAATCCTCCTCATCGAAGACGAAGCCGACCTGCTGGCGAGCCTGGCCAAGGCCTTGCGCGAAGAGGGCTATGCGGCCGATACCGCCTCGGACGGCGAGGAGGGCCTCTACAAAGCAACGGGGGTCGCCTATGATGCGATCGTGCTCGACGTCATGCTGCCACGGATGGACGGCTGGGAAGTTCTCCGGCGGCTGCGGGAATCGAAGCGGACCCCGGTCCTCATTCTCACCGCCCGCGATGCCGCTCGGGAACGTGTGCGCGGACTCGACAACGGTGCCGATGATTACCTGGTGAAGCCTTTCGACCTGGAGGAGCTGTTCGCACGGCTGCGCGCGATCATCCGGCGGGCGACCGGACAAGCGCGCAACACCATCGAAATCGGAGAGGTGGTTGTCGATACCGCAGCGCGGAGGGTCACTCTCGCAGGAAACCCAGTGGCGCTCACCGCCCGCGAGTATTGCTTGCTGGAGTTTCTCGCGCTGCACCGCGGCGAGACGGTCACCCGCACCGCCCTTTACGAGCACCTCTTTGACGAGGACGACGATTCGCTCTCCAACCTCCTCGACGTGCACGTCTCCAACCTGCGCAAAAAGCTCGGCCACGAATTCATCGACACACGTCGCGGGCAGGGATATTGCATCGAATGAAATTCTTCCACTCCATTCGCTGGCGGCTGCAGCTCTGGCACGGGCTGCTGCTCGTGCTCGCGCTTGCGGGCTTCGGGCTCACCGCATGGGAGCTTCAGCGCGCTAACCAGATGGGGCGGATTGACCGCGAGCTGGAGCAGCGCATGGGGATCATTGAGGGCACCATGCGCCCGGCAAACGCTCCGCCAGGCGAACGGCCTCCCCCGCCTGGAAAGATGCGCCTGCAACCGCGCGAGCAGGACCTCTTCAACGGCCTGCCGGGCCAGAGGTTCTATTACATCATCTGGCTCGCTGATGGGCGCAAAGGAAACGTTTCCGAATCTGCTCCCGCAAACGTTCCACGCCCGGAACGGATGCCCGGGCCGCCCGCTTTCCGATCGCGCGGCCCATACCGGGAGTGCTTCCACGACACTCCGGACGGAGCATGCGTTATGGTGGGCAGGGACATCACCGACGAAGCGGCCGGCATTCGGCGAACCGCGTGGCTGCTGTCCGGTGCCGGGGGCGCGGTGCTTCTGCTCGGGTTGGCGGGCGGCTGGTGGATCGCTGCGCGCTCCCTGCGGCCCATGGCAGACATCCGTGCGACGGCGGAGAAAATCTCAGGAGGCGACCTCAGCCAGCGCATCCGCACAACTGACAGCGAGAGCGAGCTCGGCAGGCTTTCGCTCGATCTGAACCACACATTCGCCCGCCTCGAGGCAGCCTTTGCCCGGCAGGCGCAATTCACGGCCGACGCCTCGCACGAGCTGCGCACTCCCGTAGCCGTGGTGCTCACGCAGACCCAGTCCGCGCTGGCCCGGGAACGTCCGGCCGCCGATTACCGCGAAAGCCTCGCGGCGTGCCAGCGTGCGGCGCAACGCATGCGCGGGCTAATCGAATCCCTCCTCGTGCTCGCGCGGTTCGACTCAAACGAACCAGCGGAGGCCTTCGAACCCTGCGATCTCTCCCGCATCGCCGCAGATTCCGTCGAGCTGCTGGAACCCTTGGCGAATGAGAAGAATGTGAGCCTCGCCCTGGATGTCTCGCCTGCCCGATGTCTTGGCGATGCCGGGCAGCTCGCGCAGGCCGTCAGCAACATCGCCAGCAACGCAATCCGCTACAGCCTGCCGGGCGGCTGTGTGCGAGTGACGGCGCATTCCGAAGCCGGCCGCGCGGTTCTCTCGGTCGCCGACAACGGCCCGGGCATCCCGCCCGAAGATCTCCCGCATATCTTCGAGCGGTTCTACCGGGCCGAAAAAGCCCGCTCGGGGGGCGAGGGCCACTCAGGCCTCGGCCTCGCGATCACGAAAGCCATCGTCGAAGGACACGGAGGCAGCATCGAAGTGAAAACTGAACTCGGCTGCACGTTCACCGTGCGATTGCCTTCGGCGCCCTAGGAGCCTCGGAGCGATCACATGGCACAAGACGCGCCGGAATTTTTCTGCCAACCAAGGCGCGACAAAGAAGGAATGCTCATTGCCGTCAATGTGCTGCGGGAGTTAGCATCGTGCGCCAGCTTGCATTCAGAAATCCAGCCCCCTACCCCTCCGCCCAAACTCCCATGAAAATCCGACTTGCCGTCCTTCTCCCCCTCCTCCTGTCCAATGTGCTCCTGGCCGGCGATGCCGCCGCGCCGGCCGTGGACCATTTCCAAGTTACCGACCAGATCCTCCAAAAGGCTCCTCCGAATTTTTCAACGAACCTGCAGTTCGGAGGGTTTGCGCCATGGAACCCCGACGTCTTTGTGAACTGCTGGAACTCGCCGTTTACGGCCGGGCCGATCCTGTTCCAGCAGCACGGGCAGCTGGATGCCGGCGGGGAGGACTGGATGCAGCAGACAAGCGCCCCGAGATTTTCCAGCTGGGATTGCGCGCGCTCGGGCTTTTGGGACGGATCGGACGTCTACATTTACCGGATCGAAAACGGCGTGATGAAGCTCCTTCGGCAGACGAAGATTGCGAGGAGCGCGATCGGCAAGGATCCGGAGACCCAGCAGCCAACAGAGGAAAAAATCTGGTTTGCAGACAAGGGGCCAGCTGTGCAAAACGGGGATTTTTACGTGCTGCGGATGAACCGCGAAAAGATGCCATCGCAGTTTCGCCAGGAGCTGATCAAGCCGGCCACAGCCCCGCTGCTCAACGGCTACTGCTCGCTCACCGGCTCGGCGGACTGGAGCTACGATGAGTCGAGTGTGGCCCCCGAGGGGGGGAGCCGGGCCAGCCTGAGGCTCGACGTGAAAGAGGCCTCGCCGGCGGCCCCATCCGGCCCCTGGCACTGGTTCGTCGCGCACAACGATGGGGAGTCGAAAGTCCGCTTCAAGGCAGGAAAATCCTACAAGGCGCAGATCTGGCTCCGGCAGGATGGCATGGCGGATCCGCGCGTGCAGATCCAGTTCGGAACCGTGATGACCCGGATCGTGGACGTGACGCCGGAGTGGAAAAGATTTGAGTTCGACCTGCCGGTGGACAGCCCGGAGAAGCCGTATTCGAGCACGCAGAACGAATCGACACGGATGTGGATCGGGGCGCTCTCGCCCGGCAAGCTCTGGATCGACAACTTCCTGATCTGGCAGTCCGATGTCCCGCAATTTGCCGTGATGCCCGAGGAGGTCGCGATCATCAAGGACTTCAAGCCGCATGTGGTCCGGCTCTGGGGCGGGCTCGACTCGCCCACGCTCGACTACTGGCTCAGCAAGGGGTTCGCGCAGCCGATCCGCGGCACCTTTGGAAAGACCGAACATCCCGTCCGGGCATCGCTCGGCGAGACGCTTGAGGTCTGCCGCGAGGCCGGCGCCGACCCCTGGCTGGTCCTCAACCCGTGGTTCACGGCAGAGGAAAATGCAAGCCTCATGGAATACCTGGGAGGCCCGGCGGACAAGGGCTACGGCAAGCTTCGCGCAGATCACGGGCATCCGGAACCGTGGACAAAAACCTTCAACAAAATCTATTTGGAATCCGCGAACGAGGCGTGGAACCAGATGATGCGGTATGCGCTGCCGTCGCAGCCCGAAACGTATGCGGCGGTTGCCGACCGCCAGTTCCGCGAGCTGAAAAAATCGCCGTATTATGCTGCGGACAAATTCGAGATGGTCGCGAACGGATGGGATAACCAGATGCAAAAAGACGGGTGGTCCCGCCGGGTTGCCCTCGCCTCGAAGGAGGCCGACCGCGTGGACGTCGCCTACTACTTTGGCGGATGGGAAAAGGGGGCGACGGCACCAGCCTCGGAGGCGGCAGCGGTGGACGAGGTTTACCAGGATAAGCTCTTTGCCACGGCGCTCGAGTTTGTCCCAAAAATCCTCGACTCGGCGACTTTCGATCCCAACTTCCTCCAGCGGTTCGCGTCCGCCCTGCGCGCGGAGCCGGACCTGCTGGCGGGGGGGCTCGCCGCGATGCCGGCGGGTCAGCTGCAGCTGACCCCGGAGCAGCTTGTCGCAACAGGAGGAAATTTGGCCGCGCTCTGGGCGAAGGATGACAAGTTTTCCGAAGGGCTCAAGAGCCTGATCGCCAGCCGCCGATCGGTTTTGGAACACCCGTTCTGGCATGCGGCCTACCGTGCGATGGCCAACGATCCGGCCCTGCAGCCGCAAGCCGTCCAGGCACTTGAGCTAGCCGAACCCGCGATTCTCGGGGACCTCACCGAGGGGCTCATCGACTTCAACGCACCCTCCCGTCTGGTCCCGCTCTTCAAAGCGCATCCCGATTCCGTAAAAAAATGGGCGGAGTCACCCTCGATGCCTCCGGACGCCCGCGCCGGACTCGAAGAGTTCCTGAAAACCGGAAACAAGCTTTCCTACAACATCACGAACCAGCTCAACCAGCAGCTCCGGAATGCCATCCGGACGCTCGCCCGCTCCGGCAACGGGGATTTTCTCGCCGCATTCCGCCGCGAGGCCACCCCGGAAATCATCAAGGGGAAAATGAAGCACTACCTGAACTACGTGATCGGCTCGACGCTCCGGGAGTCGCCGCAGCGGCGGGTCGAGCATCTGATGAAGGCGATGAAGGCGGATCCCGCATTTGCCAACACCGCGATGGAAGCCATCGGGGCAACCCCCAACATCTTCCATAACGAGGCGGCGGCGATCGCCGCCACGATGTCCGCCAACATCGCCCAGATCCATAGCGGGGCCGAATCCTACAAGCCGGACGAGGAGGCGAACCTTCTCATGTCCGCCCTGCCGCCGGATGTGCGCAAGGAAATGTGGCAGCGGCTCGGCGAGGCCGCCAACGGCTCCCGGGCGGACCTCAGCCCGGAGAGCGCGCGCCTGATCGCGGTCATGATCGCGGCGCAGCTCGGCGACACCGCCCCGGCGAAGGCCCTGGCCACAGACCCCGAATTCATCAGCATCCTCGAGTCGCGGATCACCGAGTCGATCCCGGTCCCGTTCCTGGCGGCGGCGAAAAATGACGCGCGCATTGGCGACAAGCTCGGCGCGCGGCTGGCGCTCAGCCCGTCGAAGACCGCGAAGAAGCTTGCGAACTACGAGGGAGGTCCAGGCTACAGCCTGCCAGGCCCGGGCAAGCCGACCCCGGAGGAGGACGAGAATATCGGGAAGTCGCTCGCGCTCGGGACAGCGACGCTCGACGTCTCGATGGAATTCCTCTCCGCAGGCTCATCGCCGGTCGCCTACTACGATTACAAGACCGGCGAATACTGGTCCTCGCACAACAATCCGAAGGACCGCATCGCGTATCCCTCCTGGCTCGCGCTCAAAATGCGCAATACCCTCTGTCCGGGCGACCTCCTCAAGGTGGATCCGCTCGAGGTCAAGCGGGTGGATGTTCCAGACAAGAAGGTGGTCAAGACGACGAACGACGGAAAAGGTAGCGAGCAGACGGTGAAGGGCCGAAACGGCGTGGCCCTCACGACCTGCCACGCTTTCCGCAACGGCGGACACCTCACGCTCATGCTCCTCAACCGCTCGTTCACCGAGCCCCGCACGGTGTCGATCGACCTCCCCGCAGGGTTCTCCGGCCCCTCGAAGCAATTCGCACTCACGAACCCGGACCCGAAAGCCAACAACCGGAAGGAAGAAAATGTAAAGATCCAGGAATCCGCCGGACCCGATCTCAAATCCGGCATGCAGGTCGTCGTCCCCCCGGCATCGGTTGTGATCCTCAGCAGCACGAAATAAGAACCCCAGACTGGGGGCGACCACCCTCCCAAAGAGAGGAGCGCCCTCGGTTTTATAAGCTTCCCAGATTTGCGCGCTCGACAATTTCCGGCAAAGGGATTGCGGTGATTTTGTCTGCCAACGGAAATGTGTGCGAACCCGGGTGAACCACATAGAGGTGGTCGAGCTGGAGGTCGCCAGCGGCAACGTACATGGATTTTGTCGAGGTTGGTCGATCCGAGAGCTTGCACTCGAACCCGAGCCGGCGACCTCCGGAAAACGTGAGGAGATCGAGTTCCGCTCCTCCCTGCGTCTGCCAAAAAAAGGATTCCTCCGGGCGCAGCGCTCCCAGCACCTGCTCGATGGCAAACCCTTCCCACGAGGCCCCGGCCTTCGGATGCAGGCGCAGGGCGGCTTCGTCACGCACCCCGAGAAGCGCGTGCAGCAGCCCGCTGTCGCGGACATAGAGCTTCGGCGATTTGCGCTGTCGCTTGGACAGATTTTCGTGCCAGGGCTGCAAAATCCGCACGACGTAAGCCTGGTCCAAAATATCCAGATGCCGCCGAACCGTGCTATGGTTCACCGATAATGAACGTCCAAGGTCCGAGAGGTTAAGCAGCTGGCCGTGCAGATGGGAAATCATCATCCAAAGGCGCCTGAGTTCCGCAGGCGGGACGCTGACACCCATCTGCGGTAGGTCTCGAAGCAGAAACGTCTCGATGAAATCCCTGCGCCACATGAAAGACGTCGCATCATCGCAAGCGAGAAACGCGTCTGGAAAACCGCCCCGCCCCCAAAGCCGGGCCACTTGATCCAACCCGGTTTCCTCAAGGGTGAAACCTTGCATGAGAATCTGGTGGACCCGACCCGCAAGAGATTCCGAGGCCCCCAGCCCTAACGCGGGCGACGCGCTTCCCAAAAGCAAAAACTTCCGCGATCGCCCGGCCCGCCGGTCAGCATCCGCCAGCCCCCGGAGAACAGGGAAAATCTCTGGTTTCCATTGCGCCTCGTCGATGATGATGAGCCCATCCAACGGTTCAAGGACAAGTTTAGGACTCGCAAAGGCCGCTCCAATTTCCGGGTCTTCCAAATCAAAAAAATGCCCTCCGCCAGCCTCATAAATCTCTCTCGCCAGAGTCGTCTTTCCGCATTGGCGAGGCCCCAACAACATCGTTACAGACACCCGATCCAAGGACGCTTTTGCTTCATGCAATAGCCGAATCCTGTCAATCATCATTGCATATTGATGATGCGACGCGCAGATTGCAAGGATCATTTGTGCTCCACGTTACGATTCCTATTGCCTGCCGCCTCATTCCCTAGCAATGATTTTTGACGTGAGCAAAAAACTTCGCAATCGCCTGCTGGCACTGGGATGCCTTTTCGTATTTTTAGCTGTCGGGGTCCTGTTCTATGTGAACTGGGTGATCCAGCGCCCGTTCGCGATCATTCTTTTCCTTTCCGACAACCTCACCCCGTCGGTGCTGACTGCATCCAGAATTTACGCTGGGGGAGCCGACCATCGGCTTGGGATGGAAAGGTTTCCGCACCTGGCGCTGCTGACCTCGCAGGCTAACGACTTCGCCGTGGCCGATGGCGCGGCGGCGGCCGGATCGGTGGCGACCGGGCAGAAGGCCAACAACGGTTCGCTCCGGTTCGACGGAGGCAAGGTGCCCCTCCCCACGCTCATGGAACTGGCCATGAAAAGGGGCCGCGCGACGGGGATCGTCTCCAACACATCGCTGACCGATGCGACGGCAGCAGCGTTCTACGCCGAGGCCTCCGACCCCCTCGATTTCGAGGCTCTCGGAAAGGATCTTGCGGAAAAGTCCGAGATCAATGTCCTCCTTGGCGGCGGGGCGGCGGATTTGCTGCCGGATTCGAAAGACGGCCGCCGCCGTGACGGACGCGATCTGATCCTGGAGATGCGCAACCGGGGATATGACGTTGCAAGGAACAGGCAGGAGATGGAAAGCACCCCGCAGTGGCGGGCCCCGAAGGTTCTCGGGCTCTTCAGCAAGGGGCCGCTGGCATTCGCCGACGAGGTGCAGGCATCGGCCTCGCAGCCATCGCTTTCCGACATGGTGCGGCAGGCGATCCTTCTGCTCCAGTACAACCCCAAAGGATACTTCCTCGTCGTGGATGCCGGGCTGTCGGGCAAAGCGGCTCTGCAGAACCAAGGCGAGCGGATGATGAAAGAAATCCTCGCGCTCGACAGCGCGGTCGTGACCGCCAAAACCTATGCGGGCGAGAATGCGCTGATCGTGGTTGCCGGGAGGACCAACCTGGGAGGCCTCCGGCTAAACGGGTATTCCTTTCGCAACGACAAGGGGGTAGCCGTACTGGGCATCAACGCGCAGGGGGTTCCCTCCCTGACATGGTCCACAGGCCCCGGAACAGGCTCCTCCCCGGGGGGGCTTGCCAGGACTGAGCCGTCGGCTTTCCAAACCGCCGCGTCAATCGGCGAAGCCGAGGATGTCATCGCCGTCAGCCAAGGCCCCGGGACCGAATCCCTCCAAGGGTTCCAGGACAATACGGATATTTTTCGTGTGATCCGCAAAGGCTTCTGAGCCGGCATTGCGCTCATTTCCATGGCACGTGAAAACGCACCTTCGAGCTGCGAGATGAGGGCGAACATCTGCAAGGCGACGAGCAGGACGACCAGAAGGTAAAGGGCGCGCGGAACCCAGGCGGCAAGAGCTTCGACGCGCTGGGACAAGCGTTCGCGGTAGATCCCCGCCCATCGTCGGACCTCCTCATCGAGCCGCCCCGAGGCCTCGGCAACCTGCAGCGCGCGCTCCAGGTCGGCTGGGAAGGCGCGCGTCGCCCGCACGGCCGCCGCGAACCCCTCTCCATTTCGAATCGCGTCCGCCGCCTGCGCGGCCCCGGCATCGATCTGCGCGCTTCCCGCGGCCAACCCCGCCCGGACGATGCTCGCAATGACGCCGTCGGCCGAGCGGATCCCGAGCGAGAGGACGAGGCAGAACCGCGCGAGCGCGGCACAGCGAAAAAAGCCGCCAGCCACGGGGATGACAGAAATGAGCCGGTCGGCATTGACGCCTGAGGCGAAGGCTCTTGCCATAATCCAAAGCAGGGCACCTGCGACGGCCGCCACGAAGTAGGCTGCGCCGAGAAATGTTCCTGCCTGGATGAGAAACGCCGAAAGCTCTCCGGAGAGAACGGCAGGAGGAATCGAGAGGAGGATCGCTCCGAGGTGCAGGATGAAGACGGGGTAAGCGGCAGCCGCTACCGCGCGGCGGCGGCCTTTGGCGAGAAGCGCATAGTAATCCGCCAGCTCGCGGCAGGCCTCTTCAAGCCTTCCGCTCTGCTCGCCAGCAGATAGGAGGCCGGCATCAAGCGCAGAAAATCCGCTGCCCCGCACGGCCGCCGCAAGCCCGCCACCAGACCGGGGGCCAGCGGCGCGAGCCGCTGCCGCCGCACGGTCGCGCCCGCCGCCGAGCTGCTCGAGGGCGCGCTGGACCGGGATCCCGCTGCGCAGCATCTGCGCGATGTCGTGGAAGAAATGTTCTTTATCTTGGAAGCAAAGTTGCACGATGCGGGCGGTTTGTGGATGATATTGCCCTGTGAAGCACCCTGCGGGCGAGGACATAAACTTGATGGAGGCCGCGCTGGCCGAGGCCCGCAAAGGGGTCGGGCGCACACACCCGAATCCCGCCGTGGGTGCCGTGCTGGTGAAGGGCGGGCGGATTGTGTCGCGCGGGTGGCACTGTGCGGCCGGCCGGCCGCACGCGGAAATCGAAGCGCTCCAGAGCTTGAAAAATCCTTCCCATGCGCGCGGGGCAACCCTTTATGTGACCCTCGAGCCTTGCTCGACGCAAGGCCGCACTCCGCCCTGCACCGAGGCGATCCTCCGCGCGGGCATCGCGCGGGTTGTTTATGGCGCACGCGACCCGAACCCTGCCCACGCAGGGCGCGCCAACAGGATTCTCGAGGAGGCGGGCATCCTTGTCACTCCGGGAGTGCTGGCACACGAATGCGCCCGCCTGAATGAAGCCTGGAACAAGTGGATTGCGACCGGCCTGCCGTTTGTGATCGCAAAAGCCGGGATGACCCTGGACGGACGGATCGCCTCGCCGCCCGGCCGGCGGTGGATCACATCGGAGGCATCGCGCCGCGATGCCATGTCCCTGCGCGCGGGCTGCGGGGCGATCCTCGTCGGGGGAGAGACCGTCCGCGCGGATAACCCACGGCTGACCCTGCGCGGGATGCCCGGAACAGAACAGCCGCTCCGCGTCGTCTGGACGCGATCCGGCATCCTTCCTTCTGGCAGCAGGATTTTCACTGACAGCCACCGCGCGAGGACGCTGGTTTTTCAAGGGTGCCCCCTCCGGCTGGTTTTGAAAGATCTGGGGAAGAGGGGCGTCCAGAAGGTCTTGATCGAAGGCGGCGGGCGCACGCTCGGGGAGGCATTCGACCGCAGGCTCGTGGACCGTGCGGTTTTTTACATCGCGCCCGTGCTGGCCGGTGGCGGAGTGCCTGCTGTCGGCGGCGTGGGGGCGGAGCCGCACGAAAACGGGTGGCACCTGTCGGACGCTTCCTACCGCATCACCGGCGGCGACCTGCGGCTCGAAGGCTCGGTCCGATCTTCCCGGCAAGGCCCTCCGGTGATTTATCCGTCCTAGCAGCCTGTCGGACTGAAAACCGAGCGGCAAAAGCCGCCGTTTTGTGATT
>JBAXXX010000041.1:0-33014 GCA_037127695.1 Verrucomicrobiia bacterium | reverse complement strand
TAAGAGGCGAGGAGTTGGTGACTCGAAATGTGGACGATTTCAAGCACATCGCAGAGCTGCAAATCGTCAACCCGTTCGCGGAAACGGAGAACCAACCCGCTTGAGTCCCGACCATGGCGACGACAAGTTTTTTGCCTGCTCCTGATCCTCCCGGACCTCAGCGGATAGTTCTCGCCCGCAGAGAACGATTCCGGACGGGGCGTTGACGCCCGCCCTTACTTGTCAGCGGCTTTTTCTCTTTGCACGATCCTTTGGTTTTCCGCCACGTCGGCCTCGTATCCTGCGGTTCCCACTGCTACGCGGCCCCGGCCATCCACGGCCGGGTCACGGGGCTGGAGCGAGGCATCGCCTGACCAGCTCAAATATCATCCTTTTTTGCAGCTTCCTGCCGCCTTCTGACCGGGATTCCACGTCCGGCGAGATAGTCCTTCGCGTCGTCCACGGTGAATTTTCCGAAGTGGAAGATGCTTGCGGCGAGCACGGCGTCGGCCCCGCCTTTTTCGAGGACATCTGCGAGGTGCTCAAGGCTGCCTGCTCCGCCGCTGGCGATCACGGGGATGCCGACCGCGCTGCCGACCGCACGCGTGAGCGCGAGGTCATATCCTCCGCAGGTCCCATCCGCATCCATGCTTGTCAGCAGGATCTCCCCCGCCCCAAGGCGCTCGGCCTCGCACGCCCACTCGACCGCATCGCGATCCGTCGGCCGGCGTCCGCCATGGGTATAGACCCGCCACCTGCCGGGCGCGTCGCGCTTGGCGTCGATCGCGACGACGACGCACTGCGAGCCAAATGCGCGGGCTCCCTCGCTGATCAGCTCCGGGCGCTGGAGCGCGGACGTATTGACGCTAACCTTGTCGGCCCCCGCGCGAAGCATCGCGCGAAAATCCTCCACCGTGCGGATGCCGCCGCCCACAGTGAGCGGCATGAAGCATTGCTCGGCGGTGCGCCTGACGACGGCGACCATCGTCTCCCTTCCGTCGCTTGATGCCGTAATGTCGAGGAAGACCAGCTCATCCGCCCCCTGCTCGTCATACATCTTCGCGCACTCGACCGGGTCGCCGGCATCGCGCAGATCCAGGAATCTGGTCCCCTTCACCACACGCCCGCCGGTGACATCCAGACAGGGGATCACTCGTTTCGCTAGCATCCCCTATTCATGCTCTGCCCCGCCGGGAAATCGAGAGGAAAAAAATCTTGGAATGCTTCTTGCCCCCGGAGCGAGACCGGACATAATCACCAGTTCCAGTTTTTCAAGCCATGAGTATTATTGAGAAGATCGAAAGCGAGCAGTTGAAGAAGGACATCACGGACTTCCGGGTCGGTGACACCGTCAAGGTCCATACCCGGGTCGTCGAAGGCGACAAGGAGCGGATCCAGATTTATTCCGGCATCGTGATCGGCCGCAAGGGCCTCGGCTTGAACGCCAACTTCACGGTCCGCAGGGTTTCCTACGGCGAGGGAGTCGAACGGGTATTCCCGCTCCACTCACCGCGCATTGCGAAGATCGAGGTCGAGCGGAAGGGGGCGGTCCGCCGCGCCAAGCTCAACTTCCTCCGCGACCGCAAGGGCAAATCCGCCACAACGGTCAAAGAGCGCGCATAGGATGCCCTGCTCGTTCGAGCAGGAACTCCTTCTTCAAGCCCGGGGGATCTGGCCCATAGCCGGGATCGACGAGGCCGGGCGCGGGCCGCTCGCAGGCCCGGTCGTCGCAGCGGCAGTGGTGCTGCCCGTGGATTTCTTTCTTCCGGGGCTGGACGATTCGAAGAAGCTCGCTCCGCGCAAGCGCGCCTCCCTGTTTGAGATCCTGACATCGAACCCTGCCATCGTGTGGGCGGTCGCAAGCTGCGAAAGCGGGGAGATCGACCGGCTCAACATCCTCCGGGCAACCCACCAGGCGATGCGCCAGGCGTTCCTTTCGCTTTCGGTCTCTCCGCCTCATGCGCTGATTGATGGCCTGCCCGTCCGCGATTTCCCCTGCGCCCAGACCGCGCTCGTCGGGGGGGACGCGATCAGCCTGAGCATCGCCGCCGCAAGCGTCATCGCCAAAGTCACGAGGGATCGCCTCATGGATGATCTCGACCGGCAGTTTCCAGAATACGGATTTTCCAAACACAAAGGCTACCCAACCCCCGAGCATCTCGCCAGACTCCGCCAACATGGCCCCACCCCCATTCATCGCCGCAGTTTTGCGCCGGTTGCGCAAGCCTGCCTCCGCTGAGGCCAGCCACATCCGCCTCGGACGCGAAGGCGAAGACGCAGCCGCCCGCCACCTGCGCAGGAACGGCTACAAAATCCTCCGAAGAAATTTTCGTGCCCCGCACGGGGGCGAGGTGGACCTTGTGTGCCGCCACGCGGACGATCTTGTCTTTGTCGAGGTGAAGACCCGTTCGGGCGAGAATTTCGGCCGTCCGATCGAGGCCGTGAACGCGAAGAAGCGTCGGCTGATCATCCGGGGGGCGATGAAATGGCTCCGGCTGCTCGACATGCCGGACATCACGTTCCGCTTCGATGTCGTCGAAGTCGTCACCTTTCCCGATGTGGAAATCCGGATTATCGAAAATGCGTTCCAGCTTCCGGACAGCTATTCCTACTGAGGGACCCACGAGCCCAGGAGGCTCCAGATCTTGGCGACCCCGGCGCCTCCGAGCGCGGCGATGAGAGCGACATAAACCGTTGAGATGGCGGTGAGGAGGTATCCGCAGAAGATCACCACCCCGTCCCGCTCGAGCATGCCGAGCGAGATCAAAATGATGGCGAGCGCCGGGAGGGTGTTGGTGAGGGGGAATGGCGGGGGGATCGGGAGGCTCATCAAGACTGCAGCGAGCGAGATGGAGAGCCCGGCCGCCATTTGCGAGGTATGGCTTCCGGTGAAAACCAGCCACCTGGCACGAAGAGATTTCTCAAGCCGGGAGTAGGCAGCAATCCCGAAGCGGAGCATCTTATCCAGAACCGGGAACGGGATGCTCCGCCGCATGAGCGCTCCGGGCAGCCACGGCTGGTGGCGGAATGCGATCCGCAGCCCGCAGATCGCGATCGCAGCGCCGAACGGAACAGAGAGCCCAGGGATGGCAACCGGCGAGAGGAACGGGAGGCAGAGGATGATCGCGATCGTCTGCAGCCCGCGGCCATCGGAATGCCGGAGGATCTCCGAAACCTGCATCGCCTGCCCGTCCGCCGCAGCGAGAATCCGACGGAGATCGTCTGAAACCCGTGGCGCACCGGAGGCGTGCTCCGACATTTACAGGGTTTGGATGAGGTCAGCTTTCGAAAAGCGAACTTTGGGGAGGGCCGCGTATTGGTCGTCCTTCGAGCGATACCCAGCCGAGCACGCCACCACGGATCGGAACCCCTTCGCTGGAAGGCTCAGGATCTCGTCATATTTTTCAGGATCCATGCCCTCCATCGGGCAGGTGTCCACGCCAAGAAGCGCCGCAGAGGTCATGAAATTTCCCAGCGCGATATAGGCCTGGCGCGCGGCCCATTCCCGAACCCACTTCGAGCGGGGGCCGCTCAGGAGATCCGAGGCGATCATGTCCTTGTAGAACCCCATCGCCTCAGGCGTCACCCCGCGAACCTCCACAATGCGGGCGATGTGCCTGTCAACAAACGCCTCGTCCAAATCGTTCCTCGTCGCAAAAACCACATGGTGAGAACAGTCGGTCACCTGCGGCTGATCCCACGAATGCGTCCGCAGCGCCGATTTCAGCTCCGAGTCAGCCACCACAAAAAACTGCCAGGGCTGGAGCCCGTAGGCTGATGGAGTGAGCGCCAGCGCGGCCTCGAGCGCCTCCCAGACCGGAGCGGAAATCTTTCGCGCCGGGTCAAATTTCTTGGTGGCGTAGCGCCAGTTCTGGAACTCGATCAACTCGGCGGGCTCAAGGAATTTCATGGGCGGAAATGGACACCCATCCGCAAGGGAACGCAAGCGAAAAAGCCGGAGAAAATGTCAGCCGGGTGCATGACGCGAAAGTTACCGAGGTAGGGCGG
The DNA here is from genome assembly GCA_037127695.1 of Verrucomicrobiia bacterium. Classification (GTDB taxonomy): domain Bacteria; phylum Verrucomicrobiota; class Verrucomicrobiia; order Chthoniobacterales; family Terrimicrobiaceae; genus QYQL01. The sequence continues at coordinate 29,027 of JBAXXX010000041.1, read as the reverse complement.
GACGTCCCCGGCCCGCCGCAGGAGGTCAGCCCGGCCAGCCGCAGGAGGTCAGCCCGGCCAGCCGCAGGAGGTCAGCCCGGAGGTCTGCCCCTACCTTTCAGCCCATGGTGGTAACATGCACCCATGTCAGCCCTGCTTTTTGCGTCCGGGCAGGTGGCTGCCGCAGTATTCCAGGCCGTCCGCCGCGACCCGAAAATCCGCGTCCGGGAAGGAGAGCTCCGTGGCCCCGCAAATGGCGCACCGGTGGAGGGTTTCGCTATCCGCGAGCTTCGCGGAATCGAACCGCGCCCTCCGCCCGCGCACGCGCTGGCGGGCGGATACCCCACGATAATACGCCGGGGCGAAGAAGGCCAGGTAGTTCCCGAGGCACATCACGACGGCCATCTTTTGCCCCATCGACCCGAGCAGCAGGACTCCGGCGGGAAAAACCAAGCTGACGATCGCCACCCACTTGAGCTTCACGGGCAGGATAAAAAAGAGCAGGATCTCGAGGTTGGGCGCCAGCGTTGCCACGGCAAGGAAAAGCGAGAGGTTGAGAAAAAGATTTCCGTCCGAGGCCCCGAAAAGGAAGGCCGAGGCGATGCAGAGAGCCATCCCAAGGAAGTAATAGGCGTTCAGCCGGAACACCCCCCAGCTCTGCTCGAGAAGGTCACCGAGCCACCAGGTGAACATCAGGTAGAAAATGATCCAGAAGAAGTCCTGGGTCTGCGGAAGAAAGATCCAGCTCACCAGGCGCCAGACCTCGCCGCGCCGGAGGGCCGCCGGATCGAGCTCGAGCACCTGCGCGTATTCCGGGCACAGCTTGATCAGGATAAAAACCAGGGCGTTGAGCGCGACGACATACCGGATCAGCCCGGGGATGGCGAAGCGGGAAAAATGGCGTTCGAGACGTTCAATCATGGCGCACCGGGAGAGTGGCTGACCGCAGGCTGGAATGTAAAGCGCAGAGCGGATTGAAAATCCGGGCTCGCGCTCGATCCGGTTCGGTGCTATGAGCCTGCTACCATGTTGGAACTTGTGCAAAAAGGCGGGCCGCTCGTGTGGTTGATACTTCTGTGCAGCGTGACTGCCCTCGGAGTCTTTTTGGAGCGTCTCCTCTCGCTTCACCGGTCCTCGATCCATACCGGGGACTTCCTCCGCGGGCTGGCAAACCTCCTGCGGCGGAAAAATTTCACTGAAGCGCTGCAGGAATGTGCCGGGTCTCCCGGGCCGGTTGCGCGCGTGCTGCACGCGGTCATTTTGAAGCACGATGCGCCGCGGCCCGAGCTGCGGGAGATCGCGCAGGAGGCCGGGCAGCTCGAGGTGCCTCGCCTCGAGCGCAACCTTGCCCTTCTGAGCACGATCGCCTATGCCACGCCGTTGATCGGCCTGCTGGGGACGGTCCTCGGCCTGCTGAGCGCGTTCCAGCAGATTTCCGCGCATGGCGGCTATGCGACGGCGGCGGAAATCGCCGGAGGCGTTTACGAGAGCCTTCTCACTTCCGCAGCGGCGCTCACGGTGGCGATCCCTGCCTTTGTCGCGCACAGCTACCTCTCCGCGAGGGTCAGCGCCGTCCTGCACGACATCGAGCGCGCGGCCATCGAAACCATTGAAATCCTCTGCATGCCGGATGGCCCGGCTGATGCCCCGTGAAGCTGGAGCGCTCGCCCGGCCTGCACCCGGCACTCCTCTTTGTGGCCCCCTCGCTGGGCGTCGTCCTTTCCCTGATCTTTTTTATCGTCCTGAGCACGTCCTTTCTTCTGCAGCCGGGCGTGGAGGTTTCCGTCCCCGACTCCCCGTTCCTTCTTGCTCCCCAGAGGGATCCCCAAGTGGTGAGCGTCACGGCCGCACCGCTCGCGGCAGTATTTTTTGAGAACGAGCAGGTCTCCCTTGAAATGCTCCGCGCGCGCCTCGCCTCGGGCGAGGGCCGCAAGCGGACGGTCATCATCAAGGCCGATCGCCTGGCTCCGTTCGATCTGGTGGCGCGGGTCATGTCGGTCGCCCTCGGGCTCGGGTACCCGACGGTCATCGCCACGAATCATGAGGGCCCGAGATGAAAGCGGGCTTCATCTTTTACTGGCCCGGCCGACACCACCTTCACCTCATCCTTCCAGCCGCGCTGACGGCGGCCGCCATGATCCACGCCGGTTTGTTTTTCCTTTTTTCCATCATTTACCCGCGGCAGGAAGCGGGGACAGTTGACTCGGCGAGGGTCTATTGCGCACCGGCTGGTTCTGCCGAGTCCGCGCGCCTCGCGGCGCTGCTGGAATCCGCCGACCCGGCCGTTTTTGCGCCCGGCCGGGGGCTTCCGCTGGCCGACATCGCGACCTCCGGGAACTACGCCCCGCAATACAATGCGGCAAGGGTGGCTTTAGATCCCCTGCCAGCCTCCCCACCGGCAACTTCCATGTTTTTTCCAGCCTCGGCGCCGGCACCTGTTTTTTTGCAAGCGGGAGCCCGCCAGGCAAACCGGGCTCCTCTTCCTTTTGTGCGTTTGGCAGCCACCGGGTCGCTCGCCAGCCGCATGCCGGACCTCCCGCCGGACTCCCGGCTGCTGCCCCCATCCGGCTCGAATCCCGGCACTGCGGCATTTCTCGCTGCCGTGCGCGGAGACGGCACCGTCGCGCATTTATTTTTCCAGCAGAGCTCAGGGGACGAGGCGCTGGACAAAAAATCTGCCGAGGTCCTGCGCGGGATCCGATTTGCCAATGGCCCTGATAGCACGGCGTGGGGGGGCGTCACATTTCAATGGGGTCTCCGCTCCGCGCCATGATCTCCCTTCCCCTTGAATGGCTGGTCTTCACCTGCCTGCTCGTCTTCCTCATCGGAATCTTTTTTTTCTGGATCAGCTACGAGGTGGTTCGCCGGGTGGATGCCAGCCGCTCGGTGAGAAACCGCCTCCGCTGCCCGATATGCTGCATGGAATTTGAAGACCGCTCTCCCCATCCCCTCGCCAAATGCCCCCGGTGCGGGAGTTTGAACGAGCGAGTCAAGCCGGTTTCTTTCTAACTTTTTATCGCCATCAAGAAAAATTTCATTGCCAACCATCCCTCGATCCCGCCTAGTTGCACGTTCTGCAACCGTAAACACGCTAAAATCCATCACATGAGCGAGCGAAGAGTAGTACTGACCGGCATCGGTGTCGTCACCCCCATCGGCAACGACATCACAACATTTTGGCAATCCCTCACCGAGGGCCGCAGCGGCATCAGCCGATATGCCGCTTTCGACTCGGACAAGTTCGATTGCAAAATCGCGGGCGAGATCAAAGAGTTCGATCCGGTCAGGTATTTTAAAAACCCCAAATCCGCAAAGCGCACGGATCGTTTCACCCAGTTTGCGATGGCGGCGACGAAGATGGCGATCGAGGATTCCGGGATCGACCTCGACAAGGTCGATCACAACCGGTTCGGCGTGATGATCGGCAGCGGGATTGGCGGGCTTCGGACGATGGAGGACGAGTGCAAACGGCTGCTTGAGCGCGGGCCGTCGCGCGTATCGCCGTTCACCATCGCCATGATGATTTCCAACATGGCCAGCGGGATCGTCTCGATGGAATACGACCTCCGCGGGCCGAACATGTGCATCGTGACCGCCTGCGCCACCGCAAACAATTCCTTGGGCGAGGCATGGCGGATCATCAAATTCGGCGATGCCGATGCTTTTGTTGCCGGGGGGTGCGAGGCGACGATCACCCCGCTTGGCATCGCAGGCTTTACGGCGATGAAGGCGGTGAGCCTGCGCAACGACGAGCCGGAGAAGGCGTGCCGCCCATTCGACCGCGACCGCGATGGGTTCATCATGAGCGAGGGGGCCGGCATCATGATTCTTGAGGAATATGAGCACGCCAGACGCCGCGGGGCGCAGATCTATTGCGAGATTTCCGGCTACGGCTGCACGGCAGATGCCTACCACATGACCGCGCCGATGCCGGAAGGCGAAGGGGCGGCCCGCGCGATGACGATTGCCATGGGCCACGGCCAGGTGAACGCTGAGGAAATTGACTATATCAACGCCCACGCGACATCCACCGGGCTCGGCGACATCTGCGAAACGAAAGCGATCAAGTCAGCGCTCGGCGACCACGCGAAAAAGACGATGATCAGCGCGACGAAATCCATGACCGGGCACCTGCTCGGAGCGGCGGGCGGAGTCGAGCTCGCCGCCTGCGCCCTCGCGATCAAGCACGGCATCGTCCCGCCGACAATCAACCTCGACAACCCAGACCCGGAATGCGACCTCGATTGCGTGCCAAACGTCGCGCGCCAAGCGAAGCTCAAAACCGTCCTGAGCAATTCGTTCGGCTTCGGCGGCCATAACGCCACGCTTCTCATCAAGGCGATCGCCTGAGCCGGCTTAGGCCCAAGCCCGACTCAGCAGCGGGAGACCCGGTCGGCAACGGTTTTGGAGTTGGCCGTGAGATCGGCGATTTGCTGGCCGATCTCGTTCGTTGCGGCCACTTGCTCGCCAATGGAAGCCGCAATCGTGGACGCCGAAGAAGTCGTGGCGGAAAGCGAGCTGTGAATCGTCCGGAGCAGGTGGCTGACAGCTTCCACCGATTGCCGCATCAGGTCCACTTGCGTGCGGATCCCCTCGGTCGCAGATGCGGAGTTTTTCGAGAGCTCCTTGACCTCGTGGGCAATAATGGCGAAGCGGTTTCCATGGGCTCCTGCGCGGGTGGCCTCGATGGAGGCATTCAGAGCCAGGAGGTTTGTCCGCTCTGAAATGCCGAGGATGAGGGCGACGATGCTGTCAACCTGCCGAAAAGCAGCTTCGAGGATCTCCATTTTATTGAGGGCCTCCTCTCCATGGTTCAGGCCGCTTTTCGAAAGCTGCAACGCGCCGTCTGCCTGCCGGGAGATCTGGCCCCCTGTTGCGTGGAGCTCCTCGCAAGCAGCCGCTACCGCATTGATCGCAAGAGTGTTATCGGAAGCAAGCCGGGCCACGAGGGCCAGCGAATCGCTGCTGGCTTTCAATTGGGCCCCCGCCCGGTTATTGAGGACAGCGCTCGCGCGGTAGGCCCCTTTGAGCCCACGCAGCAAAATCGGACGGTGAAACTCATTGCGGCTGCAGCACAGCATGGCAGCAGAGGATTCGCGGACGAAGGAATCCGCCATGTCGAGCATCGAGTTAATCGCACGCGCCAACCCGCCAAACTTCGGGTGCTCGCTCAGGCCGATAATCCGAGCCTCCAGGTCGCCTTGGGCAGCCTGGTGGCACATCTCTGTGATTTTTTCCACCGTTCCATCGTCCTGGATTTCATGTGGAGCCGCTTGCGCGGTTCGGAAGCTGTCTTCAGGGAGCGGCGCAGGTTTCTTTTTGAAGAAAAGCATGGAAAGAAGTCGTTGGGGGGGATTAGCGAGTCAGATTTTCCAGCTTTGTTTGCTCGCAAAGCCCAAAGACAAACTGGCTGTATGTCAGGCCGCTATCCGCGAGGGTTTTTTCGATGAGCCGGAACGAGGCGGCCGTTCCATCTTTGTGCGAGGCGTGCCTGGCTTCCTCCTGGAGGAGGGCTGCGTAAAGCGGGCGAACTTTCGCAAGGGCCTCGGGGTGAGGAACCCGGCGGTTCGAGTGGTATCCGATGTGCCTCCCGGACAAATCGTAGCTGGGAGTCACGTGCGCGAACACCCAATACTCGTCGCCGGTTTTCGCCAGGTTCAGAACATAAGCAAAAATTTCCTGCCCGCCCTGGATGGTTGTCCACAGGAGCTGGAATACGCACCGTGGCATTGCCGGGTGCCTGAGAATGTTATGCGGCTGCCCGAGAAGCTCCGCCTCCGTGTAGCCGGAAATCCGGACAAAAACATCGTTGGCGTAGGTGATCGCCCCCTTGAGGTCGGTCTTCGAAACGATCACTTCATCCTCGGCGAAACGCGCTTCGCGCCCGGTGACGGTCGGTTTTGATCGGGACGTCGGGGAGGGATCGGAAATCATAGGGATCAGAAGAACTTACTCATTTCTCTCGGGACAGCTTCTAAAATCCTTCAGCCCAACGCAACCCGGAAGTTCAGATTTCTTCCCCCTGCGAACAGGCCGGCATTCTCAGCAAGCAACCTCAGGATTGCCATCCCGCGCATCATTTTGCAGAATTGTCCGATGGCAAAAAAACTATTGATTGGAGCCGCCGGGGGGATTCTCGTCTTGAATGTCGGGATCCTGGTTTTCCCGGATCCGAACGCGACCGTCGCCGTCGAGATTTTTTCTGCCCTGTGCGGAATGGCTTTTCTTTTCCTGGGCGCGCGGGCGGAAGCGCAGCCGGCCAGGCCGAGCGAGCCGGCTTCCGTTTGCCTCGCACCTCCACGTCCGGAGGCGGAGATCATCGCCTTCCTGGCACTTTTGCAGGAGCATGGGCGCCTGGTGGATTTCGCGAGGGAGGAGATTGCCGGCGCGACGGACGCGCAGGTCGGCGCGGCCGCGCGGGTGGTTCACGCAGGATGCCGGAAAGTGCTCGACGAGTATTTTGACATCCAGCCGGTCCATCCCGGCCAGGAAGGCGACCGGGTAGCGCTCGAGCCGGGCTACGATGCGGCCGCCCACCGCCTGCTCGGCATGGTGCCGGATCGCCCGCCCTACCAAGGCAAGCTGCTGCACCCGGGCTGGATGTCGCCCTCCGTGAAGCTCCCTCGGATCACAGGCATTACCGAGAGGCAACCCTGGCCGGTCATTGCGCCCGCCGAGGTCGAGCTTCGCTGAGCGGGATCGAAAGCAAACCCATTGAAAAAAGGAAACGATGAGCAGCTATCTGGGAATTGACCTTGGGACAAGCAACTGCGCGGTCGCGCGGGCGGCGGCCGAATCGTGCCCGGAGATTTTGCAGATTACGCAGGCGGTGTCCGCGAACGGCATCGGAGAAAAAGCTCTCCTCCCCTCGGCCGTCTATCTTCCCGCCGAGGGGGAGTTCCCGGAAGGAACCCCCGCTCTCCCGTGGGCAAAAATGCCGCGCGGCTGGGTTTTGGGGACGTTTGCGCGGGATCGCGGATCGCTGCAGCCGGATCGCCTGATCGTATCGGCCAAGAGCTGGCTCTGCCATCCGCACGTTGACCGGAGCGGACCGGTCCTCCCCTGGGCCAGCGACGCCATCGCCCACAAGTGGTCGCCGCTGGAAGTTTCCCGGCAGCTCCTCGAACACCTGATCGAGATCTCAAAATCGGCAGGGGACGCCCCGGACGCCGGGCATGTGGTCGTCACGGTTCCCGCGTCATTTGACGAGACGGCGCGAGGGCTGACCCTCGAAGCCGCGCAGCTTGCCGGGCTCGGCGAGGTCACCTTGCTAGAAGAGCCGCAGGCCGCATTCTATGCATGGCTGGAAAGCCAGGGGCCGGGCTGGAGGAAGCAGGCTCGCGCCGGAGATTTGCTTCTCGTCTGCGATGTCGGCGGCGGCACGGCAGACTTCAGCCTCATCGCAGTGACCGGTCGCGACGGGGAGCTTTCCCTCGAGCGCGTAGCCGTCGGGGAACACCTGCTGCTCGGCGGAGATAACATGGACCTCGCGCTGGCACATGCCGTTTCAGAAAAGCTTGCCGCCTCCGGAAAGCCCTTGGACGAATGGCAGTTTCTGGCTCTGGTCCAGGCAGTGCGATCGGCCAAGGAGGCGCTGCTCTCAGACCCCGCGCTGGCAGAAGCCCCGCTCGCAATCCCCTCGCGCAGCAGCAAGCTCATCGCCTCAACCGCCCGGACCTCGCTCACGCGCGACGAGGTGGCCGATATCGCCATCAACGGATTTTTTCCGATCTGCGCCCCGGAGGAGATGCCAGCCATGCGCCGCGCCGGAGGGATCCGGGAGTCCGGGCTGCCCTACGCGGCCGACGCAGCGATCTCGAAGCATCTCGCCCGGTTCCTCACACGCGCCAAGGCCAACGTCTCCTCGTCCCCTCACCTGCTCGATGTCATCGGCGGGGCAGAGAGGATCGCCCGCTCGCCATTGCTGATCCCCGATGCCGTCCTCTTCAACGGAGGGGTTTTTAACGCGGCAGCGCTGCGCAGACGGGTTCTGGAGCTCCTCAGCCAGTGGGCGGGGGATCCGGTGAGGGAGCTCGAAGGCGCGCAGGCAGACCACGCCGTCGCCCTCGGCGCAGCCATCTATGCACGGCTTCGCGCCACCGGAAACGGACTGCGCATCAAGTCCGGCACCGCCAGGTCTTACTATATAGGAATGGAGGCGGCCTCGCTTGCGGTTCCCGGACGCCGCCCGGTCACCAAAGCGCTTTGCGTCGCTCCGCAGGGGATGGAGGAGGGCACGAGCCACGCGATTGTCGGGCAGGTATTTTTTCTCTACACCGGGGAGGTCTCGGAATTTCGCTTCTTTCACTCGGAGGTCCGCGCGGGCGACCGCCCGGGCGACCTTCTGCCTGGCGTATCGGAACTGGAGGAAAGCGCGCACCTGGAAATTGCCATCCCGCCGCCGCCCGGGCATGAGCCGGGCGAGGAAGTGCCGGTGAGCGTGGAAACCCAGGTGACCGAGCTCGGCCACCTCGAGCTGTTTTTTGTCCACGCGCCGACCGGCGACCGCTGGAAGCTGGAATTTCATATCCGCATGCAATAGCCGTGTTCCGCATCGGCATTGATCTGGGGACGACGAACTGCGCGCTGGCGTGGATCCGGGAAGATGGGGAGCAGACGGCAGCCCTCGAAATCGCGCAGCCTGAGACCAGCCATTCGGAGGGCTCGCACCCCACTCTCCCCTCGTTTTTGTATCTGCCGCCGGGCACGTCAAAATGGCTCGCCGGCCGGTGGGCAAAAGCCCGCGCGGCCGAGGTCCCCGGGCGGGTGGTCAGCTCAGCCAAATCGTGGATGGTGCATCACGCGGCCGACCGGCATGCAAAATTCCTGCCATTGGGCACCGGGGACCTCGCTGCCCAGGATCTCATCAGCCCGGTGCAGGCGCTCGCGATTTTGCTCCGCACGCTGGCCGGGGCATGGGATGCAGCCCATCCGGAAGCCCTGCTCCCGGCTCAGGAGATCGCGATTACCGTCCCCGCTTCGTTCGACCCGGCCGCCCAACAGCTCACTCTGGAGGCCGCGCGAGAAGCGGGCTTCCCCGAATCAGCCATCCTGCTCGAAGAGCCGCAGGCAGCATTTTATGCCTGGCTGGAATGCTTCCCCGACGGGCTCTCCGGGCTGGCGGCCGGGAAACCCTCGCACGTCCTGGTCGTGGACATCGGCGGAGGCACGACGGACCTGAGCCTCTTTGCGATCACGCCGGGCGGAGAGGTCCCCCATTTGAGCCGCATTGCCGTGAGCGACCATCTGCTCTTGGGCGGGGACAACCTCGACCTTTCCCTCGCTCAGCATCTCGAATCCCGCCTGCTTCCGGACGGTCAACTTCCAGCAGGAACGTTCGCCCATCTCCTCGCCCGATGCCGGGAGATTAAAGAGGAGGCGCTGGGCGCAGAAGGCGAGCCCTCTCGGATCTGGCCGGTCGCCGTGGCCCGGCCCGGAGCTTCGCTGCTCGCAGGAACCCTGCGCTCAGAGATTTCTGCGCACGAGGTTTCGAGGCTTTTGCTCGAAGGTTTTTTCCCAGCCGTCGGCGCGGGGGAGACCCCCCATCGCGCAGCATCCGGACTCCGCGAGATGGGCCTCCCCTACGCGAAGGATCCCGCCGTCACCCGACATCTCGCGGAGTTCCTCCAGGGGCGCCCGCCGGTAGATTACCTGCTCTTCAACGGAGGCCTCACCAAAGCCCCGGCCATCCGCCAGCGAATCCTGGAAAACATGACCGGCTGGCAGGGTGGCCACGCGCCGCAGGTTTTGGAGAATCCCCAGCCGGATCTCGCCGTCGCCTGCGGAGCCGCGCGATTCCTGCACCTCCGTGGCATCGGAGATGCCTCGCGCATCGAGGCCGGAGCGGCCCATTCGTATTACGTCGGCGTCGGCGGCGAAAAGCTTCTGTGCGTCCTTCCCCTCGGCGCACCGGCGGAATCCCCGCATCTGGCCGACCTGCCCGAGCTTCGGGCTCTGGTCGGAAAACCTGCGTCATTCCCGCTCTACCAGCACGCCCGGCGCCCTCAGGATCTCGCGGGCGTGCTGGTCGCCGGTTCCGGGTTTAGCGAGCTGCCCGCCGTAGAGACCGTTCTCGCGCCGCCAGCCGGGTCCAAGCCGCCGAAGGATCCAAAGGTGCGGGTCAAATTGCGGACGACCCTCCGCTCAACCGGGCTGCTGCGGATCGAGCTCCTGTGCGCCGAGCCTTCCCTGAAATGGGCCCCGCCCTGGCCGCTGGAGTTTTCTCTCCGCGGGCGTCCGGCAGCTTCGCCCTCGAAGCCGGCTCAGGCGAAGCCGGCGGGGGCCGCCGATGCCGTTTCCCATGCGGCAGAAGAGATGGCCAGCTTTCTGAACGGCACGCGCAAATGGCATGAAAAGCTCACCGCCAACGCCGTCTTTTCTATCGCAGAAAAAGCTCTCTCCTCACCAAAATCCACCTGGGCCGGCGGCATCGTGCGCCAGCTTTTTGACGCGTGGCTCGAGGTGTCCGACAAGCGGGCGGGCTCTGCCGCACAGGAAGAAACCTGGCTGCAGATCGCAGGCTACCTGCTGCGGCCGGGATGCGGGATGGCCGGGGATTCCGATCGCGTCGGCGCTCTGGCTCAAGTCCTCACCTGCCCGCCAGCTTTTCCGGGCGGCTCTGTAAAAATCCAGCGCTGGATCGCCGCCCGCCGCATCGCCGCCGGGCTGAACACCGGACACGCATCCGCCATCTGGACCGCCGCCCGCTCGGAATGGCGGGAAGGAGCTTCCCCATCGGCAGAAATCGCCCTGCTGGCCGGATCCCTGGAATCCCTGCCCGTCGCCGACCGCCTCGAGATAGCCAGTCGGCTCGCCAAATCGCTCAAGTCGCAGCCACAAAATTCCGCGTTCTGGAAGGGCCTCGGCCGCCTGCTCTCTCGCGTCCTCTTCCACGGGGGCGCCGAGATGGTTCTCCCGCCCGAAGCCGTCGTCGCAGCTTGGGAGTCCCTGCGTTCCGCAGAAGTCCCGGAATCCATCCGTCCGGAAGCTGCGGCCGCATGGCTCCGGGCCGCAAGGCTCACGGGACTCCGGCCGCTCGACGTCCCAAAATCCTGCCGCAGCCAGATCAGCGCAGACCTCCGCAGCTGGGGGACCAACGACGTGCGCCGTCGCGTCCTTGAAAATGTCGTTCCCGTCGTGGCGGCCGATCAAGCCGGCCTCCTCGGCGAGAGCCCGCCTCCCGGGCTTTCACTTGCCGAGGGGTGAGGCTCCCATGATCTACGAGCTCGACCTCGTCCGCATCGAGCGCGCGCACAACCCGCGACTGATCAAAAAAGTCGCCAGAGAAGGCGCTTCCATCTACCCGGAAAAGCCTTTCGGCCCTGAGGATTCTCCACAAATGATTCCTGAACCGAGGCACTCGTCCCCACGATAATATGCCGCGATCTGCCCGGCGGCGATCCCGGCGTCCCCGCATCCGAGTTTCACCGTGCCGCGACCATCTGAATGGATGACAAGCGCACATGGATATTCCTGCACCCCATGCCGAAGCTTCACCGTTAGCGAGTCGTCCGCACCGGGCACGTCCGCGATCCACGACAATCCCTCGACATCGAACTCTGTCCTCGCCGTCTCCGCGCTCCGGCACGCGTTCGATACGCAGATGGTATTTTTTCCGACATCCTTGCCGGTCACATACCATGGCCCGCCGGAAAGCCCGATGCCGCGGCGCTGCCCGATCGTATAGAACCAGTATCCGTTATGCTTCCCAAGCACGGCTCCGGTCCTGGCATCCACGATATCCCCTTCCCTGGTACCAAGCGCCTCCTCAAGAAACTTGTCGAATGGAATCGTGCCGAGAAAACAGATGCCCTGACTGTCCTTGCGCGCCGCGTTCGAAAGTCCAAACTGCCGCGCGAGCTCCCGCACCTCGTCCTTGCGACACCCCCCGTTTGGGAACATCGCCTTCTCCATCTGATCCTGCCGAAGCCGCGATAGGAAATAGGTCTGGTCCTTATGGCCATCGGCTGAGCGTAAAAGCCGAGCCTTGCCGTCGCGAACTTCCGTTGTCGCATAGTGCCCAGTCGCCACGCGGTCAAACTTGGCCCCATAGGCCTCGACGAACGCGCCGAACTTGATGAGCGCATTGCAAAAGACATCCGGATTCGGCGTCCGTCCCGCCTTTGCCTCGGCGATCACGTACGACACGATCCGCTCGTGATATTCCTTCTGGAACGGCACGACCTGCAAGGGCACCCCCGCCCCCTCACAGACCGACCGGACAAAGCCCAAGTCTTCCTCCCATGGGCACTCGCCGAGGAACGACAATTCGTCCTCAAGCCATATCTTGAGATAGAACGCGGTGATATCGTGCCCCGCGTCCTTGAGCAACCGGAGCGACACCGAGCTGTCCACCCCACCAGAAATAAGCGTCGCTATCTTCATCGCGATGGGATGCCCGCCCCAATTTCCGGCTGAAGAGCAAGCAACGCTTTCTTTTCGTAAAAAACCACACCCACCCGGCGAATGTGGTCAAGGAGATCGCCCTGGCCGGACAGCGCCACCGGTTCAGACAGTTGCGATAGCGCCCGCTGGCAGTTCTGGAATCGTTGAATCCAACGAATGCCTTCGTTTTTCATGTTGGCTCGAGCCGTCGATGACGCAACCCGGAAGAGAACTCAGACCCCGGCTTCGAGGTGGGATTCGAGCACCCTGTGCCATTCGCCAAGAACCCCGGCCACGCTGGATTTCTTGTCCGCAGGGAGCTTGGCGGCCGCGAAAAGGATCGCGTCGGCAGCCACCTCGCCAAGGTGGGGAACGAGCGGCAGCACATCCGCCCGGAGGCGTTCGGCGTGCGCCTCATCTCCGAGAGTTTGAAAAATGGTTTCCAGCGAGCGCTCGCGGTGGGCGGGGTCCGGGTGAAACCTGAGGACGGCCGCGCCGGCGAGCACGCGCACGACTGGGTCGGGCGAGCTGAGCAGCCGGAGCAGAGCGCCGGGGTCAGGGCATTCTCCGGTGCGGTGGCAGGCGGCGAGCGCCGGACCGTGCGCCTCAGAATCCGCATCGCCAACCAAGGCGGCCAGGGCCGACTGCGCCCGCGCGCGAACGCCGACGTCTGCCCAGAGCGCACAGACTGCGGCCGAGCGGACCGCTGGCGAGAGGTCGCCAAGGCACGGTTCGAGGAGATTTCTCTTGTCCATGTCGAGCGTTGCGATCGACTCCACGATGCGAGCGCGGACGTCTGGGGATCCGTGTTTCAGCCAGCGCGAGGCAAGCTCTCCCGCCTTCTCGGGCGGTTCGCACAGAATGAGGAGGTGGAGCGCCTCCGCGCGCACCGATGGCTCGGGATCGGATTCGACAATGGCATTCGCCGCATCGAGGGCGGCAGCCGGAAGCGTGTATTTCCGTGGCACATGCGCCAGGGCAAGAACGGATGCGCGCCGGACATTCGGCGAGGGATCCGCGCAGGATCTGGCGAGCGCGGAGAGCGAGTCTGAGCTGCGGATCGCCCCACGAACACGCGCCGCCGCCGCTCGCATCTCGGGATCCGGCATTTTTTCCACCTCGGCCAGAAGCTCTTCCACCCGCGGGTTTCCAGGCTCCTCGAGGCAGTCGATCGCGTCCATCGCCGTCCGTTTTTCCGCGCTCCGCAGGTTTTCAGAAACCGTGTTGAGGTAGATCTCCCCCGAGCGCGAAACGACGATCAGCCAAGCGGCAGCAAGCACGAGCCCGGCAAGGGTCACCGGGTCCGCCCATCCCCGGTCGCCCGTCGCGTCGAACGTGTGATGAAGGACGAGGATGAGGATGCCGCCAATGACGCCGCCCAGCGGGTTGACAACCCCCTCGATGGCGCCCCGCACGCGTGCGCGGAGGGCAGCCGGCACGGCATTCATCGCGAGCTGGTAGGAGTTCCCCTGCAAGGTCATGCCAACCATATCCCATGTGTAGCGGAGGGCGATGCCGGGCCAGAACGCAAAGCGCACGGCGATGAGGACAAAGCCGGCGAGCGCGGTGACCGGAAGCGCGCAGAGCCCGCGAGCGATGCCGATCCGGCGGATGAGGTAGCCGCTAAAAAAGATCTGAACGAAGAGCCCGCTCGTGTTGATCACCATGCCGTAAATCCCGTAATAGCCGGCGAGCTTCGACTCCGACGGGAACGCCGCGTTCATGATCCGGGTGTATTGGAAGTCCGCCACGGAACCGACGACCCAGAACATCACGGCCACAAACCCGAGGATCGCCGCCATTTTCGACGAGGTTAAAAACTTCCACCCCTCGGCGAGGTGTCCCCCGGCAGGCTTCGGCGAGGCCGTCCCCTGCCGCCGTCCGCGAAGCTCGCCTCCGAAACGCTTGCGGAGCCAGAGGGTCAGGGGGATGAGCGCCCAGATGGATCCGGCCCAGACGATGACGAGGTTGGCGGTGCCCAGAGAACCGGCGAGGAAGTGGATCGAAGCACCTCCCGCAATGCCTCCGATTGTCCCGGCCGTGCCGATGATCGGGTAGATCCGGCGGCCCTGCGAAGGGCGGAAAATGTCATTGATGATCGTCCACACCTGGGTGCCCAGCGTCGAGTTGCCAACCCCCTGGGCAAAGAAGACAGCAAGGAAGAACAGGAGCAGCGGCAGGGTGAACCCCTTTTCGCCATCCGGCCGCGCGGTGACAAGGAGCCGCGCCAGCACGAGCGCGAGCCCGGTCGCCCCTGCAAAGATGACAAGGAGCCGGTCCCGCCTCACCGCATCCGCAAACAGGAGATAAACCGAGGATCCAAACACCCCCAGCAGGCTGATCCCGATATATGTGTACGGCAGGTATTCCACGCCCATCCGCTTGACGAGCATCGAATGCACCGCGCTCCAGCCGATCGCGTAGCCCACAGAGAGCAGGGCGCACATCAGCCAGGTGATCACCACCTTTGAGGCCTCCCCCTTGCGGATGTCTAGGAGTTGCACTGTTTATTTAGGAGAGAGCGTGACCGTGAGGAGCTGAGGGTCGGCCGATTTCGGAAGCTTCACGGTCAGGGCCTTGGCATCAAAATCTTTCCAGGGCCGGCCGCCAACCGCCACCGATGTCAGCTTCACGCTGTCCGGCGGGAGGGAGATCGGCTGGACGGAAAACACGGTGCCTCCCGCATCAAGGCAGGGGGCGAAGTGAAGCGTGACCGGCTGCTTGCGCACGAGAAGGTTTGTATAGAGATGGGTGAAGTAGGTGAGCTCCATGTTGTGGTAGCCGCTTTTCGAGTGGCTGCCCTTGTCCGCGCGGTCGCCGATGAGGAACGGCGTCCCGTCGGACTGAACATCAAAGAAAACATCCCCGTCATCGTGGTCGGGGAAGGCCAGGTTGTAAAACCCGGTCCCGGCCCGCGCGGAATCCAGGTATTTCGCATCCTTGGTCTCCGCGTAGAGGATATAGTTTGCAAGGATCCCCTGCTCCTGCTGCCACCAGGCTTTGCGGTCATGCCAGGTGAGCTCGTAGCGTCCGGTCGCCGGATCCGGCTCCCGCTCGATGACGTCATACCAGCCGCCCCGGCGCTGGTCCTGGCCGTAGACGAGCATCTGGTCGCCGCACTGCCGGGCGACATCCAGAAGCTTTTTGTCGCCGGTGAGGTGGTAGAGCCGGGTGAGGCACCAGGCAATTTTGAGGTTGTGTCCGATCACCCCACGGTTCTGCTGCCAGGCATACGAATGGTCCGGGTTCCACTGCGCGTCGAATCGCTCGTTGACAAACGGGCTTCCGGGATCAGGAAAATGGGTCGCGATGAGCGTTCCGAGCTGCTTGAGCCGCTCCAGGTATTTCGGATCCCTCGTGCCGAGGTAGAGGTTTTCCAAATACGCGGGCAGGTGGTCGCCCACCGAATTCCAGTTTTTCTTGAGCTTGTTGATGCCGTCGGCATCCGCCGGGCTGAACGTGCCGGGGTGGACGTGCGAAAAATACCCCTGCGCCAGCGGGTCTGCCGGCCCGTTATCCCAAAAATAGTCATCCATGAAGCGGACTGTCTTTTCGATATCCGAGAGGATGACCGGGTCGCCTGTGATCCGGTAATACTGGGTGAGCCCGGCGAGGCAGTAGATCTGTTCGTAGAGCGGGATCGTGCCGGCATCGTCCGCAAAGAGCGAGGGGAGAACCGGCTTGCCGCCCCGGATCGCGTGAAGCCAGTAAACATGCCTCCCGTCGGGAGATTCGATCCGCATGCGCTCGCGCTGCAGCCGGACAAGCTCGCTGGCCGCCTTGAGGACGCGGGGGCTCCCGTTGAGGATGTATGTCGAGCTGAGGCCGTAGATCAGGCGCGAGATCGTCGCGGTTTCCTGCAGGTTGACCGTTTCCGGGCGCTTCGTTCCGGTCTTTGAAATGGCTGTTCGATAGCCCGAAGGATCTCCGACATCGCCATCGCCGAACTGCGTGCGGATCCAGAATTCCGCGAGCTCACGGGCCTGCGACGCCCACCAGTCGCCCCCCTCATAGACCGGCACGCCATCCGGCCCCGCCAGCACGGAGACTTCCTTTGCGACCAGCTCGGGAGCGTCGGAATAGACAAGCCCGGAAGCCGCGATGCGCATGCCCGGCTGAAAGTCCGTGAGGCCTTTCGGGTCCAGGATCCTCACCCTCTCATCGAGCCCGCGGAGGGTGTGCAGGTAGGCATTGTCGGCGATCCTCAGGCGCTGGGTGCCGCCACCCGGGAGGCGGAGCTCAACCGTGCGATCCGCAGGATGGGACGCCACAACCACCCCTTGCACCCTGTCAAACCTCACCGTTGGAACCGGCTTCGGCGGCTCGGCGGATGCCGCCAAAGAAAAAATGAAAAGAAAAAGACCACCGAGACACGCCTTCAATCTAGCTTTCATAAGCTCTGATCTTACGCAGATGCAGGAACGATAATCAACAGGAATTCTGCTCCGGAAGCGCAATCCCAAACGCCGCTGCGATCGAGGAGGAAAACAGGCTGCGGGCTTCGCCTTCCTCCAGGCCCAGCCAGGAGCGGATGTTGCGGACTCCCTCGTCGGGGGCCAGCGCAGACCCGGCGAAGCTCGCAGACCCCGGCGCGCGAACCACCCCGTCCTCTCCGACCTCAAGCTCGTGATGCGCGAGGCGGTAGATCCCTGGAGGCGCGCCGGCAGCGGCCATGCAGTCCGTCGTGAAGATCGCCTTGCCGCGCGGCTTCGCACGGAAGAAATTCCTCAAAACGAACGGAGGCAGGTGGATCCCATCGGGGATGAAAAAGGCGGCCAGCTCGTCCCTGGCAAGGAGGCGTTGGGTCACGTTATGATGGCGTGGCAGCTCGGAGGGGACCCCGTTGCCGAGGTGCGTGCAAAACCTTGCGCCGGCTTCGATCGCCGCGTCGATCTCGGCGTCCGAGGCATTCGTGTGCCCGAGCGAGACGTGCGCGCCCGAGCGGACAACATGCCGGATGACCTCCCCGCTGCCTGGCAGCTCCGGCGCCAGGGTCAGCAGTTTGATGTGGCCGCCGGCGGCCTCCTGCATCCGGTCGAACTCCCCGACCTTCGGGACGCCCATGCACTTCGGATCATGCGCCCCGCAATATCCGGGCCTGGGAGAAATCCACGGGCCTTCAATATGGTAGCCGCAGATCGCCTCGCCGACGACAGGGTCGCCCGCCCGGATCCGCCCGATGTTTTTCAGCTTCTCGCAAAGCCGCTCGATCCCGTCGGTAATGAGCGTCAGGAAAAACCGCCGGGTGTCGTGCGCTGCGAGCCCGTCCACCGCAGCCCGAAGATCGGCAGCAGATAAATCCTCCTGCTGAAAATCCACCCCCGCGAAGCCGTTGACCTGGATGTCAAAGAGGCTGGTCACCAAAGAAACAGCGGCTTGATATGGCGGTCGTAGAGGTTGTTCGTCACGCAGGCGGCAATCGTCTCGCGGGCCGAGTCTATCGCCTCCAGATACGTCGGCCCCATCTCGGCGGCAACCTTGAAGCTCACATGCACGAGCTGGCGGAACGACGGGTTGTACCTCGGGTCCGACTGCTCGTGCGTCAGCGCCGCAGCCAGCGCCTGGCCATCCCAGCCCGCAACCGCTTTCGGATCGGGAAGCTGCTCGCGGCGGATGTCGATGACGGTCGCATACGGGACGCAGAGCTCGTCCATCCGCCCGAATGCTTTCGAATAGATTTCCTTAGCGACATCCAGGCAGCCGCCCCCGGCAAGCGAGAGGCCGATCACCTCTTCCAGCCAGTTCGTTCCGGCCGTCTTGAGGTGGAGCCCCGCCCCGTGCTTTTCTAGAAGTTCGCGGATCGGTCCATAGATCGAGAATTTGTCGCTGCCGGAATGCACGCTGATCTTCAGCTGCTCTGGAAGTCCAAATTCCTCGACCGCGATCCGGATCGCCTCAAGATCCTGCTCGAACTCCCGGGCGAACTGCGCGACATCCCCGACGTAGTCCACTCCCTTGTTGAACCGTCCGGTGAACTTTGGCGCAATCGTTTGGACGCGCACCCCCTCGCCCGCCAGCGCGCCAAGGATCAGAAAAAGATCCAGCGGCGACTGGGCGGCCTCCGCCTCGTCGGTCGAGACCTCGGCGATGAAGCTGTCTTTTCCCCGGGCGGCCTCGATATGGCGGTAGATTTTTCCGGCCTCTCGGATTGCGCAGGCGTAGCGGTCGATAAAATGCTGCACATCGCCGCCGTCGAGCGGCCGATTGAGCCCGAGGAATGTCCTGCCAAGCAGCGGACGGAGCGACTCCCGGACAGCCGAAGCGTCATCCGGACCTGCGGCGAGGCCAATAAAATCCGCCACGTCGATCGTATAAAAATCGCAGTGGGGAAGGAACCTGTCCACGGTTTTCAACCCGATATGGTCGGCGTCGAGGTGGTACGGTGCGGTCCAGCCAGCGGCCAGAACCGCGGCCTCGACCGAGCTTCGGGTGTCGGCAGGCGTGCTCCCGATCAGGACATGCTCGCGGTTGGACTTGTTCCAAACCGGGATGACTCCCGCCTTGGACGCCTTTTGTAGCGCAGCCAACTGGGCGACGCCCTCGCGCCCGAACCTGTCGCCGATCCCCAGGCTGAACTTTTCGATCAATAGAGGTGATTTCATCAGGATATTAAAGAAGCGAAGCCGATCCCTCGTCCAGGAAGCACCATGCTGCCTTGTGGCGCTGCAGGATGGAAGAGGGGTGCATTGGCGTCACCGCCCCGGTGAGGCAGTCGCTCACGGCCTGCGCCTTGCGCTTGTCCGGCACGGTGCAGACGATGACCTTCGACTTCATGATCTGGCGGATCGACATGGAGATCGCCTGCTGCGGGACCTGCTTGAGCGTCTTGAACCATCCCTCGCCCATCTGCTGCTTGCGGCACGCCTCATCAAGGCCCACCACCAGGTAGGGCGCCGCAGTCTTGAAGTCCGCCGGCGGGTCGTTGAAGGCAAGGTGCCCGTTCTCGCCGATCCCGGCAAAGCAGACGTCAATGGGATGTTTGGCGATGATCGCGCCGACCCGGCGGCACTCGGCCTGAGCGTCGCCCTCGCCATTGATGTAGTGGAATCCCGCGAGAGGCAGCGGGAGCCGCGACACAAACCGCTCCCAAAGATATTTCCGGAACGAGGCAGGATGGGTGATCGGAGTGCCGACATACTCGTCGAGGTGGAACGCCGTGACGCGCGTCCAATCAATCCGGGGCTCCTTGACCAGCTGCTCGATCATTTCGAATTGCGAGGCGCCGGTGGCCACGATGATATTGGCCTTCCCGTTCTTTCGGATCGCGTCGCGGATGTGCTTTGCGCCTAGCGCCGCCGCCGCAGCGCCCGACTCCTGTTTGGTTTTTGCGATGTGGGTTTTTACTTTGGTTTTCATAGAATGGTTAGCGGAGACGAACGGGGGCGCAGGACTTGCGGACGATGAGCTTCCCCGGAATAGAAACCGTGCTCCTGTGCGGGCCGGATGTATCGAGAGCCAGGAAGGCTGCCGCCGCCATCTCGGAGATCGGCTGGCGGAGGGTCGTCAGCGGCGGGATGGTTTGCGCCGCTGCGGAGATGTCATCAATTCCAGCAATCGAGATATCCTGCGGCACGCGCAGCCCCGCATCGTAAAGCCCGCGCAGAAGGGGCATGGCAATCGAATCCTCGGCGGCAACCACCGCCGTCGGCATCCGAACCATGGCGGTCAATGCCCTCGCGACCGATTCGGCCCCCTGGCTCCCATCAAACAATAAAAACGCCTTCTCCCTGACCGAAAAGCCGCAGGCCCGGAGCGCCTGGCGCAGGAGCTCCCCGCGCCGGAGGTTCGCCCCCACCTCTTTGGCAACGAAGCCGATCTCCCGGTGCCCGAGCCCGGAGAGATGAGCGACCAAATCTCCGATGCCTGCCTCCTCGTCCAGATGGATCTGCGTGCCTCCGGGAAAAGGGGTTCCCGTTCCGATTTGCACGACAGGCATCCCTTCCCTCGCAAATGCCGCCAGGCCTTCCGGCTGAAAATCGCTGCCGGCGAGAATCACTCCGTCCACCCGGTGCTTTTGCAGCCCCGAGAGATCCTCTTTCCGGCAGCCTGTCAGCAGGAGCGAGTGCCGGCTTGCCTGCGCTTGGACTTGAAGCGCCCCAATCAGCCTCCCGAAATACGGATCATCAAAGTTCTTCACCACGACCCCGATCGTCCGCGTCGGCGCCCCAAGCAGCGCAAGCGCGGTCGCGCTCGGCTGGTAGTTCCACTCCTCAGCCGCACGCCGGATCTTTTCGATCGTGCCGAGCGATGCTCCGATCTCCCCGGCGCGCCCGGAGAGCGCGCGGGACACCAGCGTCTGGGAAACGCCAAGCTTCGCGGCAATCTGCTTCTGTGTCGGAGAGGGATGCACTTCCGAGCCATCAGACCAGAATCCGATGGGCTGTCAATCTCATACCTATGAGATTTTTTCTGGCAACTAGGAGGCGGAGGAGTTGACGCGGTGGATTTTGATGACGTTGGCGGCAGCGGTTCCTCCGATTGGCAGCCCGCCCACAAGGAGAATGCGCTCGCCGGGAACGGCGGCTCCCCTTGCAATCAGCTCCCGATCGACCGTGGCCGTCAGCTCGTCAAAATCCCCCGGATTATCACCAATCAATAGCGGGCGCAGCCCCCAGATCAGGTTCAGCCGGTGAAAGACATCCCGGTCGCGGGTCAGGGCTAAGATCCTGGCGCGTGGGCGCTGGGAGGACACGGCGAGGGCGGATTCCCCGGTCGTCGTGTAAAGCGCGATCACCGCCGGGCGGAGGAGGCGGTCGAACGAAAGGATCGCTTCGCTCATCGCGTGTGTCTCGTCCTCCTGCAGCGGCGGGTGGCTTTCGAACTTCGAGTGCTCCTCGGTCTCCCGCGCGATCCTCGCCATCATTTCCACCGCCTCGACCGGGTGCATGCCCATTGCGGTCTCGCCAGAAAGCATCACGGCATCGGTGCCGTCGAGAATCGCATTTGCCACATCGTTCGCCTCGGCCCGTGTCGGGCGGGGATCGCGGATCATGCTCTCCAGCATCTGGGTCGCCGTGATCACCGGCTTCCCCCGGCTGTTGCAAAGGCGGATGATGCGCTTTTGGAGCATGGGAACTTTCTCCGGCGGCATCTCAACCCCGAGATCCCCTCGCGCCACCATCAGGCCGTCGCTTGCCTCGACGATCTCTTCGAGGTGCTCGATCGCATGGGGCTTCTCAACTTTTGCGATGATCGGAATCCTTGCGCCCCGGGCGTTCAGGAAATCGCGGAGCGCGCGCACGTCGCGGGCCGACCGGACGAAGCTCAGGGAGATCCAATCGACCCCCTGCGCGATCCCAAACTCGACATTTTCCCGGTCGCGGTCGGTCATGGACGGGAGCGTGAGCTGCAAATCCGGCACATTCACGCCCTTGCGGTTTTTCAGCAGCCCGCCATCCACGACCTCGCAAACGAGGGGGTTCACCTCGACGACGCGGAGCTCCAGGAGCCCGTCATCGAGAAGGATCCGGGTTCCGGCAGCCGCCTCGCCGTCAAGCCCCGGGTAGTCGACCTCCACGTCGGCGCCGGATCCCTCAGCGCCAAGAGAAACCGTTCCGCCGCGCTCGAGAGCAAGGCCGTCCGGCCCGATGTTGACCACCCGGATCTTCGGCCCCTGCAAATCCTGCATCAGGGTGACCGGAACGCCCACCTCGTCCGCAACCGCCCGAAGGGTCGCAATGTGCGCCGCATGGTCGGCGTGGCTCCCGTGTGAAAAATTCAACCGCGCCACGCTCATCCCGGCCCGGACCAGCTTGCGGATCACCTCCAGCGACCCGCTCGCAGGACCGATCGTGCAAACAATTTTTGTCCTGGGGGCCTGGAAAAAAGAATCTCTCATAAGAGGTCGCTCATCGGGCCGCTCCGCATTCCGTGCAGCCCGGAGAAATCGCGGAGGGGCGGATCAGGTGGCGTAGGATGGGCGGCTTCACTGTGACCTATTCGGGATAGGCATCCCGCCCGCCGCTGTCAAGAATCGGATGGGATTAAGATTCCGTTCGCAGGAAAGGCATGCGACAAATGCCGGCATGCACCATGCGTTCGGATTTTTCTATTGCGGCGGGATGATATTTTGCGGGCTGGCGGCTGCCGCCGTTTTGACGCGGCTCGCGTTTGCGGTGACCGAGGGGATCGCGCGGGCGCCGTGGCTGGATTTTTTTGTGAGCCTCTTCACGTGGGTTCCATGGGCTGCTGGCGGGTGGCTTGGCGGCTGGGCTGGCGCGGGCGCGGCGGTTCTGGCGCAGCTCCTTTTTCTCCATAGCTTCTGCCTTGTCCACCGTGCGCTGCGCGGGAGGAGCGGGCGCACTCTAACCGACGCGCAGGCGAAGATCCTGGGGCCGGTGCGCAACCAGCTTTGCCTGGCTCTTCAGACGCCTGCCGTGCTCGTCTTTGCCCAGGTGAGGATCGCGACGATCCTCCTTTACCCGCCGGTTGCATGGCTTGGAAAGCTCCCGACCTACAAGTCCGCCGAGTGGGTGAACCTGTCACGTCACAAATACGATGGCCTCATCGGCTACGACCTCCTGTGGTGCTGGTATTGCGACTGGATGACCGGGGTCTGGGCGCTCGGCAGCGAAATGCTCCGCAACATCGAGTCGTTCTGGTGCCCGATCCGGTTTCGCAGCGATGTGAAAAATCAAAATATTTCGGTGGATTTTCCGGATGTTGCGGCGTGGGCGCCGGCGGATGGAACGATGGAGGATGCCGTCCGCGCGTTCGAGGCGCGCTACGACGGGGTGCGCCCGAACAGCTGGTGGGGGCATCCGGACCGTGGCGCACGCCCTCCCCAGCCGTGACGTTCCGGAGGGCGGAGCCGACGGGGGAATACCGGGTGCTTCGGCTGGTCAGCGAAGAAGGCCGATGGGAGATCGGGCTCAGCCGCTACCAGAGCGGCGTCCGCCTCCGCATGGGCCCGGCCGGCCGGCCGCCCAAGGTGATGGATTTTTGCCTCGGCCATGATGGGCGGCTATACGCTCCCGTGCTGCTCGCTGTGGTCGGGATCCTGAAGGGCATTCCAGAATCGGCATCCGCAAACGAGATCGATGCGGGATTTCCTTGGGCGGGGACTCGTCCGGATCTCGCCATCCACCTCCCTCTATTGATCGGCGAGCATTCTCAAATATCGACAGCCGGCGCGGACCGGCGCGGATTTTCTTTATCTTCTTCCGGGCAGGAGTATTGATCGCCTGATCCATGCCAAGAGATCCGCTGCAATCACTGCCCGCGCTGTCAGCAACCGGACGAGTCTCGGTTTTGATGAGCGCCCAAAAGTCGGTCCGCCGCGCGGCCGCGCTTGCCGGGCTTGCCATCCTTGCCGTCTCGCTGGTGCCGATCGCGGTTTCCCGCTTCAGCGGTCAGCAGCCAGGCAAACATTCTGAGGCCGGCACCTCGCCGGCTCCCGGAGATCCTGGAGCCGGAATTTTTTTCGCTGATCCGGGAAAGTGGGTGGAGGGAGGCTTTTTGCAGGTCGGGCTGCTTGCCCTGGTCGTCCCTGGGATGATCCTCCTAGTCGGGCATTTCGATTTGAAGAAGCGGAGGGAGGTTCTCGGGGACTCGATCGAGCAGACCGCCATCGCCATCAGCAAATCCCAAAAAGAGGGGCTTCCGATTCTGGGCGAGGGAATCATCTGCGCCGAGATGGTGCTCCTCACCGACCGCCTTGATGAGGGAAAGATTCTGACCGAGCTTCGGGAATCCGAACGTTCGATCGCGCGCGCAGAAAAAACTGTGCGGGAGGTTCTCAACTCGATTTACGATGCGGTGATCGTCCTGGACGAGGATCTTAAGCTCATCTGGATCAACCGGCGGATGGAGATTATGTTCCAGATCAACCGCCGGGAGCTTGAGGGGCTCGAGCTCGTCAACTTTGCCGACAGCAAGCGCGAGGCCGTGCGGTTTGTGACTGGGATCCGCACCGCCTGGCAGGCCGACAACCAGATCTTCGAGTGCCAGTGCAGGAGGTTCGTCGATGGGGAGAGCTTCCCTGCGGAGGTTTTTGCCCAGAGGGTCTCTTTGCCAGCCGCGAACATCGTCTGCGCAAGCATCCGGGACGTGACCGAGTCGAAGGCGTCCGAACGGGCACTCCACGAGGCGCTCGATGCCTTCCATGAGGCCAAGAACGCCGCCGATCGCGCAAACAGCGCAAAGAGCGAGTTCCTGGCCCGCATGAGCCATGAGATCCGAACCCCGATGAACGCGATCCTCGGCCTGGCTTACCTGACCCGAAAATCCACAACGGACATGCAGGCGGCCAAGGGGCTCGAAAAAATCCATCGCTCCGGGCTCGGCCTGCTCAGGATCCTCAATGACATCCTGGACTTTTCGAAGCTGGAGTCCGGGAAGGTTGCCATCGTCGAGGAGGCGTTCAGCACCGGGGAGCTGGTCGGGGTGGTGTCGGATCTTGCGGCGATGCGCATGGGCGGAAAGCCGCTGCGCTTCTTGCCGGCTGTGGATCCCAGCGTCCCCAAGACCTTGAAAGGCGATGCGTTCCGGATCCAGCAAGTGCTCACGAACCTCATCGAAAATGCCATCAAGTTCACCGCAGAGGGCGAAATCGGGATGCGTGTCTGCTACGATGCTGACCTGGAAATGATCCAGTTCGAAATCCAAGATCAGGGGATCGGCATAACCCCTGAGCAGCAAAGCCGGCTGTTCCAGTCCTTCGAACAGGCCGACGGAACAACCACCCGGCGCTACGGAGGGAGCGGGCTCGGCCTGGCCATCTCAAAAAAGCTCGTCGAGCTCATGGGCGGGACGATCCGGGTCTCGAGCGAATCCACACGGGGGGCCACATTTTTTTTCCAGGTCAGCGCGCGCGCATGCTCCGACGACGAGCTGCTGCCTGCCGGCGACGACGCGGAATACGTTCGTTCCCAGCTGGCAGACCGGCGGATTCTCATTGTGGACGACCTGGAGATCAACCGTGAAATCGCAGGAGAAATGATCCGGGAGGCCGGGTGCGTGGTCGGTTTTGCCGAAGGCGGCAGCCGGGCGATCGAGCAGGTGCGCGCATCGCCTTGGGATCTGATCCTGCTCGATCTGGAGATGCCGGAGATGGACGGGTTTGCCACAGCAAGGGCCATACGGGCAATTGAAGTTCCCGGCCTTCCCAGGGTGCCAATCATCGCGATGTCGGCCCATGCATTTGACGAATATCGCCTGAAAGCTACCGAGGCCGGGATGGATGGCTACGTGATGAAGCCGGTGGATATTGCGGTTCTGCACGCCGAAATACTGCGAACCATCTCAGCCGTCCGCCCGCCATCCGCCGTGGCGCCGGATTCCGGGCTTGCACCCGTGGATAGCGAACGCGCATTGAAGCTCCTTGGCGGAAACAAGTCCCTCTACCGCCGAATGGCAGCAAAGTTCGTCAAGGACTGGGCGGGGGCTGCCGGAAAGATTGAGACGCTGGTGGAGGAAAATGCCGAGGAGGCCCACCGCCTCGCGCACAGCCTCAAGGGGTTAGCTGCCTCGCTCGGAGCTGCTTCCCTTTCCCATGCCGCAGCCGAGATCGAGAAGCTTCTGGCGCAAGGCGACCGGACCGGGGCCTTGAACCAGATCCCGACGCTGAAATCCGAGCTCGGCGCAGCGGTCCCATGCCTCGCGGAATCCTGTGAGGCCCCCGACAATTGCCTTGCTTCCCAGCCCGTGCAACCTAATGCTGAGTGCTCATGAAGACGCTGGACCAATGCCGTGTTCTTGTGGTGGACGACATGGTCGAAAACCTCTGGATCGCAGAAGATCTTCTGCAGGATCTCTGCTTGGTCACGACGCTCGAAGACGGCTCAAAGACGGTCGAGACCGCCAGGCATTGCCGCCCCGACCTCATCCTGCTCGATGTCGTCATGAACGCAACCGACGGATTCTCGGTTTGCAAGGCGTTGAAGCGAACCCCCGAGACCTTGAATATTCCGGTCATTTTCCTCACAAGCCTCAGCGAGGCCGAGCACCGGATCGAGGGCTTCGATGCCGGCGGGGTGGACTACATTTCCAAGCCGTTTTTTTCCGGCGAGCTGAAGGCGAGAGTGCGAACCCACCTGCGCCTGTCCCTGATGGAGAGCGAGCTGCGCGACCATGTCCGCTACCTTTCCCATGCGGTGGAGAGCACCGATGAGAGCTACCTGTTCCTGGCGCACACCACCGCCAACATCCTCCTGCAGATCAACTCATCGGGCGCGGTGAGCCTGATCAACCCGGCTTGGGCTCAGATCACCGGCGGCTCCCCCGAGGCGGTGACCGGGCTCCCCTTCCACGAAATTGCCCTGCCGGATGATGCTCCGGGAGTCGCGGCGTCCCTCTACGAATTATTGACCTGCCACACGGAAGAAGCTCACATGCAATTCCGCATCCCCGGACGCAGCGGCCCGATCTGGGTGCGGGCCACTCTCCGCCTCCTTTACGATACGGAAGGAAGGTTTCTCAGCTCGACCGTCGTGCTCACGGACGTCACCGATTTGATGGTGCGGTGACCTGGTATCCCCAGCCGGCCGCCGGCTGGACTGCGGATCAGAACCCGGGGAACTGGATCCCCTCAACAACCGCAAGGGAGTCAATCCCTGCCAGCATGTCGAACTGGCGGTTGAACTCCTTATTATCCGCCAGCGACGCAGATCGGACCATGGACAAACTGACGAAAAATCCTGCTGTGAGCACGGCTAGCGCCCCGGCCGGAAGCCAGCGAAAAAACCATTCCAATGCCCCGGGACGGGATGGAGCCAGCCGGATTTCCCGCATGACGCGGCGCAAAAAATACGGAGAGACACAAACCGGGCGCGCCTCCCCCAGCAATTCCCATACCGCCTCATCCTCAAAATCCTCTTTCATGCCAGCAGATCCAACCCCGGGATCGCGAAAAAGTTGCGAGGAATTACAACTCCTGGGCTTCGAGGAAGCCTTCGAGCTGCCGGATGCGGGTCGGGTGGCGCATTTTTCTCAAGGCTTTTGCCTCGATTTGCCGGATGCGTTCGCGGGTGACTTTGAACTGGCGGCCGACCTCCTCGAGGGTTCGGCTGTAGCCGTCCACCAAGCCGAACCTCTGCTCGAGCACCTGACGCTCGCGCTCGGTGAGCGTCTCGAGGACATCCTTGATTTTGTCCTTGAGCAGCACGATTGCCGCCATGTCCGACGGGTTCTCGGCCCCTTTGTCCTCGATGAAATCTCCGAAGCTGGTGTCGTCGCTGTCACCGACAGGAGCCTGGAGCGAGATCGGCTGCTGGGCCATCTTCAAAACCGCACGAACCCGCTCGACCGGCAGCTGGATCTCGTCGGAGATTTCCTCTGGGCTCGGCTCACGCCCATACTCTTGGACCAGCTGCTTCTGGACCCGGATGAGCTTGTTGATCGTCTCGATCATGTGGACGGGAATGCGGATCGTGCGCGCCTGGTCGGCGATCGAGCGGGTGATCGCCTGCCGGATCCACCAGGTTGCGTAGGTCGAGAACTTGTAGCCCCGGCGGTATTCAAATTTTTCGACCGCCTTCATGAGCCCCATGTTGCCTTCTTGGATGAGGTCCAGGAACGAGAGCCCGCGGTTCGTATATTTTTTGGCGATTGAGATGACGAGGCGGAGGTTGGCCTCGACCATTTCCGTTTTTGCCTTGAGCGCCTTGCGGTGCCACTGCTTGAGCTCATGGTGCTGCGCGGTCAGATCCTCAGGGGTCAGCCAGAAACGCTTCTGCATCTCCTTGAGCTCTTTAGCAAAATGGATGCGCTGCTTGGAATTCGGAGATTTCGAGTGCAGCCGATACTCTTGCTGAAGGTTCAGCAAAGCCCGGAGGTTTTCGTCTGCAAGCAGAACGAAATCTTCAATCACCTTTTGTTTGTAGAAGAATTTCGGGTAGAGGACCCGGAGGTTCTGGAGCGCGCGATCGAAGGACTTAAGGTTCGCCGGGCTGGGGGAAGGCGTCGTGAGCTTGTCGCTGTAGATGCGCGAGACGGAATCCGTCTGCCGCTTCAGCTGCTGGCAAAGCCGTGGCAGGGCCTTCATGTAGCGCTCCCGGCTCTCAATTTTTTTGTCGAGGATCACGCGGTCGAACCTCTCGCGCTGGTCGATCAGCTTCTGTGCGAGGTCGAGATGGGCGCGGGCGACGAACCCGAACCTGTAGAGCGTATCCTGGACCTTGAGCTCGGCATCTTCGATGCGCTTGGAGATTTCGACCTCTTGCTCGCGGGTCAGCAGCGGAACCTGGCCCATCTGCTTAAGATACATGCGGACCGGGTCGTCGAGGATGTCGAGCTTCGAGTCAACTTTTTCCTCTTTTTCCTCCTCTTCCTCGTCGGTCTTTCGGACTTCTTTTACGCGGTCCACGTCGGACGCATCGATGATTTCGATCTCGACGGCATTCAGCTGGCTGATGATCGAGTCAATATGATCGGCTTCGGTAGCCCCCTCTGGGAGATGCTCGTTAAGATCGTCGAAAGTGACATAGCCCTGCTCTTTGGCGAGCTTGATCAGCTCGCGGACTTTTTCCTGAATCGCTTTCTGAAGGTCTTGAGGGGTCGCAATGACGGAGGGAAGAAAGAGGTTCGCTGACTTGGCCGCAACTTTCTGTTTCTTGGGTGCAGCTGCCTTCGGTGCAGCTGCCTTCGGTGCGGCTGCCTTGGGTGCAGCTGCCTTGGGTGCAACTGCCTTCGGTGCAGCTGCCTTGGGTGCGACTGCCTTGGGTGCG
>JBAXXX010000040.1:0-33623 GCA_037127695.1 Verrucomicrobiia bacterium | reverse complement strand
AAATTTGCTTATCGCCTTCAGCGCGTCGTCGCTCTTCCCGCTGCCACGGATATCCGGATATCCCTCGCAGATAGAGACACCACAGGGGAGATGTCGCCCCGTTGGACCCACTGCTGGAGGGTGCGCATGTGCACGCCGATCAGCGCAGCGGCCTCACGGGTCCTATAATGTCGCTCGACCTCGATCACGATCCGGGATTGGTGCGCCGACAGGCTTCGAGGAAGAGCCCCAAAAAAAGAAAAATGAGGCCCGGGCCGGTGGCGTAGTCCACCAAGGCTTGCAGGGTGACGATGATGTTCATGCAGGTGATATGTCGTAAGGAGAAATGTGGTGTCGGGCGAAAAAGGCAGCGCGGGCAGAGGCACGGTTGGAAGCGAAAACGTAGTCCCCGAACGGCCATCCGCTCATGGCGCGACAGTAAAAACGGCGGAGGCGTGGCGCGCTCATGGCCGGCCTCCCGAGCTGAGGAGCAGCGTGACGCGGCGGAAATCCGATGCAATCACCTCAGCGATGCTCCCGCATTCTTGTCCCGGGCGAGTCCAGGCCTCATCGGTCGCGTCGATCATATCCTCTATCTCGCGGCGCAGCGATCCGAGGAGTAGGATCGCCACCTTGCCCGCCTCATGTCCGACTAGGCCCGAGCTGAGGATCCGCTGGCTCTGTGCCACCTGCGCCGACCAGAGCGACAGGATCGCCTGCTTGGAATGAGGGAGAGGGGAGGGGGCGCTCATGGCTGAGCCTCCTCCAGCATGAGGTTGAGTTCGATCTGGGCACACTGGCGCTGGATAGCGGCGGCCTCAGAGATTTTGTGAAGCTGTTTGACAAATGCCGCCCGGCGCATTCCGATGCGAGGGCATCCATCCTTCGTGAGAGAGCCATAGGGATGCACCGGCATGAGAGAAGAGAGCACTTCCCGATGCGCTTCCACGGTTTCCTCTTGAGCGAGGACCATGCGAGCGAGATCCCCGTAAGACGGGCGCTTCGCTCTCTTTGCGATACCGAAGGCCTTTGCCAACGCCACCTTGAAGCGAACCACCACCGGCGTGTTGCGAAACATGGTCACGAGGGCCGTTGCCTGGTCTTCCGTGAGGAATGCAACGCGCTGACGCTGGGTTCCTCCATTCGTTTTGAAGGGTTCGGTTTTAAACGCGACCCTTCCAATTTCAGCTTCGATCACCGGCAAGTGCTGGGAAAGAAGCTCGAGTGCGTTTTTATGTTGAATCCCACACCCCTCCGCGATCGTGCGGCTGTCCACAGTCATGTCTGGACGGATCGTGAGCTTCACGAGGGCACCTCCTCAGAAACGTTCTCAGCAGAGGCCATCTTGCCTGCTTGGGACTGGACAATTGGCATACCGTTCTCGATTGCACGGCTCATCACCCACGAGACAGACCTTCCGAGCACGGATGCAATTTGACGGGCCTGCGTCAAAACCTCATCGTCGAGCGTGAAAGAAGTTGCGCGCTTCACGATTGCACCTCCTCTTTGCTTTGCTCTTTGGAAGGATCTACAGCTTCTCGAGCGAGCCTGCGAATCAGTTGTGACAGGGAGAGATCCTCAAGGAGAGCTCGCTGTATCAGCTTTTCCTTCAAATCCTCCGGCATCGATAGTGTTATTTGAACTCTCTGCATAGTCTGACGCTATATCCTGCCGTTATACGGCGTCAATTAAAATTATTGAATATTTTTCGATAGTTGCTATCCCCCATTCGTGAGCACCAATAAAAGAAGGAATAAAAGTCGAGCAGCAGGGCAAACGGCAATTGGCGTCTCCATGCCATTCGAGTTGCTAGATCGCATAAAAGAGTCTGCAAAATCAGAACGTAGAACAGTAAGCAACTGGGTGGCCCTTCGATGCGAAGAGTATCTTGATGCTCCACACACACCAAAATCCATCATCGACGCAGTAGCTGCTGCGGGAAAGTTGCTTATGGAGAAAGACCAGAGATCCGATGCAGCGGACTCCGCCGCTGGTGGTGCTCCGCAAGTGGTGGACCCACGGACTTCAGCGACGAACCCGCCGAAAACTCAGGAGAAACCGAAGAAATCCACTGGATAGGCAGCAATAATCCCGCTTGACGACATTAACGCAGTGCGTTAATATCTAGCCATGATTCAAAGTTTCGCGTGCAAGGAAACCAAGAAAGTGTTCGAGGGGGACGTGTCGCGCAAGCTACCCGGCAATCTGCTTGGCGTGACATCCCGAAAGCTCACGATGGTTCATCTTGCCGAAAGGCTCGACGATCTGCGCGTGCCACCTGGCAACCAACTGGAAGCCCTCAAAGGCACGCGACGCGGACAGCACAGCATCCGCATCAACCAGCAATGGCGGATCTGTT
Organism: Verrucomicrobiia bacterium; assembly: GCA_037127695.1. Taxonomy (GTDB): domain Bacteria; phylum Verrucomicrobiota; class Verrucomicrobiia; order Chthoniobacterales; family Terrimicrobiaceae; genus QYQL01. The sequence goes on along the minus strand of JBAXXX010000040.1, from coordinate 31,285 downwards.
TTCGATGGACAACCGAAGGCCCCGCCGAAGTCGAAATTATAGATTACCACCGATAAAACCCATGAAAACGCTACCACTCGTTACGCCAGGAGAGATCCTGAGAGAAGAATTCATGATCCCGCTGAGCCTGAGCGCCTACCGGATCGCCAAAGACATTGGAGTGAGCCCCACCGCCATCGGACAGATTCTGAGCGCCGACCGAGCGATCACCCCTGACATGGCGCACCGGTTCGGCAGCTATTTTGGGATGAGCGCACAGTTTTGGCTCAACGCCCAAAGCCATTACGACCTCCGCAAACTGGAGCGCGAAGCGAACGCCCGGCCAAAAATCGCCATCTGCCAAGCCCTCAAAAATCACGCAAATCGTGAACAAGAGCACGCCGCCGCCTGATCAAATTCTAATAGCCAATCCGTAGCAGAAACCCGCCAAAATGGTCTCCGTCTATCGTGCCGAGACCGATCCGTAGTCAGATGCTCTATCCAATTGAGCTACGGCTGCTTTTCTCTTGAACGATGAATAATACCCTGCAGACGTCAACTTTCCCACAACATTCCAAAAGAATAAATTGCGGGTTCTTACGACCGATCATAAACAGCCGGAATTTCAGCAGAATTCGTAGCAGCATCAGCGCAGCTAGAGGATCCGCCGAACCCACCACCATTGATATCGCCGGGTTCCTTCATCGAGTTGCGAACTGTAGAATTCCACTCGGAAAGACGCAAGTCAATTTTCGACAGTCAATTTTTCACATTTTCACGTCCCCTGGCACAGAGCCTCGTTTCATCGGACGCGTTGCCTCAAGTCAAAATGACACCAGGGCATCAAAAAAGCGGGAATTTTTCCCACGGAAGTCTGAAGTTGATCTTTCCGCCAGGCCACCGCATCATGGTGCCTCATTTTTGTGATTACCCTTCTCCGAAAAGCACTGCTGGTCGCCTGCCTCGTGATTCTTGGCTCAGCCCGGGGATGGACGCAGGATGCGTCAGATCGTTTTCTCCGGGCCTATCAGGATTTTCAGAACGGCGAAAAGCTGGAGCGCGAAGGAAACCCTCGCGAGGCCTTTTCGCGCTACCAGAGCGCGGCAAAGCTTCTTGAGCAGATTGTCAGATCCGATCCGGATTGGCAGCCGCCCGTCGTGGAATACCGGCTGAAAAAGACACGGGAGAACATCGCCCGAATGGAGCCGGAAATGGCGAAGGTTCCCCTCGTTTCAGATGGGCCGGAAGGGGCGCTGCCCCAGGCCGACAGCTTGCCCCCTCCCCTCCCGCCGGCGATCAATACCACGAGGCCGCTGAATCCCTCGCGCCAGGCTCAGCCGGTGGCGGCGAGACCGGCGGCGACGCCAGCGCCTCCGCCGGGCGAATCCGCCGCTCTTCGCCAGCAACTCGCTGGGGCTCGATCGGAGAACGAGCGGCTGAAGGAAAAGCTCGCGCGCCAGGCAGCTGAGCTCCAAAGCGCCCGGTTCGAGGTAGACAAAACGAAGATTTCGGTGGTCGAGCTGAAAGCCCAGCTCAGCCAGGCCCAAGACGCGATGGAGAACGCGATCCGCGACCGGGAGATCAAAGCGGCACAAGCGCCCCCCCCTGAGGAAAAGCGCCTGGCAGAGATCCAGGGGAAGCTCCTCGAGATCGAGGCGGATAACGAGGTATTGACGGAAGAAAACCAGAGGCTTCTCGCCAAGCTCGAAAACGCGGCAAAGTATATTGAAGCGTCAGATGCCGGACGCAAAACTCTCGATACAGACCGGAAAAAGATCGCCCGCCAGCGTGACGAGGCCGCAGCGCGAACGAAAAAGATCAAGGACAATACGGCGGCGATGGAGCGGCTCGCGCAAGAGAAGGAGGATCTCCAAAACAAGTTTTCCAGGGAAAAAGAGGCCGCGGAGAAAATGGCGATCGCGGCGAAGAAGGTGGAGGCCACCGATGCCGAGCGGCTGGAGAAGCTGTCCGCCGAGAACAAAGCTCTGGCCGCACGCCTTGAGTCGAGCGAGAAGAAGCTCGCCGAGGCGGCTAAAAAGCCGGCGGAGAGCGAGCGAATGCTATCCGAGCTTCGAAGCGAGATCCACTCGCTCAACGACCGCCTGCTCGAGGGCCAGGCGCAGATCGCATCGCGCGAAGACCAAGTCAAGGCGCTCGCGAAGCAGCTTGACGAATCATCCGGCGAGGTCGCCCGGCTGAAGCTGAACCCCCTGCCGACGACGGATGAAAAGCGCACGCTGGTCGAGAACGACCTTCTCCGAGCAATCATCCTCCGCCAGATCAAAGAGCAGGCCGGGCGGGACGCTGCGAGCGGAGCCCTGGAAAAAGAAATTCAGAATCTCCAAATCAAATCTGATGTGATCTCGCAGCAGATCGATGTCCTTCGACGTCCGGCATTCCGGCTGAGCGACGACGAGAAGCTTCTCTTCAAGGAGCCGATCGCGATGCTGAGCGAGGCGAACACATCCTCGCTTTCCGTGACATTGGCGGTGGCCAAGCCGGCAGGCGGGTTCCCTGCAACCCCTCCGGTCGAGGGGCCTGAGTCTCTGCCGGATGACACACGCGACATGGTTGACCAGGCGCGCAAGCTTTTCGGGCAGGGCCGCTTTGACGAAGCTGAAAAGCTCTACCAGCAGATCGTTGCATCCGCGCCGAACAACTACTTCGCCCTCTCCAATCTTGGCGTGGCACAGATCCAGGCCCGCAAGCTTTCCGCCGCCGAAGTCGCATTAAAAAAGGCGATGGAGATCAACCCGAAGGACTCCTTCGCCGCAACAAACCTCGGGGTCGTTTACTGCAAGCAGGGGCGGTTCGATGAGGCGATTGTCTCGCTGGAGGGGGCGGTCGCTTCGGATGCCAAAGACCATATCGCCGAGAACTACCTCGGGATCTGCTACGGGGAAAAAGGCAGGCGTCAGCAGGCGGAAGATGCCTTCAAGCGAAGCATTGCCATCCGGGAGGAATACCCGGATGCGCATTTCAACCTGGCGGTCCTCTATGCCACCGGCGAGCCTCCGTCGCTTGATCTGGCCAAGGAGCATTATCAAATAGCCCTCCAGCATGGCTCCGACCCGGATCCGTCGCTCGAACAGCTTTTTCAGCAACCCCGGTGAGGCGGCAGGTTTCCAAAAAAATCCGTCAGGCAAGAACGCTGGTCGTCGGGGGGACGGGACGGCACGACCGACGAGAGATGAAGTGCCTCGCCCTCGGTGGCGGTGCTGCAGGCGGACGGATTGCCTTGGACGGCATGGATGTCTTCGCGATTGGTCCTAAACCCCACCAAATCGTCGCTCGCGGTTTTTGAACTCCGCCAAGGCATCGAGGAAGTCCGCTTTCTTGAAGTCCGGCCACAGCTTTTTTGTGACGTGTATTTCCGTGTAGCTGAGCTGCCAGAGAAGGAAGTTTGAGATGCGCATTTCCCCGGATGTTCGGATCAGGAGGTCAGGGTCTGGGATGCCCGCCGTGTAGAGGCGGGAGGAGATGAGCTCGGGGGTGATATCGTCAGGGGCGAGCGAGCCGGCGGCCGCATCCCGGGCAATCGAGCGGATGGCATCCTGAATTTCTCCCCGCCCGCTATAGCTGAGGGCGAGGACGATATTCAGGCGGGAGTTGTGCGCGGTCGCCTGGACGACCTCGTCGAGCTTATTGCGGCAGGCATTCGGCAGGTCGTCGAGGCGGCCGATCGCGCGCAGGCGGACGCCTTCGCGGAGCATCTCCTCCATTTTTTCGTTTAGAAACCGCTCGAGCAGAAGCATGAGCCCGCTGACCTCGAGCGCCGGGCGCTTCCAGTTTTCGGATGAGAAGGCGTAAAGGGTGAGGAACTCGACTCCGGTTTCCATGCAGGCTTCGACGCACTCGCGGATGGACTTCGAGCCCTGCTCGTGGCCCGCCAGCCGCGGGAGCCCACGCTGCTGCGCCCAGCGTCCGTTGCCGTCCATAATGACGGCCACATGGCGTGGGATGTTCTTCACAGGGGTCAGAGGCGGATCGTCTGCATCCTGGCCGGGCCGACGCTCACAATCGAGAGCTTCGCCCCGGTGAGCTGCGCAAGCTTATTGACATACTCGCGGGCGCGAGGAGGAAGGTCCGAGAACTTCTTCGCCCGGTCGGTCGGCTTGTTCCAGCCGGGCAGCTCGATATAAACCGGCTGGCATCGCGCAAGGGAGTCTGGGTCCGTTGGCGGGAAATCGATCCTTTTCCCATCGAGCTTGTAGGCCGTGCAGACGCGAATCGTAGAAACGGCATCGAGGCCATCAAGGTTGGTGATCGCGATGTCGTCGATCCCATTGACGATCGCTGCATAGCGCGTGACGACGGCATCGAACCAGCCGCAACGCCGGGCGCGGCCGGTTGTTGCCCCAAACTCGCGCCCCATGGAGTGAAGCGTGTCCGAGAGGCCGGCATCCTCGGTCGGCAGGGGGCCCTCCCCCACGCGGGTCGTGTAGGCCTTCATGACCCCCAGCACGCGATCCACACGATGGGGAGGAACTCCGCTGCCGGTGCAGGCCCCGCCGGCCGTGGTGTTCGAGCTGGTGACAAACGGATAGGTTCCATGGTCAATATCGAGAAATGTTCCTTGGGCCCCCTCGAAAAGCAGGCTCTTTCCGCTCTGGAGCGCCCGGTGAAGGTAAACGACCGTATTTGTGACGAACGGCCGGAGCGCATCGGCGGCAGCAAGGTAGTCCTTCAAGACGGCCCGGCCGTTCAGCGGGCTCTCTCCCAGGCCCTTCAAAAGGGCGTTATTTTCACGCATCCGCCCGGCAAGCTTTTTCGTGAAGATCTCCGGCCGGATCAAATCGCACATCCGGAGTCCGGTGCGGGCGGCCTTGTCGCAATACGCCGGGCCGATGCCTCGCTTGGTCGTGCCGATCTTCCCGTTTTTCCGGGATTCGCGCTGCCCGTCAATCGCACGATGGTAGGGCATGACGATGTGCGCCGCATCGCTGATCAAAAGATTTTTTCCGACGGCGACGCCGCGCTTGCGGAGGCCATCGATTTCTCCAACCAGCGCGACTGGGTCGATCACGACCCCGTTGCCGATCACGCAGATCTTCGATTTGCGGAGGATGCCGGATGGGATCAGGTGGAGGACATATTTTTCTCCTCCGATCACGATCGTATGGCCGGCGTTGTTGCCTCCCTGGCTGCGCACGACGACATCCGCCTCGTCGGTGAGAAAATCAATGATCTTCCCTTTTCCTTCATCGCCCCACTGGGCACCCGTCAGTATCGTGTTAGACATAATTGCAGATTGCGGCAATTCTGTTTCCGCGCCATGTCGCTGACAAGAGAAATTCCGGGCTAGGCATATCGTTTGGGAAACCTATAGCGCTTGATTCGTTGATGTAAAGCTGGCGCCCCTGATCCTCGCGTAAGTTTAGGGCTGAAGAAACACGTTCCGTGTTCCTCTACATTGCGCCTGGCTCCGGCGATCTCCCGGAATTCTGAAAGAATTTCGTTATCGCCGTTTTATCGCAGATGCCCACGCGCTCCCAGCCCGATGCGAAGCCGAGTTTGCCTTCTTTTCCTTCCGCTACGCACGGATTTGGGTGGCGTTTTGCTCCATTGCGCCCAATCATCTCCGGTTTTCTGCGTGGCCCCAGAGCTGCCAAGCCCATCTTCACCAAATGGATATCCTGCAATATACAGACATGGAGCCCGGCAAGCTGAGAAAGGCGTTTGACCGGGTGGTTGACCATCTTCGCGCAGGGGACTTCCGGGCGGCGGATGTCAAAAAGCTCAAGCCAACGGCTTACTACCGGGCCAAGCTGAACGACGCGGACCGGCTGCTGTTTCGGTTCGGGCTCCATGAGGGGAAGAAATGCATCCTCTTGCTGGAGCTCATCGCGAACCACTCCTACGACAAATCGAGGTTTTTGAACGGCGCCCTTATTGACGAGGCCAAGCTGGAGCTCCTTGCCTCGCCGGGTGCCCTGCCGCCGGGGGATGCCCTGCCGCTGGCCTATATCAACCCCCGGGCCCGGCATTTTCAGGTTCTCGACAAGATCCTCTCGTTCGATGATGCGCAGCAGGACGCCTTCCGGCTCCACCCCCCATTGATCCTCATTGGATCAGCCGGAAGCGGGAAAACGGTGCTGACGCTCGAAAAGCTGAAGCACCTGCCCGGCGACGTACTCTACGTCACGCATTCCCCATTTCTGGCTGAAAACTCCCGCAACCTCTACTACGCCTTCAACTACGACAACCCTCAGCAGGAGACGTCATTCCTGTCATTCCGTGAGTTCCTTGAGACCCTGCACGTCCCGGACGGAAAGCCGATGTCCTACCGGGATTTCGAGCGGTGGGTTGCCCGCTACCGCGTGTCCTCGCGCCTCCGCGACAGCCACAAGCTGTATGAGGAGTTCAACGGCGTGCTCACCGGCTCGCAAATCGACCGCCCGATCCTGCTCCGCGACGACTACATCGGATTGGGAGTGAGGCGGTCGATCTTCCTGCCCGAGGATCGCCCTGCCGTTTACGACATCTTTGAGCGCTATCTCGCCCATCTCCGCGAAGCCGGCTTCTACGATCTAAACCTCGTCGCCCACGAGTCCCTCAAGCTCTGCGCGCCCCGCTACGACTGGGTTGTTGTGGACGAGGTTCAGGACCTGACAAATATCCAGCTCCATCTCGTGCTCCAGTCCTTGCGGCAGTGGGATCGGTTTGTCCTCTGCGGCGACTCGAACCAGATCGTCCACCCGAATTTCTTCTCATGGGCCGCCGTGAAGAGCATGTTCTACGACCAGCGGCTAACCCGCGCACCCGCCGAGATCACCCGGGTCCTCAATACCAACTACCGCAGCTCCCCGCAGGTGACGGACGTATCGAACCGCCTCCTGCTGGTAAAAAACGCACGGTTTGGCTCGATCGATCGCGAGAGCAACTACCTGGTTAACTGCAACTCTGCCAGCGCCGGCACGGTCGAGCTCCTGCAGGACGACGACAAGACCCGGCGCGAGCTCAACGGCAAGACCTGCCGCTCGACGCGCCACGCGGTCATGGTGATGCGCACGGAGGACAAGGAGGCGGCAGGCCAGTGGTTCCAGACCCCTCTCATCTTCTCGATCCAGGAGGCCAAGGGGCTGGAATACGACAGCATTATCCTCCTGAACTTTGTCTCTGACAGCGCGGCGGAGTTCGCGGAAATTGCCAGCGGGGTGGAGCCCGACGACCTGAACAAGGAGCTGAAATACGCCCGGGCCAAGGACAAGTCGGACAAATCGCTCGAAGCCTACAAATTTTACGTCAACGCGCTGTATGTGGCGCTCACCCGGGCGGTCCAGAACGTCTACCTGGTCGAAAAGAATCCACGCCACCGCCTGCTCGATCTGCTCGGCTTGAGCACGCGCCAGGATGCCATCAAGCTCGCCGAGCAGAAATCCACGGAGTCCGAGTGGAAGGAGGAGGCACGCAAGCTCGAACTTCAGGGCAAGCACGAGCAGGCCGAACAAATCCGCAGAACGATCCTGACCGTGCAGCCGGTGCCGTGGCGCGTCCTGACCCCCTCTACTCTCGGAGACCTGAAAAAGGAGGCGCTCGATCCCGACCGCTTCAACCAGCAGGCCAAACACCTCATTTTCGAGTATGCGGTCATCTATGAAACTCCGGGCATCATCGAGACGCTCGTCCGCCTCGGCTACAAGCCTGCATTTCGCCACTTCCACGCGCACACCACCGCAGAACGGCCCGCCGTGCTGAAAAAAATCCAGCGGGACATCGAGGAAAAAAACTTTCTCGAGCTCCACCGGAAGATCGGCCTCTACGGGGTGGACTTCCGCTCTCCGCTCGACCAGACCCCGCTGATGCTGGCCGCGCAGGCCGGGCACGACCAGGCGGTGGATCTGCTATGCCGCGAGGGGGCCAACCCGGCATTGCGCGACGCCTGGGGAAGGACCCCCTTCCACATCTCCCTGCGCGAGGCGTATCTCGACAAAACCTACGCGAAGCAAAAGCTCAGCACCGTTTACAAGCAGCTGGCACCCACAGCCATCAAGGTAAAAATTGACGGGAGGCTCATCAAAATCGATGCGCGCCACATGGCCTTTTTCCTAATCCACTCGATGCTGGCATGCTCGCAGAGCATCTGGCGGTGGAAGATCCAGTTTTCCCTCCCGGCGTTTGAGACGGGCGACTTCATCTTCGCGCTCGAGCACTTTCCGGAGCACATCATTCCGAGCTACCGCCGCCGCCGCGCCTACATCACAAGCGTCCTGGCTGGGCACGAGGTGAGCCGCGAGCTTCCGACCAACATGCGGCTCTTTGTCCGCATCGCCCTCGGCAAGTATATCCTGAACCCCACGATGGAAATCCAAATTGAGGAGCAATGGATCAACGCCTACGACCTGATGCACCTCGACGAGCTTCGGCAGGAAACCGAGAACAAGCACCTGCAGTCCTACCTCGCCCACATCGAGAAGATTCGCAGCAGGCTGGAGGCGCTCCGGGAGGTTCCTGAGGCTCCTTAAGAAATCCCCGCCAAACACCTTGCCCGGACCTATCCGGAAGGCAGGAGGATGGCCTCGACCTCGTGGCGGGCGCCGGCCTGAGGAGCTGGCAGCCGGCTCACCGGGCATCCGTCCAGAGTGAGCGAAACCGTGCCGCGCTGAAGGCGGTGAGGGTTCAGGATTGTTATATGGTAGTGGGCGCCCCGGAACGTCCGCTCCACCTCGCACCGATCCCACGCGGAAGGCAGGCAGGGGTCGATAACCAAGCCCTCATAGTCGGCCCGCACGCCAAGCATTTCCTGAACCGGGACGGTATTGAACCAGGCGACCGAGCCGGTGATCCAGGTGAACTCCATCTGGAAGCTGTTGTTGCGGTGCTCGGGCCCGAAGTAGCAGTTGGCATACATGTAGGGCGGGCACTGCTCCTTGAGCGCCATCTCCCCCTCCACATACCCCGGGGTGATTTTTTTGAAAACCTGATAGGCCTTGTCGGCCATGCCGTAGCGCAGGAGCCCGAGGATCATCCAGATATTCAGGTGGGAATAGACGGTCCCGTTCTCGCAGATGCCCGGCTCCAGGCTGCTGATGCGCCCGATGGTGGCATCCTCACGCTTGTAGGATGGCGCCAGAAGAAGGTATCCCACCGGGGTGTCGAGGATTTTATCGCACGACGCGATCAGCCGCTTCGCCCGCTCCGCGTCTGCCGCACCGGAAATCAGCGCCCAGCTCTGGGTCTCCATAAATATGCGGGCAAACTCGTTCTTGTGCGAGCCGAGCGGCTTTCCGCCGTCGTCAAAGCAGCGGGCATACCAATCTCCGTCCCATGCCTGCGCGTTGACCGCCTCGAGCAGCCGCTCGCGCCGGGCCGAGCATTCCGCCGCCTTTGGCTCGCGGCCCAGGTGGGCCATGAGCCCGGCCATCTGCCGCAGGGCCTCCGCGCAAGCCTGGCTGAGCCAGACGCTCTCTCCCCGGCCCTCCTTCCCAACTCCGGTGAGGGAGTCATTCCAGTCTCCGAACTTGATCAGGCAAAGCCCGTGCGAGCCTTTGTTGGTCTCCAGAAAATCCAGCGCGCGCTCGATATGCCCGAGCACCGACGCGCCGCCCCCATCGTAGAAGGGAACCGGCTCGTCGAGCAGCCCAAAATCCGCGGTCTCCTTCAGGTAGGCCACCAGGGTGAAGACCAGCCACAGGGCGCTGTCGGAATAGGATTTCTCATCCACCGGGTTCCAGCCGCGCAGGGCGAGCCCGGACGAGTTCTGATACCTGAGCGCATCGAGCAGGATCTCCCTCGTGCGCCCGGGCTTGATCGCGACGACCCCCAGGCCGTGCTGGACAATGTCGCGGTATCCGTTCCACCCCCACCGGCACCAGGTCGAACCATAGAGCGCGGCCTGCTTGACCCAGGTGTTCATCATCCGGTCAAAATGCTTGTCGGGGGTGGTCACACGGTTCAACTTTTCCAGCGCCTTCTTTTCCTTGAGCAACGCCTGAAAATAGCCTTCCACCTTCCCGAGGTACCGGCCCCTCAGATCCGCGATCTTCGACTCCTCATCCGTCGCGCCGACAATCAGAGAAAACTCAGTTTTCTCACCGGGCGGCAGGGAGACATCAAACTGCGCGGCCCCGATCGTTGCCTCGGATGAGCCCGGGGTATTGGAGCACCGCCCCCGCACGACCGCCTGCGGATCCGCAAGGCTGCTATAGATCCCGACGAAGGCATCCCGGCTGCCGTCAAATGCCACGATCTCCCGGTCGGATGTCATGAAGCCGATCAGGTGGTTGTGCGGCTTGAGAAATGGGTGCTTGGACGCCACCACGGCATTGAGGTCCCGGTTCATCCAGACCCCTCGGAAAAGCATGTCTCCGTAGCTGTCAAACCCCCACTTGTATTTGAACTGAAACTGGCTGTAGGCAAAAACCGATAGCGAGCGGCCGCTCGAGGAAGCGTTCCTCAGGCGGATGCTCCACAGCTCGACCGGATCATGCCCGGAGGGAATGAAGATGCGGAATTCCGCCTCGATCCCCTCGACCGTCGTGCGGATGGTCGTATGCCCCGGACCATGCGTGCACGCGTAGCTCTCGTACGCCCGACGGACCGGCTCCCAGTTGATGTTCCAAAATTCCCCCGACTCATTGTCCCGGACGTAGATCAGCCGGCTCATGAGGTGGTCGCGCCCGAAGACGTCAAAGTCGCAGATCCGGCCGACCCCGGTGAACAGCTGGACCCCTTCCTTGCCGTCCACCTGGTAATCGCAATAGCCGACGCCCGTCTGCTGGACATTGGAAAAAATCGCGTCGTTCCAAAGAAAATTGTCGAAGGCTCGGGGGGTTGCCGGGTTGGTGACAACAAAATCCGCCTCCCCCGCTTGGAAATATCCGTAAGTCGTTTTCATTTGCACGAGCCAGCCCACCAGAAGACAGGCAGCCAGTCAATAAAAAACGGGAACCTTCACGAAAAGGCGGGGAAATCCGAGAGAATTGAAAAGCACCGGCACGCGCGCCGGGATTGAGATTCGTGCTTTCCTCGGGCATTGCCACCGTGTTGACTGAACGCTCTGCCCCATGCTCGCCATCCGCCAAGTCATCGACCACACCATCATCAATTTCCCGGGCTACGCGCCGGAGGATTTTCACGTTAGCGCCGTCGAAAAAGGCGGCTCTGACCGAAAGTTTTATCGGATCCGCGCCGCCGACAGATCGATGATTCTGGTCAAATACTCCGAGCACAAAGAGGAGAACCGGCACTACGTTGACATCGCAAAGTTTCTTGCTGCTGCGGGCGTGCAGGTCCCGCACATTTACCTGCACGATCCCTCGGAGGGGCTGATCTGGATGCAGGATCTTGGAGAGAAGGATCTCTGGGCGTTCCGCGACGACCCGTGGGCCACCCGCCGCCCGCTCTACGAGTCCGCGCTGATCGAGGTCTTCAAGATGCACACGGCAGCCACGCGGAGCGACGGGCGCGCGGCGCTCACCCTCGAACGCGAGTTCAACGAGCATCTCTACCTCTGGGAGCAGGGGTATTTCTTCGAGCACTGCCTCAAGCGCTATTTTCGTGTTCCGGATGAGGCGGTCCGGCTCCTCTCCGGGCTTCCCGCGCTGCATGCGGCCGCCACGCGCCTGGCTTCGCTGCCGAGGGTTCTTGTCCACCGTGATTTTCAATCGCAGAACATCCTGATTCACCACGGCACAGCCTGGCTGATCGACTTCCAAGGGATGCGGCCCGGGCTCGCGCAGTATGATTTGGCCTCGCTCCTTTACGACCCCTACGTCTCGCTGCTCGAGTGCGAGCGCGAGGATCTTCTCGGGTTCTACGAGCGCCTGGGCCGCCGGTCCGGCGCCAGCCTTCCCGAAGATTTTCGGGAGAGCTTCGGCTGGTGCGCGCTCCATCGGCTCATGCAAGCGCTCGGCGCCTATGGGTTTCTCGGCCTGGAAAAAGGCCGCGCCGACTTCCTCGCGCACGTTCCTGCCGCACGGCGATCGCTCCGCGAAATCGCATCCCGCCTTGACGGGCTGCAGGACCTTGTCCGCACACTCGACTCACTGCCATGAACAAACAGCCTGAAACCGCCATCATCCGGCGCATCACCCCATCGCTCGACAACGCCCGCTACGCGATCAAGCGCGCCATCGGCGAAGAGATCCGCGTCGAGGCCGACATCTTCAAGGAGGGGCACGACGAGGTCATCGCCATGCTCAAATGGCGGCCGGCCGGAGCTGCCGCCTGGAAGGAGTCCCCCATGAGGAAGATCATCAACGACCGCTGGACCGGCACGCTTTGCCTGACGAGCTCCGGGCCTTGGGAATTCACCATCGAGGCTTGGGGGGATGCCTTTTTCTCCTGGCAGCATGAGATCGACAAAAAGGTTCTCTCCGGGCTGGCTGACCTGGAGAGCGAGATCCTTGAGGGGGCCGGGCTGGTTCAAGCGGCAGGAATGCGGGCAGGAAAGAAAGATGCCGCCGCGCTCAAGAAGTTTGCCGCCGCGCTCAAATCCTCGGAGGCCGTCCAGGCCCGGGCGCTGGCTCACGACCCCGACCTTTGCGCGCTCATGGCCGTCTATGCCGACCGCACGATCGCCACGACAGCCGAGCCGGCCCACCCGGTCTGGGTCGAGCGCGAGCGCTCGACGTTCGCCGCCTGGTATGAATTTTTTCCGCGCTCGGCCGAGGGGAAGCCGGACTCCGGCTCGACGTTCCGCGACTGCCTCGGCCGGATTGACGATGCGAAGGCGATGGGGTTCGACGTCATCTACTTTCCTCCGATCCATCCGATCGGGACGAGCAACCGCAAAGGACGGAACAACTCGGTCCGATGCGAGCCAGGTGAGCCGGGCGTCCCTTACGCCATCGGCAACAGCAGGCAGGGGGTCAACGGCGGTGGGCACAAGGATGTCGCCCCCGAGCTGGGGACGATCAAAGATTTCGAATGGCTTGTCGGCGAGACGCGAGCCCGGGGAATGGAGATCGCCCTCGACTTCGCGATCAACTGCTCGCCCGATCACCCGTATGTCATCGCTCACCCGGAATGGTTTTTCAAACGTCCGGACGGCACGATCAAATATGCCGAGAACCCGCCAAAAAAATACGAGGACGTCTATCCGCTGAATTTCCACAACTCCAACTGGCGGGCGCTCTGGGACGAGCTGCGCGACGTCCTGCTCTTCTGGTGCGAGCGCGGGGTCCGGATCTTCCGCGTCGACAACCCGCACACGAAGCCGGTCTCGTTCTGGGAATGGGCCCTCGCCGAGGTCAAAGAAAAATTCCCCGACGCGATCTTTTTGAGCGAGGCCTTCACCAGCCCGAAAATGATGCAGGAGCTGGCGAAGGCGGGGTTCGACCAGAGCTACACGTATTTCACCTGGAGGAATTCCAAGGCCGAGCTGGCCGAGTATCTCACCGAGCTGACCCAGTCGGACCTCAAGGAGTTTTTCCGCCCGAACTTCTTTACAAACACTCCCGACATCCTTCCGGAATTCCTGCAAAATGGAGGAAGGCAGGCCTTCCTGATCCGCGCGGTGCTGGCCTCGATGGCCTGCCCTGTTTACGGCATCTACAGCGGGTTCGAGCTGTGCGAAAACAGCCAGATTCCCGGGCGCGAGGAATACACGGACTCGGAAAAGTACCAGTTCAAAGGCCGCGACTGGAACGCGCCCGGAAACATCAAGGAATTCCTCGGAAAGCTGAACGCGATCCGCCGCGAGAACCGCGCCCTGCAGGAATATGCGAACCTCCGCATCCACACGGCGGAAAACGACAGCATCCTCTGCTTCAGCAAGGCGACCACCTCGCTGGACAACATCGTGATCGTCGTCACCACAGTGGATCCCTGGCAGCCGCAGACCGCGTTCATCACGATCCCACTTGCCGATTTCGGAATCGGGGAAAGCGAGGCCTACGTCATGGAGGATCTGCTGACTGGCGAGCGGTTTACCTGGCGGGGAAGCCGGAACTTCGTCGCCCTCAACCCGCACTCCAGGCCAGCCCATATCTTCAGGCTCCGGCGCTGGCAGGACCGCGAAAACGGGCAGGATCTTTTTGCCTGAGGCCTATGCCCAGGTCCAGACGACCGCCCCGCCAAGAATCAGGCCCCCTCCCCTATTGATTGCGGCAGGGCGCGAATTCAGTCCGCGCCCGCAGGCTTCGCCCGATAATGGATCACCTGGATTTTTTCCAGGGTAACAAGCCCGCCTGCCATCATTTCCTCGAGGACAGGAAGAAACCCGGCAAGCTTCTCCTCGGCATCCACGATCTCGATGATGACTGGCAGGTCGGCGGAGAGCTGCAAGATCTTCGCCGTGTGCAGGCGGCTGCTCGCGCCGAAGCCTATCGGGCAGCGGATCGCCGTGGCCCCGGCAAGCCCGGCCTCTCGCGCTTTTAAGACGATGGCCTCATAGAGCGGCTGGTGGTGCCACCTGTCGCTCTCCCCGATAAAGATCCGCAGCAGCATGGCATCTTCAGGTAGTTTCATAAGGTCAGTTCGGCTGGAGCAACCCGGCGCAAGCCATGCCGCCCCAAGTGCCGGCCAGGCACAGCAGCAGCGTCAGGGCGATGTTTCCAGCGGCATACAAGATCTCGCCATCAGCAAGAAGCGTGATGGTTTGCAGGCTGAATGACGAGTAGGTGGTGAAGCCGCCCAGAACTCCGATGGCCACAACCTGGCGCACAAGCGGGGAGGTCATGACCGCTCCGTCCGGGCCGGTCAGGCCAGTAAAAATCCCGATGATGATGCATCCGAACACATTGACGATCAATGTGCCCCATGGAAACGATGACCCGAACTGGTTTGCGATCCAATTGGACAGGAACATTCGGGCACCAACCCCGGCAGCACCTCCCGCCATAACCGCCAGATAGCTGTTCCACATGTCTGAGCCCCGTGCTAGCAAACCGATGGAGACTTGTCAAAAGCGGAAATTTTACAAAAATGAGTCTTTCAGAAAAAGTATTTCGCTGCTACAAAGCTCGCATGAAACCACATCGCGGCACCCTCGTCCTCGTTCTCGGAATCCTCGGACTCATCCTCTGCCAACCGGTCGGCATTGCCGCATGGATCATGGGAAGTTCCGATCTGAAACAAATCGCAGCTGGCACGATGAATCCGGAGGGAAAATCCCTGACCCAGGTCGGCAAGATCCTTGGCATCATCGCCACGGTTCTTTTGATCCTCGGAATCCTGGCCGGCGTGCTTGCTTTGTTCCTTGGGATTGGAGCCGCCGTTTTGGCCCCGCAGAGCTGAGCAAATTCTGAGGGAGAGCGCGGCCGAAAGCCGCTAGGTGGTCCCGTTGCTCTGCAGACTGCCAGTGTCAGATACGGGCGCTCGCCCTGCAAATCAGCTGCGGCGGACGATTCCGGCTGTACGTGGACGGTCAGCCGACCCTCTCCGGCCCCTGGCGCGGGGATGAGTTCCATGTGCCGGTCGATGAGCGCCGCGCGGCGATCACGAAAGGCCGCCATATCCTGGCCGCCGAAGTCTTGTGGTATGGCGAGTGGGCGCCAGCGGGCATGATCTCGCCACGGCCGTTTTTTTGTGCGCCGCTGAGGCGATGGATGCCCACGGCCGCAGCCTGGGAGGGATTCGCCTCGCATGGCAGGCGCGACAGGACGCCTCCTTCAGGCACAATGCCTGCGACGATCGCCTGTGATGGCGCTCGATGATGGGAAGCATGGGGCTGGGCGAGGCGGTGGATCTGCGGCTCCTCGCTCCCGCCTGGAGCACAGAGGAAGGAAATGGCTGGACGGCCCCGGCGGTGGTGCCGGCGGCAGGGCCGCTGTGGCTGCATGGCATGCCGGCACTGGATCATGAGGATCTCGGCAGCCGCGCTCCCGGAGGCGTGGCCTGGCCGCTGCTCGTCCCGGCGAACCACCATGCTCAGGTATGGATCGTCGATGTCGGGTTTCTGACCACCGCCCAGCCGGAACTTCACCTCGATGGAGGTTTCGGCCGGCGCATCCAGGTGACCTATGCGGAGCGGCTGGAGACGTGTGACGGGCAGGCGGTCCCCCCGGTGGCTCCGCCTGCAGGCTGGCTGGAAGCCGCGCGATTCAACGGCTGGGACGAGGATCTCGTCCCTGGCGGGGCAGCCTGGTCACCTGTCGCTGGGAGCGCGCGGGGGGAAGGCTGCGCTATAGCGGCAGGATTCCGGCGGGCATGAGCGCGACCCTGATCCTGGCAGACGGAACTCGCCGGGCCCTGCCCGAAGGGATATTCTTGTTGTTTGACCCGGCTGATATTGGGCAGAGTGAATTGGCCAGCCACTGAGGCTGGGGCATCGATCGCAAGCGAGATTGGCTCGGGGAGATGTCGGCACAAAAAGCCTCCCACGCAGAGAAAATCGGAGTATATCCCGTATTTATGCTGAAAATCTATTTTCGCGCACTCGCCGTATCTTGGAGAATTTACGGATTCAGCGGGGTTTTTTTTTCATGGCTGCTGGCTGAACCTGCCATGCGTTTTTTCACCTTTGTCACCCTGGCATCGGATCATATTTTTTTTTCGCAATACCGCGCGACCGAGGTAGCCCGGCCGGTATTCATCATCGGCCACCCGAGAAGCGGCACCACGTTTCTTCATCTCCTGCTCACCGCCAGCAGTGAGGTCGTCGCCTTTCAGACCTGGCACCTTTACTTCCCGGCCCTGACGGCCCGAACACTGCTCAAACCTCTGATCAACTTCCTCATCAAGACCGGCCGCACGGAACTCATCCCGGAAGAAATCGGGCACAGCGTGGTCTTGGACAAAACAGAAGAGGAAGAAATGCTGTTTTCGCATACTTACGACAGCCAGTTTCTCAATATCGGCATGCTGGGCTTTGACGAGCGGGAGCACCCTGAGCTTCAGATGAACGACGAGCAACCTCGGGAGCACCGCTTCCGCTCCATGCGCTTTCTCCACGGCTGTTTCCAGCGCCACATCCTGTATACCGGCAGGAAGCAGATCATCGCCCAGACACATTTTTCCACCCACCGGCTGAAGACCATGTTGGAATTCTATCCGGACGCCAAGTTCATCTATATCATCCGCAACCCTTATCATGTCGTGCCTTCCTTCCTCTCCCTCCTGCATAAAACCATCGAATTTCGCTGGGGTTTGAAAAAGGTTCCGGCGGATGTCCTGCAGCGCTACACGCGACGACGGTACGAGGCCGTGATCGACCTTTATCGGTATTTTCATACCCTTCAAAAGAACAAAGAAATCCCTGAGGGCCGGGTGCTTGTCCTCCCCTATGAGCTGCTGTTGTCCGATCTGAATAATGCCTTTGACCGGATCGTAGGGTTTACAGGGATCACGGTCAGCGAAGAGCTGCGGCAGCAGGTTTCCGAACGGGCGAAAAGCCAAAGCCATTACCAGAGGAAGCATCAGGTCATGCCGCTGGAATATTTTGGCCTGACCCAAGAAAGGATCGCCCGGGACTTTGCCTTCGTCTTTGAAGAATACGGGATTCGCCCGACGCCATGACCAGGAAAGGAAGCCTCGGCTGAGGGCATTCCTCAAACCACACTTCTCAGCAAGCTCGTGATGTGCGGGTTTTTGCAGCCGATTCCTGTTGTCCGGCCGGGGTGGTTCTAGGTAGCGTGGGAGCCGTGCCAATCACGGTTGTTCCGCATGAGGATTTTGACAGCATGATGGAAGCGGCGGGCGGGTTGATGCGGACGGACAGCCCTGTTTTGCAGCCCGTAGTGATTCCCTCGCTTTCCTTCGCTGATCATCTGCAGCGGCGCATGGCGGATAGGTTTGGAATTTGCATGGGGCTGGAATTCCTGATGCCGCAGGATTTCATCCACCGCGCGGTGGGGCCTGGCGCGGACAGCCCTTGGTCAAAACGGCAGCTTCTCTGGAAAGTCCTGCCTCACGTGGCGGATTACGCAGAGCACCTCGGGATGAAGTCTTCGTCTCCCCGCGACCGCTTCGCCCTTGCCGGCCTGCTGGCGGACCGGCTGGATCAATACGGTCACTTCCGGCCGGAGATGATCCGCCGGTGGGCGAACCTCCCGGCGAAAGGCCGGAAGCTGCCTCCCCTCGAGGATTGGCAGCGCGAGCTGTGGAGGAAACTGCAGGCGGAGATTTCGACGGCTCACCCCGCGCTGGAAATGGCCCGGCTGGGCAAAGACGCGGAGATTCGAAAGCGTCTGGCGTCGCAATTTCCGAAGCTGCTCATTCTGGGCACAGGCACGCTCGATCCTTTGCTCATCGAGGTGCTGGGCCTGTTGGCAGAGGGTGGCGCGGAGGTGCGCCTGGACATGCTGCTTCCGTCGCTTGGGTTTCTTGGGGATTTGCACCATCGCGAGGCGCTTCCATCGGTGGAGACCGATCCCGAGGAAATGGATATTCCCGGCAGCCACCCCCTGGTGGAATCCATGGGCCGCCATGCAGTCGGATCGTTTTTGCTGCTGGGGAAACTCGATGAAAATTATGACAGCTGGCCTGAGCCGTCCGCTCCGGAGGATTCGTCCTCGCTGCTGGCGGCGCTGCAGTCCGACATCCGCCGCTTGCGGGCACCAAAACCCGTGGCGGGATCCAGCAGGGACGGCAGCCTCCGCGTGCATGCCTGCTACGGGCCGCGGCGGGAGATGGAGGTCGTGCGCGACGAAATCCTCCGGGCCTTCGAGGAGCTGCCCGGCCTCAAGCCCGAGGAGATTCACATCGTGGCCGCTGAGCTGGACTGCTATGCCCCGCTGGTTCCTGCGGTGCTGGGCCAGGGCTCCCCCATTCTGCCCGTGCAGCTGAGCGAGGGGACGCCTTCGTCTAACAAGCCAGCCAGCGAAGGGATTCTGGCCTTGCTGACAATGGCCCACGGGGGCCGGTTCGAGGCGGCAGAGGTACTGGCATTGCTCCGCCTGCCAGCGGTGCAGGCTGCGCTTGGATGTACGGATGCGGAGAAGGTTCGCCGCTGGGTGAAGGAAAGCGGTTGGACGCACGGGCTGGCCGACCTGCCGGGCGGGGCAGGCTTCGCGACAAACCGCCTGATTGCCGGACGCTGGTTCGGGCCGGAGGTCCAGGCGGCACAGTATCCTGACGGATCCTACGTCTTGCCGGTTGCCGACGAAATGGGCGGGTCTTTGGAATTGCGCGCGCGGCTTCACGATTGGCTGGCCGCGATGGCCGCAGCGATGCTCGCATGGCAAACAGCCGTTCCGGCTGCAGAGTGGGGACAGCGCCTCATCGAGGCGGCATCGAACCTATTGTCGGCGGAGGAGGACATCCAGCCGCTGCTCGTTTTTCTGCGCGATCAGCCATGCCCCGAGCCCTTGGACGCAGGGGCCGTGCTCGACTGGTTGACCCGCGAATGCCAGGAGGGCGCGCGGCGGGCCCGGGTGACCGGTCGAATCGCTTTCGGGAGGTTCAAACAGCTGCAAAACCTGCCCTGCCGGGTGCTGGTGATGGTGGGGATGGAGAATAGCAAATTTCCATCGCGAAGCCGCATCCCCTCATGGGATCTCCTGCGCACGTCCCCGCGCATCTGGGACCGCAACCCGCGGCTCGATGACCGCCAGCTTTTCTTGGACGCCCTGCTCACTCCGAAGGACCGCCTGATTATCACGGCCGGCACGCGCAACCCGCGCAGCAACAAAAGCGAGCCGTTTTCCTCCTGCGTGGACGAACTGCTCCGAACAGCCGCAGCCATGGGAGCCGCCAACCTCATTACCCAACATCGCCTCCAGCCCTTCGTGGAGGCCTATTTCCAGGAGGATGCCAAGCTGCCCCAATCCTACGACCCGCTCTGCGCCGGCGTGGCCCGGAATCTTCGCCGCTCCGCACTCTCGGGCGAGGCGGCAGAAAATCCGTTCTGGAACGGAGAGCCCCACCGGGAGGCGGACAAAACCCGGATCCTCTCGATCCCGGCCCTGGTCAGGTTTTGGAAGTCTCCTGCCGACGCGTTTGTGAAATCCAGCGGAATCCGTTTCCCATGGGAGGAGCCTGCGGATGAGGAATTCAACCGTCCGCCGCTGGAGGTGGGCGGCCTCCAGCTCTGGTGTTTGAAAGACGGGATTCTCCATGAGGTCCTTGCACCCGCTCCGAACCTTCCTTGGCGCCAGGCGAAGGCGATGGCCGACCGCGAACTTCCGCCCGGGCAGATTGGCGGGGCGGCATGGTCGCAGGAAGTCGCTCTTGTGGAGCCGCTGGGCCTGTCAGTGAAAGGCCAGATCGGCGAAACCATGGCCTTCGAATGGGGTGCGGAGCTCAGCCTGACCGGAGAGCTCACACAAACCGCCGACGGCAAAGGCTGGCTGGTTTACCGCACCGGCGAGATGAAGGCAGCCCGACATTTCCTTGAGCCTTGGATCGCATCCTTGCTGGCTTCGGCTTGCGGGGATGTTCGGCCGACACGCCTGTTCGACGAAGCGCGCCCGGAGGCGCCGACGGTTCTGGAGCCCATCCCAACAGAAGAGGCCAGGAAGGCGCTCAGCGTGCTTGTGGAGGGTTTTTGTCTCGGCCAAACCCGTCCCCTGTGCTTCGGCTTGGCCACCTCCGATTTGCTCGCCGCTGAAAAGATAAAATCCGGCAGCGAGGAGATGGCATTGGCTAAGGCTTCCGCAGCATGGCTCCGGGAGGACTACGGAGAAGGCGAAGGGATGGCAGAGGCCGCCCGCCTCGCCTGGCGGGACCGAAATCCCTTTGCGGAGCCTGAGGAATGGCACCGCTGGGCCGATGGGGTTTCCCGGCCTTTGCGAAGTTGGGGAGGATTCCCATGACCGAAGAATTTGATTTTATCCTGACGAGGATTGACCCGGGCCTATCGGTGATCGAAGCGGGAGCGGGCACGGGGAAAACCTACGCCATCAGCCACCTTGTCCCCCGTTTGCTTCTGGAGGGATTGGCGGACAACCTCGGCCGCATTCTTCTGGTGACGTACACCAACGATGCCGCCGGAGAAATGGCTGACCGCGTGCGCCGGGTCCTCGAAAAGCTGCACGCCGCCCCGGGCAGCGACGAAGCAGCATCCGATCCGGGGCTTCACAAATTGCGGCAGGCATTCCCGGAGGAAAAAATCCGCGCGGTGATTGGCAAGGCGCTGCTCGATCTCGACCGGCTCGGGGTTTCGACCATCCATTCCTTCTGCCTGCAGACCTTGCAAACCGAGGGCGCTCTCTGCGGGGAACCGGTGCTTCCTGAGCTCATCACCGATAGCGCAGAGTATGCCGAGAGGGCCTTGCGCGACATCTGGGAGCTCGAGGTGGCAGCCGATCCGCTGCTCGCGGCGCTGGCGCAGGCAGGCGGCTGGAACCTTGATGATGATTTGGCATTCGTCCAAGCAGCGCTTTCTATTCCAGGATTGGAGTTTGATCCCCCTCCCCGTCCGTTTGCCGAGGTGCTCACAGAAATCCGCTCCGCACCTCAGGGGTTCACCGCTGAGGGATGCGGAGAGGTTGGGGCGCTCTGGAAAAAAGTCGTCAAGTGGAACCAAGGGGATTGGGTGCTCGAGGACAGAGAAGGCCTGCTGCAACGATTGGCGACGGCACCGGTGCCCGAGGCCCCCGGGTTCTTTGATGCGGTTCGTCAGATGGCGAATTGTCCGAACAGAATCGAGGCAAGGAGCAAGGAAGCCAAGGCCATCAAAATGGCAGCAGGCGAATGCGATGCCGTCGGCCTCGCCCAGAAGCTGTGCGCCCTGCTGGACCGTTCCGGCTGGTATTTCCGTATCGATTGCCTCGAGCGCGTCAGGAATCTGGTCGCTTCCGGCCTGCGGGCGAACCGACAGATTACCTACGATGGCCTGGTGGAAAGGCTGCATGCGGCTCTGACAGCAGGGCCGCAGGCCGCGAACCTGGCAGCCGCCCTGCGCGCGCGCTACCAAGTCGCTCTCATCGATGAATCCCAGGATACCGACCTGCGGCAGCTCGAGATTTTCCGCCGCGTTTTTCTGGATCCTGAAGACCTGCAGCGGATGGTGCTCATCGGAGACCCCAAGCAGGCGATCTATGCCTTCCGGGGAGCGGATGTAAATACCTACCTGCAAGCCCGCGCCGAGGCGGGAAACAAGGTATTTTCCTTGACCAAAACCTACCGCGCCCCGGATCGGCTGGTACGGGCGGCGAACGCATTCTTTTCCCGTGCGGGGTCATTCCTCAAGGAGGGGCTGGAATTTATTCCCGCTACCTCCGGCATTTCAGGGGATGTCGCCTTGTGCGTCGATGGAAAATCTGGCGGGCCCCGTGTCGAAACATGGATCGCTCCGGATGCCGACGCCGATTTTTTCACGAGCGGCAGCCGGCGGGAGCGAATCGCTGCGGCCGTGGCCTCGGAAATCGTGGGGCTTCTCAACGCGCGCGCCACGTTGATTTCCCAGAAATCTTCTCCCGGAGGCGATCTCGTGCGGCCGCGGGATTTTGCTGTGCTCGTGCGGGCATATCCCGAAGCGGTCGCCATGACGGAGGCTCTCCGTCTCCGGGCAGTGCCAGCCATCCGCGCCGGCGGAGATGACATTATGGCCTCGGAGGAGGCCACCGAAATCCTCGCACTTCTGCGCGCACTGGAATCTCCCCGACGCAACGGGCTGGTGCCAGCCGCGCTCGCCACACGTCTGATGGGCCGCGATTTTCAGGCCTTGGTTCGCTCACGAGCCGAAGAGGAAGACGCAGAAAAATTCGTACTCTGGCAGGCGCTCTGGCAAAAGCAGGGGGTATCGGCAGTCCTGGGAGCCGTTGACCGCGATGAGCGGATCACTTTGCGGCTGGCCCTCATGGAAAACGGGGAGCGCCGGATCACCAATTTCCGGCAGCTGACCGACCTACTTCAACACGCCACGGTCGAGGTGGGGCCGCACCCTGCCGACCTCGTGCGCTGGCTTTCTGGCGAAGTCAAGCGGGCAGGCAAGCGCACGGGAGCAGAAGATCGGCAGCTGCATTTGGAGAGCGATGCCGATGCCGTGCAGGTCCTCACCATGCATTCCGCAAAAGGGCTGGAGTACCCGCTCGTGTTTTGCCCCTTCCTTTGGGCGCCCTCCCCGCCGGGAAACACCATGAAGAAGCTCGCAATCCCCGGCCGCCCTCCCCTTTTTGTAGAGACCAAGCTGACGGCCGACGAAACCGTCCCTGCCGCCCTGCAGCGCGCGGAAATCGAGGATCGCCTGCGTCTCGCCTATGTGGCCGTCACCCGGGCCAAAGCCAAAGTCTGGCTGGTCGCAGGCGAGACCAGCGGCAAAGGGAAGGTTCCTCCCTCCGCGATGGACTGGCTGCTGCGTGATGACGCGGCGTCGGATTTCTGCCAGTGGATCGCCAAGGCCGCGGCGCCCGGAAGGGGCGAACGGCATGGGCAAGGGATTCGTGACCTTGTCGCGGCCGGCCAGGCCGAGGGGTTGATCGGGGGCAAAGCCGTGCCGCCAAGCTCTCCGGAGAAATGGGTGCCGCCCGCCCGGGAAACTCCTGCGGAACTTGATCCGCTTGCGCCGCCAGCCATCCCGGAAGCTTGGGCGATGACCTCATTCTCGGCGCTGACCCGCGAGAAGCATCCCCACGCACCTGAGGAATCCCCCCCGGCGCCATCGGAAGCCTCGGGCGGGGCCAACCCTTTCCTCACCGCACCGGGGGGGACCGAGGTCGGCACGGCCATCCACGACTGGATCGAGCAATGGGATTTTGACGAGGTTGACCGGCTTGCCCTCGAGACGCACCTGGGCAAATACTCGCTCCCCCGGCCGCCGGTTCCTCCGACCATGTGCGCGCGCGTTGCCCCGATGCTGGAAACCCTCCGATCGGCCATCCTGCCAGGTTTGGATTGCTCCATCGCGGAAGCTTGCCCGCGCAGGGGAGCATCCGAATGGCACTTTCAGCTCCCCATCGGCACCTCCTTGAGCGCCTCCGCCCTGGCAGAGGTTTTTGCACGGCACGGCCACCAAGAGTATGCAGGGCTTTTGGCCGCGCTCCCGTCGGAGAAGCTGCACGGCTATCTGCACGGCTTCCTCGATCGCCTGGCCTTTCGCGATGGCACATGGGGGGTCATTGACTGGAAAACCAATCAGCTCGGACAAAGCGCTGCGGCCTATCGGCAGGCCTCCCTCCTCGAATGCGCCTGGCGGAGCCATTACTTTTTGCAGGCCCATCTTTACCTTGTGGCCCTCCGACGTTTTTTGAATCCCGAGGTGCCGGTTGCGGGAGCTTGGCTGGTCTTTTTGCGGGGAGTTGCCGCAGGGTCATCCGATGGCATCCTGCAAATCGCACCAACCCCGGAGCTGCTTGCCGATTTGGATCATCTTTTTGCACACCCTGAATCATGAATGCCGACATCGAATGGCTGAAAACAAAGTGGGGGTTGCCGGATCACGCGGTCGGGCATGTCAAGCGCCTCATGGAAGAGGAGAGCCGGGGGAGCACCGCCTGCAGGCTGGAAAATCCGCCAGCAGACTGGGGACATGCCGCCAGCGGATCAGGATCCCCTCTGGTCGTCGTCCGCCAGGGAGCGGAGACGTTCCTGCAATCCCGCTCGCTCCACGAGACGGAGCGCGAGCTGGCCCGCCGGTTTATCGAGCAGGCGGCCGGCGCTTCTGCCTCACCACCGGATTTTGAAAGCCAGCTGGCATCCGTGTTTCCTCAGGCCTCGACGGGCGACCGGCAGGTCGCAGCGGTCCGCCTGGCCCTGACAAAAAACCTGGCCCTGATCACCGGCGGGCCTGGCACGGGAAAAACCTATGTCCTCGCCCGCATTCTCGCATTGCTCGTCCAAAGCGGAACTCCCGCATCGGCGATCCGGTTGGCGGCGCCCACCGGAAAGGCCGCCCAGCGCATGGGCCGCGCGGTTGCAGACTCGCTGGCAAAGCTTCCCGCCACATTTGCCGGCACGGCCGAGGCGCTCAAAGCGGTGGGATGCTCGACCCTCCACGCGCTGTTGGGATACAACCCCGGCACCGAATCCTGCCGCGCGGGCAACGCGCCTGCAGTTTTGATCCTTGATGAGTGCTCGATGATCGACATCCACCTCTGGCGGGCGGTCATGAACTTTTTCCCGCCAACGGGACGCCTGGTTCTTCTCGGCGACCCGAACCAGCTCGAGAGCGTCGGTCAGGGGAACGTCTTTGCGGAAGTGGCCCAGGCTGCGGCGCGGCCGCCGCTCGATTCCGCGCACATCCACCTGACAGAAGCGCGCCGGTTCTTGGGATGTCCGGACATCCAAACCCTCGCGCAAGCGTTGCAAGAAGGCGATGGCGAGGCCGTGGCCGAACTTCTGCAGCGCTGTCGCGGGACCGCTTCCGCCAACGGGGTTTCCTGGATCGAAACCCACGGGGGCTGGCTGACGTTCTCCGAATATCCCGATAGGATCCAGGTTGCCTTGGAAAATGTCGCCACCGCAGGCAGTCCGGGTGATGCCCTCGAGGCGCTGGAGAAAATCTGCATCCTCACGGCCCAACGACAATTCTTTGTCGGATCCCGCGCGACCAGCGACGAGATCCAAACATTTTTTTCGAGGCGCGGACAGATCCGGAACCAGCCGGTGATCATCAACCGAAACGATCCCGGGACCGGGCTGCGCAACGGCTCGGTCGGTGTGATCCACCAGGATGCGGACGGTCGCAGCACCGCCTATTTTCCATCCGGCCACGGGGGCCTGGATCAATTTCCGCTCGCGAAGCTCCCGGACTTCAGCCCGGCGTGGGCGATCACGATCCATCGTTCCCAAGGAAGTGAATATGACGATGTCCTGGCGATTTTGCCGCGCGAGGAAAGCCCGCTGGCCAAGCGCGAGCTCCTTTACACCGCAGTCACGCGGGCGAAGAAAAACATCTGGGTGGTCGGAGACCTCGAAAGCGCAAAAAAAGCCGCGTCCACGCCTTCCGACAGGTGCTCGCTGCTGAACTCCTTTTATCTCCATGCAAGGAAATCAAGCTGATCTCCCCACGCGAAATTCCAGAGGGTTGTATTTTGACAAAAAAGAATGGGACGGCCACCCTCTGGTCGGCTGGGCATGGGCGCGGGAAAAATTACCCGATCCGGTTTATGATGCTTGGCCGGCGGCGGTGGATGCCTACTGGAAGGGCTGGGAGCTGGCGATCCGGGCGATGCGTTCGCCGGCGGCGGGCAGCGGGCTGGTGAGCAACCACCTGTACTTCGACTTTTACGACGACCTCTTCGCCCACGATTCGGCGATGATGACGATGTTCGGCCGGTTCGGCCACCGCGTATTTTCTGCCATCGAGACGCTGGACAACTTCTACGCCTGCCAGCACGACACGGGCGAGATCTGCCGGGAGATCAACCAGCATACCGGGCAGGATTTCTGGCCGAACGACGAAGGCGACCCGATGAGCGTGCGGCTGGAGAACCCCTGGGAGCACTACCACGGCGACTGGTCGCGCGTGCGATCTTACAAGTGGAGCCGGCCGACGCTGGCCACGCACCCGCCCGCGCATTGCCGGGTGGACGGCTACACCGATCACAAGTTTCACTGGGCGGAGTGGCTGAACTACAAAATCACAGGAGATGCGTCCCGCCTCGAACGGGTTTTCAGACCCTTGGAAAGTCTTTACCGCGCCTTCGAGGTTTACCTGCAGGACCGCAACGGACTCTTCATCACCGACTGGGCGGGGATGGATAACAGCCCGCGCAATTTGCAGCTCGGCTACGGGGTGGATATCTCCTCGCAAATGGTGAAGTTCGCGCGGGTGCTGGCCGATATGGCCGACGTGCTAAACACCCCGGCCAAGGCGCAGGCCTACCGCAATCAGGCCGAGATCCGCGCAGAGATCGTGCGCCGGGCGATGTGGAACCCGAAAACCGGAATGTTCCACGACCTCCGGCTCGACGGGAATTTGACCCAGATCAAAACGGTGATGGGCTTTGCCCCGCTGCATGCCGAAATTCCCACGGCGGAGCAGATTGCCGGACTGGTCGCACAGCTCGAGAACCCGGCCACATTCAACCGTCCGGTCCGCGTGCCTTCGCTGGCTGCCGACGAGGCCGATTACGTGCCGATGGGCGAATATTACCTGGGCGGCGTATGGCCATACACCAATGCGATGGTCACCGAGGGCTTGGAAGCCGCAGGCAGGGCGGAGCTGGCTGGAAAAATCGGCCGCAACTATTGGGAGACTGGAGTCAAGGTTTTCGAAAAAACCGGCACGGTATGGGAGTATTTCGCACCCGAGGAACTCTCGCCCGGCCAGGGGCACAACCCGCACGACCCCGGAAAAAATGCGAGAAGCGATTTTGCCGGGTGGGGCGCTTATCCGGTCATCGCCACTTTCATCGAACACGGCATCGGGCTCCGTCCCGATGCTCCAAGCCGCACGCTGCAATGGAACCTAGCCAGCACCGGCCGATGCGGTTGCCGCCGCTTCGCCTTTGGCGATGTGGATACCGACCTGATCGTGTCCGCACGAGCAAACGCCGACGCCGAACCGGTGCTAGAGGTCGCTCAAACCAACCGCCCGTTCACGCTGGTCCTGCGCTGGGGCCAAGGGCAGGAGCGAACCTTCCCAATACCTCCCACCTCACTACCCCATGAGCCCCACAGACATCAGGAAGCCTCAGAAAAACGGTCTCGGAAAAAAAGAATCCAGTAAACAAAAAGAAGTAAATTCACAAATCAACATGATCCTGAGTAGCAGGTTGCATCATTATTTTGAGTGGATGAAAACCTTCCGCCTCATGATTCCAAAAAATCTAAAGAGAAATATCGCGAAAGATTTCCTCAAGCCCCGACTTCTCCAATGCTGAAATCTCGATGAGGCGAACTTTGGGAAATTTCGCGCGGAACGCCCGAACGTTCTCAGTGAAGCTCGCGATGTCCGCCTTGTTCGCGATCGCTGCGAATGGCCTTTTCAGGAGAGTTGGGTCGTATCGTTTAAGTTCCTTGCGAAGGGACTGGTAATCGGAGATCGGGCAGCGCCCTTCACTTCCGGCCATATCGAGGACAAAGAGGAGCATTTTGCAACGGACGATATGTCGGAGGAACTCGTGGCCCAGGCCTTTATTTTCGTGGGCGCCCTCGATGAGGCCGGGAATATCAGCGACCGTGATTCTGCGATATTCCGGGAGGTCCACAACGCCGATGACTGGGTGGAGTGTGGTGAAGGGATAAGGGGCGGTCTTGGGATGCGCGGCCGAGATGGCACCAAGGAGGGTCGATTTTCCAGCATTGGGA
Source organism: Verrucomicrobiia bacterium (assembly GCA_037127695.1). GTDB lineage: Bacteria > Verrucomicrobiota > Verrucomicrobiia > Chthoniobacterales > Terrimicrobiaceae > QYQL01. The sequence goes on along the minus strand of JBAXXX010000040.1, from coordinate 3,289 downwards.
TAGCCGACGAGGCCGATGTCGGCGATGGTGCGGAGCTCGAGAGAAAACCAGCCTTCTTCTCCCGGGAATCCTTTGGTGTGCTGTCTAGGCACACGGTTTGTCGAGCTTTTGAAGTGGGTATTGCCCTTCCCTCCATCCCCGCCCTTGCAAAGGAGGAACTGCTGAGCGTTCTCTGTGAGGTCGGCGATCGGCTCCTCCTCGATGGGATCCCCGTGGTGCTGCCCCGCGCGGGAAATGATCGTGCCGACTGGCACCTTAACAATCGTTTGCTGGGAGCTGCGGCCGTGCTTGTTTTTCCCCTTCCCATGGCCGCCGCGTCCGGAACGGATGAGAGGCTCAAAAAAAAGCGCGACAAGATTGTCCGTGTCATGGTCGGCCTGCAGGACAATATCCCCACCGGTGCCGCCATCGCCGCCATCCGGTCCACCGTGCGGGACAAATTTTTCACGGCGGAAGCTGCAGCATCCGTTGCCGCCGTCTCCGGCTTTTGCGTGGATGCGAATTTGGTCAACAAATCTCATAAGGCCACAAGGTGCTGGAGATTCGGAAGGGAGTCGAACGAAAAGGTGCACCGGACGCCGGATCGAAGAAATCCGCAGGTGAGGAGTTCCCAAGAAAACCTCAGGATCCATCACAGAGGGGGGGGACAGGCGCATTGCACTTCAGCGGTTCACGCCGAGATGTGCTGGCGCGTTGCCTCAAGTCAAAATGACACCAGGGCATCAAAAGGGACCCGAAGAAATCAGAAAAATAGTCCTTGCTTCCCTGCGGTCGCCCTCCTAAACTCAGAACGAGGCCCTTTATGGGGGGCATGGTAGGTTGCTAGTTGTTTTTCTTTCGGCGAGAGCCGCAAATTCTCATTGGCGATTTTAAATCCGGCAACCGGAAACAGCCGCACAGAACAGACCTCGAAACACAACTATGAAAAGCAAACTCTACGTCGGGAATCTTTCCTTCGACACCACGGAAGCGGATCTTAACGATCTCTTCTCCCAAGCCGGCTCAGTCAACGAGACGGCCCTCATCAACGACAAAGAAACCGGCCGCTCGCGCGGATTCGCCTTTGTCACCATGTCCGATGGAGAAGGTGCCGCAGCGGCCGCCTCCAAGTTCAACGGCATGGAGCTCCATGGGCGCAAGCTCACCGTCAACGAGGCCAAAGACCGCGAGTCCGGCAGTGGCGGTGGCGGGGGTGGCGGAGATCGCCGTCCTGCACGGCGCTACTAATCCCGACAATAACTCTCAACCCAAGGCGCCCCGGCTCACACCGGGGCGCTTTTTTTTCCGCAGCCGAAAGGAGAATCCCGCAAAAAAACCGGCCTTGTCTCCGGGGGAGGACGAGAAAGTTATCAAGGGTGCTGGGGCACCATCGTCCCAGTGGCCTGGAGGCGGCGGCTGGACCTCGAACGGTTTCGGCATCGGGCCGGAGGCGACCCGACCCCCTTGGAGGAGGCAAACGGCATGCGTAACTTTTGCGTCATGCACCCCATTGTCCGACCGCCTCCGCTTTTTTCTGGCACGACGCGACAGTCTGGGCCAATATGAGCTCATGCAAATCCATCTGAGTCCCCGAAATATTGCGCTTACGGCAGCGATCCATTCGTTCCTTGCAGAAAAAATGACCCACCTTGAGGAGCACGGAGAGCAGATCATTGCCTCGCACATCGTCCTCCTCCACGACCAAAACAAAAAGAAGCCGTTTGTCGTCAAGGTTCACCTGGCGCTTGCAGGGCCGGACATTTTTTGTGAGGACGCAGAGAGCGACCTCTACGCGGCGATCGACGCGGTCGTCCACAAGCTGGCCGCCCAGCTCAGCAAGAGGAAGACCCGGCAGAAGGACCACAAGAAACACCTGACCCAGCTCGAGCGCGAAGCCGCAAAGCGCGGGTTCAGGCGGCGGTAATTTCCGGTGGACGATTACAAGGTCAAGCTCGACGTCTTCGAGGGGCCGCTCGATCTCCTCCTCTACCTCATCAAGCGCGATGAGGTGGACATCTACGACATTTCGATCGAGCGCATCACGAAGCAATACCTAGGCTACATGGATGCCTTCCAGGTGCTCAACATCGAGCTCGCCGGGGAGTTTATCGTCATGGCCGCGAACCTGCTTTACATCAAAAGCCGGACGCTGCTGCCCTTGGACCAGCAGATGGCCGAAGAGGACGCCGAACCGGACGACCCGCGGTGGGAGCTCATCCGGCAGCTCATCGAATATAAAAAGTTCAAGGAGGCGGCGGCGAAGCTGCGCGATATCGAATCTCTGCAGGAGAAGCTCTTTCCTCGCGTGCCTGTCGTTCCGGATCTGGCCCCCGCGGAAAACCTTCTCGTCGAGGAGGTCGGGATCTTCGACCTGATCCACGCCTTCCAGAAAATCCTCAAGAGGCTCGAAAAAAAGCCGGAAAACCTTCGGGAGATCTTCGAGGAAAACTTCACGGTCTCGGACAAGATTGACTATCTCCTCAAGGTCACGTCGAGCGGGGTCTCCATGCGTTTTGAAGAGCTTTTTGCCGATGTGGCCAGCCGGGCCGAAATTGTCGTCACCTTTCTGGCGATGCTCGAGCTCATCCGCCTCAAGCAGCTCTGCGTGCGGCAAGAGGCCCAGTGCGGCGAGATCTGGATTGACCGCGCGGACAATACAACCCCTCTCTTCTCACGGGCATGAGCGAGGAACTCCCGCTCGTCCGCATCGTCGAGGCGATCCTCTTCGCCTCGCAAAAACCGGTTCCCGTCAAAGAGCTGTCCGCGATCTTCAAGGGCGCGGCCGAGGGCGCAAAGGAAAACGTGTCCGCCACCTGCCATGCAAAGCCAAAAACTGACGATTTTCTGGAGGCGATCCGCAAGCTTGAGGAGGAATATCGCGAAACCGATCGCGCGTTTGAAGTGCGCGAGAGCGCGGCCGGATGGCAGCTCGTCACGCGCGCGGATTTCTCGCCTTGGCTCAGGCAGCTTTTCCCGGAGAACCGCTCGGCAAAGCTCAGCGCTCCCGCTCTGGAGACGCTCGCCATCATCGCCTACCGCCAGCCGATCACCCGCGCGAACATTGAGGCAGTGCGCGGAGTGGCTGTGGATGGTGTGATGCAGACGCTCCTCGACCGGGGGCTTGTCCGCATCGCCGGGCGCTCGGAAATTCCCGGCCGTCCGCTCCTCTACGAAACCACCCAGTTTTTCATGGACCACTTCGGGCTCAAGGATCTCGATGATCTCCCGAATGCAGATGAGCTGCGCAAGATCGCGCTCCCACAGTCGGCCCCGCCAGTCGAAGCGCAACCTGCCGACCCAGAGCTGCCGC
>JBAXXX010000039.1:0-34229 GCA_037127695.1 Verrucomicrobiia bacterium | reverse complement strand
GGTGGATGCAGGGCGGCGGAGGGGAGGGCTTCTGGGCGTGGAACTTTGGAGCCTCACTGCCATAGCTTCTGCTTCTTGCCTGGCGCATCGCCCTCAGCCGAAAGCCGGAAGCCCTCTGCTTTGCCGGAGCCGGGCTCCTCACGTTTCTGGCCTGCTGCTTTGTGAGCTTCGCGCAGTGGGAATGGGACAATACGAAGCTGTTTCTGTGGGCATGGCTCGCGTGCGCGCCATGCCTCTGGGAGATGATCGAGAGGTGGCCCGTCACCATGCGGGCCGCAACCTGCGCCGCCCTCTTTTTTTCGGGGGCCGTGTCTCTCGTCGGCGGCCTTGACGGGCGCCACGGATACAAGCTGGTCAACCGCTCCGACCTTGCGGAGGCCTCGCTGGTTCTCCAGCAGGTTCCTGCCGGGGCAAGAATCGCGATCGAACCGGAGTTCAACAACCCCGCGATCCTGCTCGGGCGTCCGGTTCTCTGCGGCTACGAAGGGCATCTTTGGAGCCACGGACTGAACTACCACAAGCACTGGGACGCGCTGCAGCTCGTGCTGAAGAAGGGCCCTGGCTGGAAAGACGCCCTCGGTACGCTCGAGGCAGATTGGCTTTTCCTCAAAGGGCCGCCGCCAAAGGCCATCCCGCTCGGACCTCCGGTTTCTTCTTTCTGATCGCGGACGTCTGGTTTCGGGCGTTCTCCCTCACTGCTTCGGAGCAATGCCGATGCTGTTCCTGACGTGCCCGAACTCCGGCAGAGAAACGCGGGCGGGCTCGCAGGCCGCCCAGAGCCCGCTGGACGAGCCCCCGTCGAGGTTCAATGCGGTGGCCGGGGCCCATCCGACGAGGAGGCCCGGGGCTGCAAGAATGCGCGCGGCGTCCGCGAGGGTGACCGAGGTCAGATAGAGGAGCGCCCATCGGCCGCGCCCGTCGGTCGCCACAACCGTCCTTCGCGCCGGGCGTTCGGCATTCAAGCCGGCTGTGGGCTTGCTTTTTTCCAGGAGCATCGGGCCGCACTGGATCGCCTGGCGGACATCTCCAGAGCTTTTGAATTCCGATGAGCGCACGATCTCGATGCCGCCGTCCCTCACGGCCAAAATGCCGGACAAGAGCTTCGCTCTCTCAAAGGCGTGAACCTCCCGCCCATCCGCTATCGCGAGCCCTACCGGACGGAAATCCGGCTGGAAATACCCCCCGTTCACGCCGGCAACGCAGCCCGCCGCGTCCAGCGCTCCAGCAATCTTTGTCGAGCCGGGCACCGGGCATTCCACCACGCGCAAGGTGTAGGAGTGCGCCTGGAAAAGGATGGCGGTGACACGTGCGCTGAGCCGCCCATCGGAAAGCTGCGCCTGGACAACCGAGCCTCCTTTCGGAAGCGTCCCCAGCGGCGTCAACTCCTCCACCTTCCACCCGGCGGATGCGGGCAGAGATGCGGCGAGTGTGAGCAGGGCGGCCAGTGCCCCTCGCGCAGTGGCAGCCAGGAACCATCGTGTCATTGGCAGGCCTCGCACTCGCCTCCGTTCCGCATCGCCTCCAGCGAGCACGCCAGCTTCTCCTCCGCGTCGAACTCCTTTTTTGCTGTGGCGACGACCCCTCGGAGCTCTTTCTTGACATTGGTTGTCGGGCCCTCGATGCTTGATGCTCCGAGCGTGCGGAGGTAGTAGGTCGTCTTCAGCCCGGTGTGCCAGGCGCGCCGGTACATGTGGCTGAGCACCTTGATGTCGGGCTCTCCGATGAATAGGTTGACCGACTGGGCCTGGTCAATCCACTTCTGCCGGCGCGCGGCGGCATCGATGACAAATTCGAATGGGATGCCGAAGACTGTGAGGTGTTTCCGGCAGAGATCCTCCGGGATGCCTTCGATATTTTTTAGCTCGCCCTCGAAGTATTTGAGCTGCTCGAGCATATCGCTGTCCCATTTCCCGATCTTTTTGAGATCGCGGACGAGCTCGGTGCTGAGCATGGTAAACTTCCCGCCGAGGTTTTCCTTGGCGTAGAGGTTTTTGTAGTTCGGCTCGATGCATGGGGTCGTGCCCATGATGTTCGAGATCGTGGCCGTCGGCGCGATCGCAAGGACATTGGAATTCCGCATCCCCTGGGCCCGAATTTTTTCGCGCACAGGACCCCAATCCATGCGCCCGCCGCGCGGCACGTCAATTTTGATCCCGCGCTCCTCCTCGAGCAGGTCGATGGTATCCTGCGGGAGAAGCCCGCGATCCCATTTCGAGCCGAGATACGAGCTGTAGGTGCCGCGCTCGGCCGCGAGGTCGCTCGACGCCGAGTAGGCATGCCAGGCGATCGCCTCCATGAACTCGTCGTTGAATTCGACGGCGGCTGCGCTCGCAAAATCCAGCCCGCGTTTGAACAGGGCGTTCTGGACGCCCATCACTCCGAGCCCCACCGGACGGTGGCGGAGGTTCGACCTCCGCGCGGATTCGGTCGGGTAGAAGTTGATGTCGATGACGTTGTCGAGCGCGCGGACCGCGATCTGGATCGTCTCGCTGAGCATCTCGTGGTCGAGCGTCCCATCGCCCTTCATGTGGGAGTCGAGCACGATCGAGCCGAGGTTGCAAACTGCCGTTTCGTCCTCGCTGGTGTTGAGCGTGATCTCGGTGCAGAGGTTCGACGAGTGGATGACTCCGGCGTGGTCCTGCGGGCTGCGCACGTTGCAGGGATCCTTGAATGTGATCCAGGGGTGCCCGGTCTCGAGAAGCATTTTGAGCATCTGCTTCCACATTTCGATCGCTGGCACCTCGCGCCCGGATATCCGGCCCCCGCGCGCGAGTTCCTCGTAGTGGAGGTAGCGCTCCTCGAATTTTCGCCCGTAGCACCCGTGGAGGTCGGGAGTCTCGCTCGAGCGGAAAAGCGTCCAGTTTTCGCGCGCCTCCATCCGCTTCATGAAGAGGTCGGGAACCCAGTTCGCCGTATTGAGGTCGTGGGCGCGGCGGCGGTCGTCGCCGGTGTTGCGCCGAAGCTGGAGGAAATCCTCGATGTCGTTGTGCCAGCTCTCGAGGTAGGCGCAGCCCGATCCCCGGCGCTTGCCGCCCTGGTTGACCGCCACAAGCTGGTCGTTATGAAGCTTGAGGAACGGGATGACCCCCTGGCTCTCGCCGTTGGTTCCCTTGATGTAGCTGCCGGTGCCCCGCACGGCGGTCCAGGAGCCGCCGAGCCCGCCCGCCCACTTCGAGAGGTAGGCGTTGTCGGCGATGCCCCGCTGCATGATGGACTCGATCGAGTCATCCACCTTGTAGAGGTAGCAGCTTGAAAGCTGGCTGTGGAGGGTTCCGGAGTTGAAGAGCGTCGGCGTGCTCGAGCAGAACCTGCGGCTCTTGTAGAGGTTGTAGAGCCGGATCGCCCACTCCTCGCGGTCGGACGGCTCCTCAAGGAACAGGCCCATGGCAACGCGCATCCAGAAAAACTGCGGCGTCTCGATCCTGCGGGCCGGCTTGCGGGTCTTATCCACGATGAGATACCGGTCGTAGAGGGTCTGGATGCCGAGGAAATCAAAATCCATATCCGCCGTCGGATCGATGGCGTCGGCCAGCGCGTCGAAGTTGTAGGAGAGGAGCTTCGGAGACAGCCGCTCGATCGCAACCCCGTGCCGCATGTAGCTCTTGAACGCCTTCCTGTGCGCCGCCCGCAGCCCCCCGATCCCGTCGCGCAGGATCTTCCAGTCGAGGACTTCCTCGTAGATGTAGGAGAGCATGATCCGCGCGGCAAACTTGGCAAAATCCGCGTCGCGCTCGATCAGCGTCCGGGCGTTAAGAATGATCGTGCTTTTGAGGGTTTCCTCGCTGACCTCTGTGCCGATCGACCGGCGCAGCTCGCGCTCGATCTGCGCGGCATCCAGGTTCAGGGAAAGCCCGATCAGGCCAAACTGGATCCGGCGCTTGAGCTCGGTCCCATCCCAGAAAACGTTTTGTCCGCCGCGCAGGCGCACGACGATGAGCGAGTCCTGCTGCTCCGGGCGGTCGGCGGGCAGCGAGGTCGAGGTGGGCGCACGAAGCCGGGTGCGCTGGGCGCGGTAGAGGATGTAGCTCTCCGCAACCTTGAAATGCCCGTGCCTCATCAGCTCTTCCTGCACGAGGTCCTGGACGTCCTCGATATGCACGAACGCCTGGTCGCGGCTCCGCACCCGATCGGTCACCGCACGTGCGATCGCCGCCGCCGCCTCGGCATTTTCCTTGGTCGATAGAAAGGCCTTCCGGCAGGCCGTCTCAATTTTTCCCTCGATCCATGGCACGACCGTTCCGTTCCGGCGGATGAGTCGGACCTGAAGGCCGGAGGCATTCTCCGCCCTGTGGGAATCCGCCGACAGCACCGAGCGCTTGAAGACGAGGCTCTTGGCGACGTCGTGCGCATCGTTCTCGATAAGAGCCTTCTCGATCAGCAGAGAAAGCTCGTTTTCCGAGAGGCTGAGCCCGCCGCCCTCGCGGACCTGATCGAGGAGCCGGGCAGTGAGCGAGCGCGCAACCCCCGCCACAAACATCCGGTTTTCCTCGTTGAAAATATCTTTCTCCTCCCTCGAGAGAAGCAGGTCGGTCAAGGCTGCGCCGATCTCGTCAGCCACAGCGGCCAAGCTGAACGGCTGCTCGCCGCCAGCGCCCCCCACCACGAGGATCTCTGGGTGCAGGTCCGCTTGGGGAAGGATGCACTCCCTCCAGGCAAAGCTTGGCTTCTGCTCGTTTGGCGTGGTGACAAGCCGCTTCAGGGCAATATCTTCGTCGAGGGAAATGTGGCGGGGCATGGCAGAGTTTTCAGTGTTCGATTTTCAGTGTCGGCAGGGCGGACGTTTTCAGGTCAAGGGCGGGATGAAATTCCAAGGCTTCACTTTTGAGGTTGCAGCGTGCAGGCGGGGGCCGCTCGGGCAGGAAACCTGAAGCTTTCCGACTACAGGTCGTCGTCCGAGACGCTGCCGGTGTCCACGGCGCGGCGGTACTCGGTGACCCGGCCCTCGAAAAAATTTGTTTCCTTTTTGATCTCCATCATTTCGGAGAGCCAGGGGAGGGGGTTTTCGATCGGAGGGTTGAGCGGCTCGAGCCCGACGCCCTCGAGCCTGCGGTCGCCGATGTAGTCTATGTAGGTGGTAAACTCCTCGGCGGTCAGCCCGACTGCGGCGACGGGCAGGCAGTCGAGAATAAACTGCTTCTCGAGGGTGACCGCCTCGCGCATCGTCTCCCTCAGATCCTCGCGAAACCCAGGGGTCCAAACATCTGGGTTCTCATCCACCAGATCCTGGAAGAGCTGGCGGAGGAGCTCGATGTGGTTCGACTCGTCGCGGAGGGTGTAGCTGAACATCTGGCCGATGCCCGGAAACTTGTTTTGCCGGTAGAGGGCGAGCACCATTCCGAAAAGCCCGTAGAACTGGGTGCCCTCCATGCACTGCCCGAAAAGGAACATGTTTTTCGCGAGCGCCTGCTTGTTTGCTGTGACCGTCAGGTCGGTGTCGCGCCGCAGCGCCCGGCTGTTGCTCACCACGAAGTCCGTCTTGTTTTTGATCGTCGCAATGTCATCGAACATCGCCTCGCATTCGTGCGGGTTGATCCCGAGCGAGCTGATCATGTAGACGAGCGAATCCGCGTGGATGTTCTCCTCGTGGGCATGGCGGCCGAGCACGAGCTTCAGCTCCGGCGCGGTCACAGCCTCGCGGACCACATGCAGGATGTTGTCCCCCACGATCCCCTCGGCGGCGGAAAAATAGCCGATCCCCATTTTGATGATCCATCGCTCGACCTCGGAGATGTGGCCGCTCGTGTCGCGCCAGTGCTCGCAATCCTTCTGCATCTGGATGTCCTCCGGCTCCCAGTGGTTGGCCTTCATCTTTTTATACAGGTCGTAGGCCCACTGATATTTGAGGGGGAGGATGTTAAAAAACATCGTCTGCCGGCCGTTGATGACTTTCTTTGCGGCAAAGGCAGCCTCCGCTTTATCGCGATCGAGGTGGAATTGACGATCTCCGAGTGTGATGGTGGTGATGGCCATAATGGGCACCCTTACGGAAATCTTGTTTCTGGAATGTGACAAACTTTTTCTTCAATTATATTGCCAATCGAAGCGCAGGCGCTAAAACGCTGGATACATTTTATGAAAAATCATTGTTTTTTCTTGCCTGCAGCCATGGCTTTGACCTTCGTTCTGGTCCCAAGCGTTGTCCTGAATGCCCAGAGCCAGAACAACAGCGGGCGGAGCGCATTTTATTTGGCTCCGGGGCCGTCGGACTTCCCGACCGACACCGGCAGCCGGCCGGTCGGCGAAAACAACGCGGGGGTGAGCCCGCTCGGGTTTCTTGCTGGCAGCCCGCTGAATTTCAGCGCTGCGGTGCGCGAGGGATATGACAGCAACTGCTTCACCACCCGCACCGACCCCACTACCAGCTTCTACACGAACGTCGCAGGCGGCGTGAGCTACGAGTTCGGCGGGCCAAGGCTCCAGCTCACGAGCAGCCTTGGCGCTGGCGCGACTCTCTACTACACCCGCCCTGGCGACAAGATGGACTTCAACGGGGAGTTCTCCCTGAACGCCACCTATCTGGCGACCCCGAAGCTGAGGCTCTCGTTCGGGACGACGATCGCCTACATGTCGCAGCCGGATACCAACATCATCGGCGGCTCGAGCAGGGTCACCGGGGACTATATCTACTCGAACACGAGCATCGACGCCGCCTACCAGTGGACGGAAAAGCTCTCGACGGTCACCGGCTACCAGATCTACGGCAACCGCTACATGGAGCAGACCCTCAACGACACCCAGTCCTACATCTCCCAGACGATCCGCCAGTCCGTCCGCTGGCTGCTGCTTCCGAAGACGACCGTGCTGGTCGAATACCGCGCCAACCCGATTATCTATGTCGGCGGCGCTGGGCTGAACAGCTTCGGAAACTTCGCCCTTGTCGGATTTGACCAGATCTTCAACCCACGCTTCAAGTGGACCGCCCGCCTCGGTGCCGAGCAGCGGTTCAACGAAAATCCGGTGGACGGCAACTCGATATATCTGGGCCCCTTCGGCGAGTCGAACCTCAGCTACCAGTTCGGGCAAGCCTCGACGCTCTCATGGAATGCCCGCTACGGAACCGAACCCTCCGGGCTGACGAACGTCACCCAGCGCCAGACATTCCGCACCGGTCTGGATGTCAACCACGGGTTCACCCAAAGAATCACCGGCACCCTCGGGCTCGGCTTGGAGGTGGATTCCTTCAACCAGGACAACGTGATCAGCACGTTCACCCAGACGATCTTCAGCGCGACAGCCGGGCTGAACTTCAAAGTCAACCGCACGGTCTCCCTGAGCGCCGGCTACCAGCTCACCTCGGTCTATGCGCCGAAAAATATCGCCTTCGAATATAACCGCAGCGTCGCATTTGGCGGGGTGAACTTCGCATTCTAATTTTTCGAAGATCGGGTTGCTTTCGGCTTTCGCACGGTCCGCCGGGCGGCTGGCCATTGCGGAGGAAATTTCTGCAGACTTGTGCCTCACAACGATTTTCCGCCTGTCGTTCTTAATCCCGGCTTTCCGTTTGACCGCATCCGGGAGCTCTACCTTTATGAGGAGCCTGCGCTTCTCGCGTCGATCAGGAGAGGGGACAGGCGGGAGGCGACCCGGATCATCAACCTCCTTCTCGTCCATATTTACAGCGCAGGCGAGGAGAGGAGCGAGCTCCTCAAAAGCCTGCTGCTGGAGCTGATCGTCATGATGTCGCGCGCGGCGGTCGAGGCTGGCGCGCCGCAGTCGGAGGTCCTGGGGATGAGCTTCCTGCACCTCACCGAGCTCGCGTCTATCGAGGACGACGAGCACCTCTCCCGCTGGCTCAGGGAGTCGGTCGTCAGGATTTTTGAGGCCGTAGAAGCCCGTCAGGACGTCTCCATGCCGTCGCTCGTCGCCCGTGCGCTGAAAATCATCCGGGAGGGATCCGACGGCCCGCTGACCCGGTCGGAAGTGGCGAGGAAGGCGGGAGCCTCGCCGTCGCATCTCGCCGCGCTCCTCCAGGAACGCACTGGGAGGTCCTTCACTGATCTTGTGCGGGAGGCCCGCATCGACCGGGCGTGCGAGCTCCTGAGAACCACCGAGCTTTCCCTGGCCGCGATTGCCGCCGACTGCGGGTTCTGCGACCAAAGCTACTTCACGCACGTCTTCCAAAAGCTCAAGAAAGCGGCTCCCAAACAGTACCGGGAACGTTCCCCGGCCACCTCAAAAACACAAAGAAATCCGCCAGGAACACAAGACTCCCCGAGGGGGAACGGCTAGCGTGCAGGCTCACAACCACACCATGACCAACCTCACCGACCTCTCGCACGCAGTTGAAAAAGGAAAACGCAACGATGCCAAAGCCCTGACTCAGGCGCTTCTTGATGAAGGGCTGAAGCCGCTCGACATCGTCGAGAAGGGCCTGGTGCCAGGGATGAGCGCGATCGGTGAAAAATTTAAGAACAACGAGGTTTTTGTTCCGGAGATGCTGATTGCGGCGCGGGCGATGAAGGAGGCGATGGGCTTGCTGGAGCCGCTTCTTGCCCAGGCCGGCATCAAGCCGAAGCACACGGTCGTCATCGGCACCGTGCAGGGGGACCTGCACGACATCGGAAAAAACCTTGTTGCCATGATGCTCAAAGGCGCAAATTTCGGAGTTGTGGACGCCGGCACGAATGTCCCGCCGGAGAAGTTTATTGCTGCGGTGCAGGAGCACGGCGCGTCGGTGCTGGCGCTCTCGGCGCTCCTGACCACCACGATGCCCGCGATGAAGGCGGCAGTGGAAGCCGTGCGTGCGGCGGGCCTCAAAGAGGTGAAGATCATGATCGGAGGCGCTCCGGTGACCCAGGATTACGCCAATGAGATCGGAGCGGACGGCTATAGCTCCGATGCCGCCAGCGCCGTGGACCTCGCGCTCTCCCTCCTGGGAGAAAAGAAGTGAGCAGGAATCTTTTCCTCGAGCTTGCCGCCTCCGGGCATCGCGCTCCGATCGGGGCGCATCTGGTTCTGCACGGCAGGCCGGATGCGGAGGAGATCCTGCTGGACGGCGCCAGGCTCGGTGGCGTTGCCGCCGAGGCGGCCGAGCGGTTTCGTACTCCGCTGGCGATTCCGCTGATGGATCTGACCTTGGAAAAAGCAGCTCTCCTCGGAGGGCTCGGGATCCCTGCCGCCGAGGTGGACTCGTTCCATTTTGAGCTGGCCCCGGATCCCTCGACATTTCAGATCACCCCCCGGATGCGCGCCACCTGCGAGGCCATCGCCCATGTGGCATCAAAGACATCGCTGCTTCCTATTGGGATGGGCATCGGACCCTTCTCCCTGATGACGAAGCTGGTGAAGGACCCCATCACCCCGGTGTTCCTTGCGGGAAGCGGGATGACCGGTGAGGACGAGCCAGAGGTCGGAGTGATCGAAAAGTGCTTGGAAGCGGGGACGGAGCTGATCCTCAGCTACCTCGCCGCCCAGGCGGATGCCGGAGCGAAGGCCATCATCGTGTGCGAACCCGCTGCCAACCTTGTCTACTTCTCGCCCAATCAGCTGGCGGAAAGCTTTGAGATCTTCGACCGGTATGTCATGTCCCCGATGCGCAGGATCAAGCGGCTGTTGGACGGCCGGGGAGTCGATCTGATTTTTCATGATTGCGGCGAGCTCACCAACGAGATGGTGTCGAGGTTTTCGACCCTTGACCCTGCGATGATGAGCCTCGGGTGCTCAAGGCGCCTTTGGGAGGACGCGGCCCTTGTGCCGAAAACCACCGTGCTTTACGGCAACCTTCCCACCAAGAAGTTCTATTCCCCGCAGCTCACGGTGTCCGACGTGGAAAGCCTCTCCGTCGAGCTGCTGGAAAAAATGCGCGCGGCCGGGCACCCGTTCATTCTCGGCAGCGAATGCGATGTGCTGAGCGTGCCGGGAAGCGAGGCGGAGATCCTCGCGAAGGTTGATGCGTTCATGTCGGCCGCCTGATCCTGCCCTCTCCGATATTTTGGAGCCCCCCCGATGAGCTGCTCGAAAAACCTCCCCCCGAGGGTCGCGGTGATTGCCTGCCGGGTCTTTGAGGACGAGATTGCGCTCCATGGCGGAAGCTCTCCGCAGATCGTGGAGACGCGGTTCCTGGAGGTCGGGCTGCACGATCGCCCGGACAGCCTTCGAGAAGCTCTGCAGGCGGAGATCGCCCGGCTCGACGTGCGGGACGACATCTCCGCCATCGCGCTCGCCTATGCGCTCTGCGGGCTCGGCACCGCCGGGCTCAAGGCCGGGCGCCACCGGATCGTGATCCCGCGCGGCCACGACTGCATGACGGTCTTCATGGGGAGCAAAGAAAAGTTCTCATGCCAGCAGGCAGCCTGTCCGGATTCCTACTATTTTACCCCGGGCTGGATGAAGGCAAACCGGACGCCTGGCCCCGGGCGGCTTGAGGCGCTTCGCGCGGAGTTTTCCGAAAAGTTCGAGCCTGACGATGTGGAATTCCTTATCGAGTCCGAGAGGGCGAACTGGGCCCAGCACGGGCGAGCGGTCTTCCTCGACCTCGGGACCCCGGGGGCCGAAGCAAACGCTGCCGCAGCCGAAAGCGCCGCCTCAGAGCTCGGTTGGAAGTTCGAACGCATCCCGGGAGATCCCTCCCTGCTGGCTGACCTGCTTGGCGGACGGTGGGACGAAGAGCGTTTCCAAATCCTCGAGCCCGGCCGAATCCTCGAGCACTCGCCGGATGAAAAAATCTTCCGCGTGCGGCCGGCTTCCTGCCCGGAAGGGGCCTCCTGAGGAGTTGCTTTCAGCCCTGTGCGTGCCTCGTCCGTTGGCAAGGCCTGCCGGAGAAAAGGTGAGCAAACGCGCTCGCTGCGGCGATGGCCTTGGCTCTGCGGTTCCGGCGCAGGCCCGTTTCCGAGTTGCAGGCAGGGGTGCTGAGGCAAGCGGATCAGAGGCACGCTCGCAGGGCGTCGGCGATCGGGCGGGCTTCGCGGCTTCCGAGGCCTAGGGAGACCGCCTCGAGCCTCCGGATGAGATCCGCAACGTCCCGGCGTGGGGCGAGCCCCCCGGCGGCCGCGCAAAAATGTGTCCGGCACCCGAACGGGCGGGATGCGTAGATCAGGCAGCGGGAGGATTCGGGGTGGAGCAGGGGGCAGGCGCCGTCTGCCCGCTCGGGAAGAGATTTTCTCCCGGTCGATTTCCATGCCTGCGCCGCAACCATCGCCTCCCCCTTCGTGAGGTGCGGAGTTTTTCCTGTGAGCTGAAACCTGCAGCATTCCGTGCGGTGCGTGCAGGCGCGCTCCTGTGGCCGCCGGGCGAGCTCGGCATAAATCTCTCGCACGGCGCAGATCGCCAGCTTCTCCTCCTCGCCTTTGCCCCGCCGCATCGGCTCAGGCGGAAATCCGCAGGAAATTCCGGAGAAGATTTTTTCCTTCGGTGGTGAGGATTGATTCCGGGTGGAACTGGACGCCAAAGACCGGGAGGTCGCGGTGCGCGAGGCCCATGATCTCGCCCTCGGCGGTTTCGGCCGTGATTTTCAGGCAGCCCGGCAACGTCTCGCGCCTCACCAGGAGCGAGTGGTAGCGGGTGGCTTCAAACGGGTTCGGAAGGCCCGCAAAAATGTTTTCTCCAGCATGGAGGATCGGGGAGGTTTTCCCGTGCATCAGCCGCCCCGCGCGGACGACCTCGCCTCCATACACCTGCCCGATGCACTGGTGGCCGAGGCACACGCCCAGCACCGGAACCCTGCCGCCAAAATGCCGGATCGCCTCGCAGCTGATCCCCGCCTCGTTCGGCGTGCAGGGGCCGGGCGAGATGCAGATCCGCGCCGGAGCGAGCGCCTCGATTTCCGGGGCCGAGATCGCGTCGTTTCGCCTGACGAGAACCTCCTCGCCGAGCTCGCCAAAGTATTGGACGAGGTTGTAGGTGAACGAATCGTAGTTATCTATGACGAGGATCATGCGTCCTTTTTGGCGCGGTCGATCGCGCGCATCCCGGCCATCGCCTTGTTGACGGTTTCCTGGTATTCGCCTTCGGGGGTCGAGTCCGCGACGACTCCGCCGCCGGACTGCACGTAGGCGCGGCCGTCTTTCAGAAGCACTGTCCGGAGCGCGATGCACGAGTCGAGGTTCCCGTCGAACCCGAAATATCCGACCGCGCCGGCATACGAGCACCGCTTGCTCTTTTCGAGCTCGCTGAGAACCTGCATCGCCCGGACCTTCGGAGAGCCGGAAACCGTCCCGGCCGGAAACGTCGCCCGCATGACATCATACGCGCTGCGCCCGCCCGCCAGCTTTCCGGACACGTGCGAGACGATGTGCATCACATGGCTGTAGCGCTCGATCGTCATGAAATCCGTGACCTTCACAGAACCGAACTCGGCGATCCGCCCGACATCGTTGCGGGCCAGATCGACGAGCATGAGGTGCTCCGCGCGCTCTTTCGGGTCGGCGAGCAGCTCCTCCGCGTTGGCGGCATCCTCGCCGGGAGTTTCGCCCCGGCGACGCGTGCCGGCAATCGGGCGGATTTCGACGAGCGTGCCCGTAAGCCGGACATGGACTTCCGGAGAGCTCCCAACGAGCGAGTAGCCGCCCGGGCATCGGAGGCAGAACATATACGGCGACGGGTTCACAAAGCGCAGCGCGCGGTAGAGGTCGAGCGCATCGCCGGAAAATTCCGTCTCGAACCGCTGCGAGGGGACGATCTGGAAAATGTCTCCGGCGAGGATGTATTCCTGCGCTTTGCGGACCATCCCATGGTATTCCTCGCGGGTGGTGTTCGATGTGCATCCGGCCGCCGGCGGCGTCGTGCCGGTGAAGATCGGATCGAAGGCCAGCGGGCGGCGCAGCGCCTCGAGGATCCGCCCGATCCGCGCGCAGCCCGCATCGTAGGCTGCCTCCGGGCCGAGCTCATCAATAAACGCGTTGGCGACGATCCGGATCCTCCGGCGCTTGTGGTCGAAGATCACCACGGATTCTGTCACTTGAAAAAACATGTCGGGAATCCCGAGCTCGTCCTTCGGAGGTGCGGGGATCGTGGGCTCGAACCAGCGCACGCAATCGTAGCCGAGGTATCCGACCGCTCCGCCGCAGAACGGCGGAAAGTCCGGATGCGAAGCCCCCCGGTATCTCTCCATCCACCGCTCGAGCTCGTCGAGCGGGTCGCGCGCCGCATCGCGGGTCTCCGAGCGCCCCCCCTCGGACACTGTTACCGATTTCCCGCAGGCGGTGAACGTCGCGCGCGCCCCGAAACCGATGAAGGAAAACCTCCCGACCTGGTCGTTCTGCTCTGCGGACTCAAACAGAAACGATGGCGCGTCCCCGCCCAGCTTCGCAAACGCGGAAACCGGAGTGTCGCCGTCCGCAACGATCTCCGTCCAGACCGGCACAACATGCGAGGCGGTCGCCAGTTCCGCAAACGCGGATCGCGTCGGGCAGATCATGAAAACGAAACCTTCGGCGCCTGCTTCTCCGCGGGGTTGTCAACCTGGAAAAGCTCGGCCGCCTGGAAGCTGAACATCCCCGCAATCAGGTTCGTCGGAAAAACCTCCCGGCTCGTGTTGTAGGTCATCACCGAGTCGTTGTAGGCCTGCCGCGCGAAGGCGACTTTGTTTTCCGTCGAGGTGAGCTCCTCCGTGAGCTGCATCATGTTCTGGTTGGCCTTGAGGTCGGGGTAGGCCTCGGCCACCGCGAGCAGCCGCCCGAGCGCCCCGGTGAGCCCGGCCTCCGCGCCGCCGAGTTCCCGCATCGCCTGCGGATCGCCGGGGTTCGCGGCCGCGCGCCCGCCGGCAGCCTGCGCCAGGTTGCGCGCCTGCGTGACCGCCTCGAGCGTCCCCCGCTCATGCTGGATGTAGCCTTTCGCCGTCTCGACAAGATTCGGGATCAGGTCATACCGGCGCTTTAGCTGGACATCAATCTGCGCGAACGCATTCTTAAAGCGGTTCCGCAGCGCGATCAGCCCGTTGTATCGCCCGATCACATAGAGCCCGCCCACGACAATCACCGCAACGGCCGCCAGAAAAATCCCGAGAATGATAGTGCCCATGCCGAATACTGTGATCTTCCGCCACGCCGCGCGCAATAGAGAAAATTCTCTGCGCCGTGCGAAATGGCTTGCTTTCCGCTACGGATTCCTTAGGGTGCGTGAACGTTCCCAACGGGTCGCCTCCGACATGATCCCCCCTTTTCCCCATTCAGCCTCGAACCGGAACAGGTTTTTTCCGGGCGTCTTTTTTTCTGCAAGGGATGGAGGCTTTACGCTCATTGAGGTGCTGCTCTCGCTCGGGATCGTGGCGTTCGCCTTCATGGCCCTGTGCGGCGTGCTTCCGGTCGGGCTGCAAAACTATCGCGATGCGATGGACGCGACCTGCCGGGCGAACATCGTGCGCGTGATCAGCGCCGAGCTCGCGCAGGCCCCGTATGCATCGATTGATGCGCGGAATGGAACGGAGCGTTTTTTCAGCGACCAGGGGCTGGAGGTTGGGACGCAGGGCGAAGCGCGCTTTCGCGTGAAGTATGAGAGCATCCTGAGCGGGACGACGATGTTCGACGCCACAAATGCCTCCCTCAAGCCTGTGACCATTGATATTTCTTCGGTGCAGGGCGGCCGGTCGCTGTCGCGCGTCACCCTGTTCATCTCGGACAATGGCATCTGATCCCCCAATGAAACCTTTTGCTGTCTGGAGGAGGCTGAGAGGATTTACGATGCTGGAGCTGCTTGTGGCCATGTCTGTCATGGCCCTGATGATGGTGCTGATCGGACAGATGTTTTCGGCCGTTTCAAAATCCTGGAAATCGAGTTCCGGGCGGGCGGGGGCCTTCGTGGCCGCGAGGGCGGCATTCGAGTCGATGGGCAGGAACCTCTCGCAGGCGACGCTTGCCACATATCTGAGCTATGCCGACAGCTACGGCAACCCGGTTCCGCTGATCAACCCCTCGTTCAAGCCCAGCAGCGGAACGATCGACAGGACGAGCGTGCCAACGCAATACCTCCGGATGTCGGAGCTGCATTTCCTCACGGGCCGGGCGGCGGACCTGTTCGGCTATGCTAATATCTCCCTGCTTGACAAGCCCGACGACCCCGGGCCTGTGCCCATCGGGCAGGCCGTGTTTTTTCAGGCGCCGACGAGCTTTGTCCAGGCCCAGGACAACCGTCCGAAATCCAGCCTTCTGAACGTTCTCGGCTACTATATCGAATTTGGAAATGACGACGCATTCAAGCCGGGCGCGGTGAGCTCGCTGGTGGCCTCGCGCTGCCGCTACCGGCTCATGGAGGTCGCCCAGCCGGCCGAGAGAAACGGCATTTACGAAAGCACGTGCGAGGTCGATGCCGGCACGAACCTCGCCAAGTATGTTTATGACTTGAACTGGCTGAGCAAGTTGATCCTGACCCCGCCTAAAGATTCTTTACAGCCCCTGCTGGAGAAGCAGCCGCTTGCGGAAAATATTATCACGATGGCCCTCCTTCCGAGGCTCTCACCCTTCCAAAAAAACGATCTCGGCGAGGTGGCAAAAGCCGACGAGCTGACAAAGAATTTTTCCTATGACAGCCGCGGGTGGGAGGATTCCAAATATTTGGCTAAAAATGGCGGGAGGAGCTACGACCCGCGCCTTCGCAACCAGCTCCCTCCGCTCATCGAGCTCGTCGTCGTTTCGATTGATGAGCCCTCCGCGCAAAGGCTCGCCCAGCTTTATGGCGGGGCCGACGGCTCGTCTCCGCCGTTTGCCAATGCCACAGTGAAAGCGGCGGTGAACCTGGACACGCTTTTCACAAATCCCACCCAGCTCGAGGATGACATCAAGTCTCTCGAGGCCGGCCTGGCCTCCTTGCAGGTCAGCTATCGGATCTTCCGAACCGGGATCGCCATGCACGGCGCAAAATGGACCGACCGATGAAGACCTTCCCACCCCGCAACGGATTTTCCCTCGTCGAGCTGCTGGTCGTCATCGCGGTCATCGCGATTTTGCTCGGCGTCGGGGGCTCCGCTCTCGTGCGAAGCGGAAACAGCCTTGGGCTCACGACGACGGTCGGCAACGTGCAGGGGATCCTCGATGAAGCCCGGCAGATCGCCGTTTCAAAAAACAAATATGTCCAGGTTCGTTTTTTGGAAACTCCGGGATCCGAGCGCTACAAGGCCATCAGCCTCTATGTCGGCGATTCGCCGTATTACGGGACGCCCTCCGAATATGATGCATGGGTGTCCCAGGGCCTGCTCCGCCAGCAGGGCCGCACTAGTTATCTTCCCCAGACCATAATAATCCCCAAGGGGGATCCCGCGACAAATCAAATATCCAGGTTGCTAACGGACCTCGCGGCCGACACGTTGTTCGACCGCAAGGGCTCGAGCAAGGTCGCCGGGCAAAGCTACGACTGGGTGTCCTTCTATTTCCGCCCGAACGGTATCACGGATTTTCAGATGCTCAAATTGCCGCCGATGACCAATGGCGCACCCTACGGCGGAACGAATGCGTTTTTCTCCTTGGTAGTCGAAAATGAATTCCCCTCAAACTCAACGAAGCTCCCGACGAACTTTGCGACGATCCTCCTGCCCCCAGCCACCGGGAGGCCTGTCATTTTCCGCCCTTAGCCCGAAAAAATCACAATGAAACAGCCCATCTCGCGAATCTTTTGCCCGCCAGCGGGTTCCACCTCCCGCACCAGATCACAGTGGATCTGCCTTGGTCGGCGGCACCCGCTGACAGTCAAAATCTTCTGCGATCTGACCCGCCTCCTTGTGATTTATCCGGGTTAGGAGCCGCCTCGCCGGACGGGTCTTTTTTCTTGGCTGTTGATTTTGTCAAAATCCGCGCTCATGATCCTCGGACGGAATGAGGGTTCCCATTCATGTTGTCGAGGCGCGGCGCGAAATGCTTTCGGCTTTGCTGGAGCGTCACCGCTACCTGCCGGTGCAGGAGGTTTGCCGCCACCTTGGCGTCTCGGAGGCCACCGCACGCAGGGATCTCGCCATGCTTGCCAGCAGGAACAAGGTCAAGCGCACCCACGGCGGTGCCCTCTCGGAGTTTAATGAGCGATTTCCATCATTCCACGAGCGGCAGGCGGATGGGGCGCGCGGGAAGTCGAGGGTCGCCGTTGCCGCCGCGCGGTTCCTGCTCCCGGGCGGGACGTATTTTCTCGATTCCGGGACAACGATTTTCGCTCTCGCAGAGGCCTTTCGTGAGCTCGGGGTTTCCCAGGTGACTATCGTCACCTCGAACCTTCCTGTCGGCGAGCTTCTTTCCTCGGTGCCAGGCCTCAGCGTTTTCCTCACGGCCGGGCAGCTCCTCGGCCGCCAGTCCGTCCTCCTTGGCGATACCGCCCTGCGCAGCCTCAAATTCTGGAGCTTCGACGCCGCATTCCTCTCGGCCGAGGCCGCTGACCAGCATGGAATATGGAACTCCCAAGAGGCCATCGTCCAGCAGCAGCTCGTTGCGGCCCGCCGCTCCACAAGGGTCATCTATTGCCTGGACTCCTCAAAAATTGGCGCCTCGGCCCCTTTCCTTCTCAAAAAATGGGATGATGTGGATACCCTCCTCACCGATGCCGCCGCAGCCAAGCTTCAGGCCGCAGGGATCACTCCGGGATTCCCCCGCACCCTCTCCTGCGACGCCTCCACCTCCCTCCCGGACTTTAACCCCATCCCCTCCCTCCCGGTTCATTTCCTGTGACCTCGCCCAAGGAAAAATATTTTCCCAAAAAACATGTTGACGGTTTTTTAAAAAAAGATATGACTGGATCCAGTCATTTAATTTCTTTTGTCCCCTGATGGCCTCCACCGATTTTCCCACCCGATCCGTTGTTGAGTCGCTTGTTCGCGAGGTGCTTTTCCGCCAGCTCGGACGTCCGGTGGCTTCCTCACAGCCTCCGACGCTTTTGGTGAACAGCTCGGCCCGGCACATGCATATTTCTCCGGAGAATGTGGAGGTGCTTTTTGGGAAGGGGGCGGAGCTGACCGTGCACAAGATGCTTTACCAGGAAGGCCAGTTTGCCTCGCAGCAGACGGTCACGCTGGTCGGCCCGAGGAAGAGGATTATTCCGAACCTCCGGATCCTTGGCCCCTGCCGGAACCTGACGCAGATCGAGCTGGCTTTTACGGATGCGGTGCAGCTCGGGATTGACGTGCCGATTCGGATGTCCGGGGACATCGAGGGAACGCCCGGAGCCTACCTGATGGGCCCGAAAGGGTTTCTTGAGATGAAAGACGGGGTGATCCGGGCGGCGCGCCATGTCCACATGTCGCCGTCCGATGCGATTTTTTATGGGGTCAAGCACCTCGACCTCATCACGCTGAACGTGACGGCCAAAGGCTGCTCCACGCGCTTTGACGACCTGCTGGTCCGTGTGGACCCCACGTTCAAGCTGGAGGTGCATATCGACACCGACGAGGCGAACGCCTGCGATCTCGAACACGCCACCAAGGTGGAGCTTTTCAAATCCTAACCAACAACCAAAACACACAATGAGCGAAGCAATCGGACTACTCGAAACCCGCGGATATGTCGGCCTGGTGGAAGCCAGTGACGCGATGATCAAAGCCGCGAACGTGCAACTGATCAAATCCATCCCCATCGGTGGAGCCCTGATCACAACCATCGTCCAGGGCGATGTCGGCAGCGTCAAGGCCGCCGTCGAAGCCGGGCGGGAAGCGGCGACCCGCGTCGGCAACCTTGTTGCCTCACACGTCATCGCCCGGCCGGTGCCGGAGCTTCTGAAGTTCTTCACCGCCTGAGAAACAAACAATGGAGTCGGAAGGGCCCATCGGTCCGCAAGGCGGGGATCATCCCGCCCCGGTCAGAAACCCCTCCTTCCGCACTTCGCTTTCAATAATCATCGAAAAATAATATTATGGCTAATCAAGCACTTGGAATGATCGAAACTAAAGGCCTCGTATCGCAGTTCGAAGCGACGGACGCGATGCTCAAGGCAGCGAACGTGGAGCTGATCGGATGGGAGAAGGTCGGCTCTGGAAACGTGACCGTCTTCATCGGCGGCTCGGTGGCGGCGGTGAAGGCTGCGGTCGAGGCCGGCGCGACGGCCGCGAGCACGATCGGCGAAGTGGTCGCCGTCCACGTGATCCCTCGCCCGCACGAGGACCTCACGAAGCTCGGCAAGTTTCTCGCGTCGAAGCCCGCCGCCAAGTAATCCGCCCGGCTTGCCGGAGCGCCCGCTCCGGCACCAAGCAGCGCAGACCCGTGAACAATAAAATCCTCGTCGCCAACATCGGGAGCACCTCGTTCAAGTTTCGCTTGTTCGAGATGCCGTCCGAGCGCGTGCTCGCGAAGGGCGGAGTCGAGCGGATCGGGTCGGCAGATTGCCCATTCAGCATCACGGTGGGCGAGGGGGACGCAAAAAGCGGATCGGCGGCGTTTCCCGACCATGCTGCGGCGATCCGGTTTCTGGAGTCCGAGATGGGCGGGTTTGACGGCCTGGCTGCGGTGGGATTCAAGCCCGTGATGGCGAAGGGGATTTCCGGCACGCAGATGATGGGCGAGCCGGTGCTCCGCGCGATGGAGGAGTTCAACACCCTCATGCCCGCGCACAACCCTCCGTATATTGCAGGGGTTCGGCTCTTCAACCGGCTCTACCCGGGGCTTCCCTGCATCGGGACATTTGAAACCGCGTTCTACGACGAGGTGCCGGCGAGCGCCTACCGCTACCCGGTCCCGCTTGAATGGGAGGAGCGCTACGGCATCCGGCGCTACGGGTTCCATGGGGCGAGCCACCGCTATGTCACCGGGCGATGCGCCGAGATCCGCGGAACGGACAACCTCCGCATGATCTCCTGCCACCTCGGAGGAAGCTCGTCCATTGCCGCAGTCGTCAACGGGCGGGCCATCAACTCGAGCTGGGGGATGACAGCCCAGAGCGGGCTTCCTCAGAACAACCGCGTGGGCGACTTCGATTGCTTTGCCCTGATCTACCTCGCCCGCGACCTCGGCTTGGGACTGGACGCCGTGGAAAAGGCTCTGACGACCGAGTCGGGGCTCAAAGGGATGTCCGGGCTCGCCACCGGCGACGTGCGAGATCTTCTTGCCGCCGCCGCGAATGGCAGCGCCAATGCCAGGATCGCCCTCGATGTCTTCATCGCTCAAATCCGGAAATTCCTCGGGCAGTTCCTCGTGGAAATGAACGGCGCGGACGTCCTCATTTTCACCGCCGGAATTGCCGAGAACAATCCGGACCTTCGCGCCGCCGTCTGCGCCAACCTCGGCTTCTGCGGCCTCGAGCTCGACCCGGCCGCCAACGCCGCAACCCGCGGCACCGAGGGCATCATCTCGAAGCCCACCTCAAAAATCGAGGTGCGCGTCCTCCCGACCAATGAGGAGATCATCATCGCCAGGAACGCCTGGCAGAAGCTGAACGAACCAAATTTCCATTAAATAAGTAAACCAACCCAACCAAAATAAAAACTATGTCACAGCAAGCACTCGGAATGATCGAAACCCGCGGACTGATCGCCCTCGTCGAGGCGACGGACGCGATGCTCAAGTCTGCCAACGTCGAGCTCATCGGCCCGATGGTTCAGGTCGGAAATGCGATGGTCACGGCCTGCGTATCCGGGGATGTCGCCGCCGTCAAGGCCGCCACAGAAGCTGGAAAAATCGCCGCGCAGTCGCTCGGGGAAGTGATCAGCGTGAGCGTGATCGCCCGCCCGCACAACGACCTTGGCGCGGTGCTGCCGAAAGCCAAATGATTCTTGCCCGCGTCGAAGGCAGCGTCGTTGCCACGAAAAAAAACCCCAAGATGACGGGGAGCAAGCTTCTCGTCGTGCGCCCGCTTGTCATTGACTCGCCTGCGGCGAAGGAGCTGAAGCCAGGAGCTTCGACCCTCGTCACGGTGGACAGCCTTGGGGCCGGGGCAGGGGATTATGTCCTCGTCGTCCAGGGCAGCTCGGCGCGCCTCGCGGCGGATGATAAGGAATCGCCGGTGGATGCCGTGATCGTCGGGATCGTGGACGCCGTCGACCTGGGGAAAACCGTTTTGTACAAATCTCAATAAACAAAAATTATGGCAGCGATTGACGAAAAACTTGTGGCGAAAGTGGTCGGCGAAGTTCTCTCCCGGCTGAAGAACCAGGCCCCGCCTGCGGCGGCCTCCGGGCCGTCGGGATTCGGCGTCTATGACGACATGGGATCTGCCGTTGAGGCGGCCCAGAAGTCGTTTGAGAAGCTTCGCGCCGGCGGCATGACCGCCCGCAAGAAGGCGATCGCAGTCATCCGCAAGCTCTGCGTTCAGAAGGCGAAGGAGTGGGGCGAGATCGAGTTTAAGGAGACGAAGATCGGACGCCTCGACCACAAGATTGAGAAGCTTGAGATCTGCGGGGACCTCGTCCCAGGAGTCGAGATGATCGACCGCATGGCGTTCAGCGGAGACTCGGGGCTCACGGTGATCGACCACGCGCCCTGGGGGGTCATCGGGGCGGTGACGCCGTCCACCCACAGCGTCCCCACCCTGACGGGCAACGCAATTAACATGATCGCCGCCGGCAACGCGGTCGCCTTCAACACGCACCCCGCCGCCGCCAAGTGCGCTGCTATCGCTATCCGCGAATACAACCAGGCGATTTTTGCCGAGACCGGGATCTCCGACCTGCTGACCACGGTCGTCAAGCCGACGCTCGAGACGTTTGACCTGCTGTGCAAGCACCCGCTCGTCAAGCTCCTCTGCGTGACCGGCGGCCCGGCCGTCGTCGCCGCCGCGATGAAGGTCGGCAAGCGTGCGGTCTGCGCCGGACCGGGAAACCCTCCGGTCGTCGTGGACGAAACCGCCGACCTCGACCAGGCGGCCCGCTCGATTATCCAAGGGGCATCCTACGATAACAACCTCCTCTGCATCGGTGAAAAAGAGGTCTTTGTGGTCGCCTCGGTGGCCGACAAGCTCATGGACGCGCTCCGCAGGGCAGGGGCCGTCCAGCTTCACGCAAAGCAGGTCGAGCTGCTCGCGGAAAAAGCGTTTGTCTTCCCTGCGGGCCAAGGTGCTGGATGCCCGCATCCGGTCGTCAACCGCGATTTCGTCGGGCGCGATGCCTCCGTGCTCGCCCGGGCGATCGGCCTCGACGTCCCCGCCTCCACGCAGCTCCTCTTCGGCGAGACGAAGGAGGACCACATCTTTGTCCAGGAGGAGCAGATGATGCCGTTCATCCCGATCGTTCGCGTGCAAAATGTGGATGCCGCGATCCAGGCGGCCATCAAGGCGGAGCACGGCTACAAGCACACCGGAATCATGCACTCGCAGAACATCCGGAACCTCACGAAGATGGCCCAGGAAATCGATACCACACTCTTTATCAAGAATGGCCCGTGCATGACCGGCCTCGGGCTCGGAGGAGAAGGTTTTCTCAGCTTCAGCATCGCCACGCCAACCGGAGAAGGCGTCACCACGCCCATGACATTCACCCGCTCGCGCCGGTGCGTCATGGTCGAAAACCTGAACCTCTACTGATGAGGACCGCGACGATCCGCGGGCATGCGACCAGCACGACCAAGCACTCCAGCCTCAGCGGCTGGAGGCTTCTGATTGCTGTGCCGGATTCCCCGGATCTCGCCCCGCAGCTCGTCCTGGATAACCTCGGCGCCGCAATCGGGCAGAAGGTGCTGATCTCGAGCGACGGCAGCGAGGCCCGCAAGATGGTGGGAGACGATCTCAGCCCTGCCCGATGGGCGGTCCTCGGAATCATCGATCCGGAAGGGAGCCTCGCAGGATGAGGATGGGAACGGTCATCGGCCGGGTCACGCTTTCGGTCCGCAATAACAAATTTCAGGGCGAGCGCCTGCTGCTCGCTCTGCCGTGGACGGCCGCGACGTTTCGGGGCGCGGATGCGTTTGCTCCGGCGATTGTTGTCTTCGACGAGCTCGGCGCGAATATCGGCCAGCACATTGCGATCAGCGAAGGCCGCGAGGCCGCCTGCCCATTTCCTAAGCCCACGCCGGTGGACGCGTACTGCGCCGCCCTCGTGGACGAACATTTTTACCAAGAATAAACCATGAAACTATTCGCACAAAAAGACGCCGAAGCCTTCGTGAAATCCGGGGCTGCCGAGTTTCGCTACAACCGTGAAACCCGCCTCACCCCTGGAGCAAAAGACATCTTCTCCGAGGCCGGAATCAAGGTGGTCTTCGATGCCGAATCCGCCGCTCCGGCCGCTGCGGGAGCTCCGTCAGGGGGCGCTGCCGGATCAACCGATGACCAGAGGCTTTTCCATTCCCCGGAGGCCGAGAGGATTAAAAAGGAGATCTGCGACATCGGCCGTCGGATCTGGATGCGCGAGTATTGCGACGGCAATGGGGGCAACATCTCCGCCCGCATCGGCCCGGACCGTTTTCTCATCACTCCCACCGGCGTCAGCAAGGGGTTCATGACCCCTGAAATGATGAGCCTAGTGGATATCAAGGGCACCCAGCTCGCCGGCACATGGAAGCGATCGAGCGAGTTCACCACGCACGCAGCAATCTACGAGACCACACCTGCGGCAGCCTCCGTATGCCACGCGCATCCCTGCCACGCCGGAGCATTTGCGATCAAGGAGCTCCAGCCGCCCGCGCGGCTCATCCCCGAGCTGGAGGTTTTTGTCGGAACGGTCGCTGTCGCAGGCTACCAGACCCCAGGGTCTCCGGAAATCGCCGCGAGCATCCGCCCGCTCGCCCCGCAGCACCAGTCGATCATCATGGGCTGCCACGGCGTGATCTGCTGGGGGAAATCCGTTGAGGATGCCTACTTCAAAATGGAGATCACCGATGCCTACTGCCGCACGGTCATCCTGGCCCAGGCCCTGCCGGGATCAGCTTCGATCCCCGGGGAGAAGCTTGGCGATCTGCTCCAGATGAAAAAGGGCATGGGGCTTCCCGACAACCGGTTCGAGCTCAAAAATGCCGAGCTGAGCCAAGTCGATCCCTGGGATCAGATGTGCGGCCAGCACGGGTGCTCGTCCCCGGTCACCCCTTTCAACCCGATGCCCGCCCCGCAGACCGGCGCGGATGTCGAGGCCCTCGTCCAAAAATTGACGGAAGAAATCCTGGCGAACCTCAGCAAATAATTCGCGGGGAGGCTGCTTGGCTGGTGTTTGGATCCATGTCTGGGCAAATGATTTGGTTGAGGCCGCTTGGCACATCAAAATCCGGGATCCATCCGGCCTCGCGCAATTTTGAGGCGTTTGAAGTCGAGTGGCGGATGTCTCCGGAACGCACCGGCTCGTAGCGGATTTCCGAATGCGATCCGGTGAGTTTCATAATTTCTTCGACAAGTTCGGCGATGGTGATCGCTGTGCCATATCCGGCATTGAAGACCCCTTCGAGCTTCGGAGTTTCGGCTGCGAAGGCGAGCGCCCCGACGATGTCTTTCACATAGATGAAGTCGCGGGTTTGCCCTCCATCGCCATAGATCGTGATCGGCTCATCGTGCCTTGCGCGGTGCAGGAAAATGGGGACGGCTGCCGCATAGGCGCTGTTCGGGTCCTGCCTCGGCCCAAAGACGTTGAAGAAGCGCAGGCACGCGGTCGAGAGCCAGCCCTCGCGGGCATAGAGGCCGCAATAGTATTCCCCGTCCAGCTTGGTGATGGCGTAGGGGCTTCTCGGGTCGGGCGTCATGGTCTCGACCTTCGGCTGGATGGGGTTTTCCCCATAGATGGCAGCAGAGCTCGCAAAACAAAGTTTCTTCACCCCGTGGTGGCGGGCGGATTCGAGGACTGTGAGCAGCCCCCGGACATTGATATCCACCGCTTCGCCCGGCAGAGACATCGACTCCGGCACGCTGACGAGTGCAGCCAGATGAAACACGTAATCCACTCCGTCCATGCACTCGTCCAGGAGTGCCTGATCCAGGATGGAACCCTCCACAAAACCGCATTTGAGCCCTTCCAGGTTTTTGCGATGCCCGCTGCGAAGGTTGTCCAAAACGACGACTTCGGCCCGCCCTTGGTAGTGCTCCACCACATGGCTTCCGATGAATCCGCTTCCTCCGGTAATCAGAATCTTCATATTGATTTCACAAATTCCCGCATGGCCGCTTCCTGACCCTCAATGCTTTTTAGCAGTGCGAGCTGGGTCCTGCACCGGTCGAGGTTGTGGTTGGGGCGTTTGGTCTTGAAGTAGACGTCGCCCTCCAGGTGGTCCGTTAAAAATCGAATTCCGATTTCCAAGGTGATCAGCTTCCCGGAAAAGACGAGGTGCGCTTTTTCCGCTTCGTTTAAAAACTCGCCGGCCGTCGAAAGGTACCCCAGGACCAAGGCTTCGAACATGGGCATTTGCATGCGGACCTTGGAGAGGTCCGTCTCGTCCTCCAGCGCCGGGCTGGTGGCGGTGCGCACCATGTCGCCAAAGTCGTAAAGCGCGAGGCCGGGCATCACGGTGTCGAGGTCGATGACGCAAATCCCGGTTTCGGTGGTGTCGTCGATCATCACGTTGTTGAGCTTCGTGTCATTGTGGGTCACCCGCTCGGGCAGGTGTCCCTCCGCCTGCAGGTTGAGGAGGACATCCACGATGTGCTCCCGCTCGCAGATAATATCCCACTCGGCCCGCGCAGTGGCCAGCCGCCCATGCGGATCAGCTTGGACGACTTCTTTGAGCCGCTCCAAACGCGAGCGCGTATTGTGGAAGTATGGAATCGTTTCGTGCAGGCGTGGGCCCTCCAATCCGTCCACGAGCTTCTGGAATTCCCCGAAAGCCCGCGCGGCCTCGTAGGCCTGGCGCGTGCTCTGGATAATGTCATACGTCCTTGCGCCTTCAATGAAAGGATAACACCTCCAGTATCCGCCTGCCGCGTCCCTGCTGAACGGCTTCCCATCGGTCGCCGGAATCACGCTGAGCGACCGCCTCGAGAAATCCGGCACCCCGTCCTTGGCCAGCTTCTGCTGGGCTTCCTGGGTCACGCGGAGAATGTTGTCCATCAGGGCTTCGGGATTCTTAAAGATCTTCTGGTTGATGCGCTGAAAAATGTAGCGGACCCGGGTGCCGGACTGGCTGAATGCCGCGACAAAGGTATCGTTGATGTGTCCGTTCCCGTAGGGTTGGCTTTCCAGAAAGGATCCGCAGATCCGGAAATCCTGGAAGGCTGGCAAATTCAGCGTTTGTGTATTCATTTGGAATTTTTGCGGAGAGGGGTTTCGTAGAGGCCCTGCCTGACCATTTCCGAAATTGTTTCCGCCACAGCTGCGCGGTCTTCGCGGTAGGTCACCCCAAACCACTGCCCTGCGGACTTGAGCACGGTGACTTCGACGCCATCCGACTCGATCATCGCGGTGACCGCGCTGGGGATGTAAAACTCGGACTTCTCGTGGCTGAGCCCCCCGTTTTTGAGGAAATTCGAGAGATGCTTGCCAAGCAGCGGAAAAACGCCGGGCTGGAATCCCCAGAAATTCATGGAAACCCATTCAGAACCAGTCATCTCCTGGGTCATTCCCCTCGTGTTCGTTCCCTCAAGCTTCCCGGTTGCTGCCCGCTGGATGCCAGTGCATTCTTCGACGGCCACCAGGTTCCGACCCAGCGAGCAGATCCCGCGGCAGACCGATCCATGTGCGGAAAGCGTATTGCTTAACGGGTAGGCCACCATCGCGAACTGAGACGCGGCCGCCTCGCCATCCAGAAAAGAGGACATGAGAGAAAATGCTTCGCGACCGTAAAAGTCGTCCGCATTGACGGCCAGGAACGGATTCTGAACGCTGTGCCGCGCGCACCAGATCGCATGGCCAGTCCCCCAGGGTTTCTCACGTCCAGGTGGCTTCTCGTAGCCCTCCGGCAGATCATTGAGGTCCTGGTAAACAAGATCCACATCCACGTCCTTCTCGTAGCGGGCGACCACGGTCCGCCGAAATTCGTCTTCGAACTCCCGCCGGATAACAAACACGACCCGTTGAAACCCGGCCTCAAGCGCATCATGGACGGAGTAGTCCAATACGACTTCCCCGGACGGACCCACAGGGTCCAGCTGTTTTAGTCCGCCATAGCGGCTTCCCATTCCCGCAGCAAGGACAAGCAATGTTGAATTCATCAGCCGTATTAAATCGGCATCTGCCCTGCAGGCGCAATATAATCTTCATCTTTTGAGGGAACAGGTAGTAGGCCAATCCCACGCCTGGTTAATGATAGGATAAAAAATAGCTATTGCCAAACCTTCCCATTCTGATGCTTACTCAAGGTTCCAAACATGGACATATCACTCATCACTAGCCAATCCCTTCTCCATTTGCTCAGCCTGGCGGAGAAGAAGGAAGAACTCATACAGATCATCGCGGAGGTTGATGCCGAAATCACCAGAACCCTCAAAGGGGGTGCCGTTTCGGTCGTTGAGGTTTTCGAGATGCCGGCATCGCAGCCAGCAATCGCCAAGCCAGCACCAGTAGCAGGCCAGCCGGTTGCTGCGGCGCAAGCGCCAGCCAAAGCCGGACGGCCCGGAGGGCTGAAGAGCCGGGTTCTCGCCCTCCTTGACGCAGCCGGCCCCCGGGGGCTCCGCGTGAAGGAAATCGCTGAGAAGCTTGGTGCTTCCAGCTCGAATATTTCCGTCTGGTTTAGCACGACAGGCAAAAAGCTCACCACGAAGATCGAGCCCGGCCGCTACGCCGCTAAGGCGGGCGCCGGCGTCAAGCCGGACCAGGAGACCGCGCCAGCGAAGCCTGGAAAATCTTTGAAACAAGGAAAAATGAGCGCTGAAGGAAGGGCAAAGATCGCAGCTTTGATGAAGGCCCGGTGGGCCGCGCGCCGCGCAGGAAAAGCTGCAGCGCCAATCGCCGCCGCCAAGCCGGCTCAGCTCGCCGCACCCGCAAAAGCTGCTAAAGCTTCAAAGAAAAGCAAAATGAGCGCAGAGGGGCGCGCCCGCATCTCCGCCGCCACGACCGCCCGGTGGGCCGTCCGCCGCGCAGGAAAAGCTGCAGCGCCAATCGCCGCCGCCAAGCCGGCTCAGGTCGCCGCACCTGCAAAAGCTGCCAAAGCTTCAAAGAAAAGCAAAATAAGCGCGGAGGGGCGCGCCCGCATCTCCGCTGCCACCACGGCCCGCTGGGCTGCGCGCCGCGCCGCCAAAACCTCCGCTGTTTCCCGGCCGACAAAAACGACGAAAACCTACAAGCTCTTGTAATCGTATGCCGACCTCTAAGAAGCCAGCGGCCCCAGCCGCAACGAAGCCAGCCCGCAAGGCGAATCCTGCGCTGATGAAGCCGGTGCAGCCGGATGAGGTGCTCGCGCCGATCGTCGGGTCCAAGCCGCTCCCTCGCAGCGAAATGACAAAGAACCTTTGGGATTATATCAAGAAGAACAACCTCCAGGATCCCACAAAGAAGACTCTGATCAACGCCGATGCCGCACTCATAGCCGTATTTGGCGGCAAGAAGCAAGTCAGCATGTTCGAGATGACAAAGCTTGTCTCGGCGCATGTGAAGTAAAGCAGCTATCCGATCCCCGGCAGCTCCCCAAAGGGCTGCCGGGGATTTTTTTTGTCGCGAAGAGGAGCCCCCCATGCTGCGATGGCCGCTGCCGGCAACAGTGCTCCCTCTCCGAATTTTTTTCCTGCCACGATGAACCTGATGAACAAAGACTCTGCCCTCCTTCTCAAGGCCAAGCAGGCCTACTATTTTGGAACGCCGATCATGAGCGACGCGCAATACGACGCGCTTGAGGACGAGGTGCGCGCGTCCGATCCGGGGAGCGCGGTTCTCGCTCTTGTCGGCGCTCCGATCCCCAGGGACAAACTGCTTCAGCGGGCCGCGCACCAGATCCACATGGGAAGCCAGGAAAAGGTTAACTCCTTCGATGAGCTCGAGCGCTGGTGGAAGAACCGCTACAAGGGGAACGAGGAGTTCCATGCGAGCTACAAGGCCGACGGCGGGTCGATCTCCCTCTACTACGACGCCGGCCGGCTTGTCCAGGCGATCACGCGGGGGGACGGGTTCGAGGGGGAGGACATCACGGCCACGGCGGCGCTCTTCCAAGGTGTCCCTGTCCACCTCTCCCGGCCGCTCTCGATCGGGGTCCGCTGCGAGGCGGTCCTGACAATCAATGATTGGAAAAAGGTCGACCCGGATCAGAAAACGAACCCTCGGAATGTGGCCAGCGGGATTCTCGGAAGGCTGGATGGCAAGGGGGCAC
The DNA here is from genome assembly GCA_037127695.1 of Verrucomicrobiia bacterium. Lineage (GTDB taxonomy): Bacteria > Verrucomicrobiota > Verrucomicrobiia > Chthoniobacterales > Terrimicrobiaceae > QYQL01. The sequence goes on along the minus strand of JBAXXX010000039.1, from coordinate 5,253 downwards.
CGCTGATTTCCGCCCTCGCATTCGACGTGGACGCCCTCGCCCCTGGAGAAAAGCTCTTCGAGACGGAAAGCCAGAAATCAAAGTTTCTCGAATCCTTGGGATTTCAGACCGCGCCTTGGATCCGCTGCATGGGTCTCGGCGCAGTGCGCAGCTTCTTTGAGCAGACCAGGGAGCTGCGGGAGTCGGGCCAGCTGCCGTTCTGGATCGACGGGATCGTCATCAAGTATGAAAGCCTGGGAATCCAGTCCCAGCTCGGAATGGCCGACAACCGGCCGAAAGGCCAGGTTGCCTGGAAATTCGTGGCCGAAAAATGCGAGAGCGTGATCGAGCGTGTCGAGTGGCAGGTCGGCCACACGGGAGCGGTCACCCCGGTCGCGCACATCGCTCCGGTGCGGATCGGAGGAACGACCGTATCGAGGGCCTCGCTGGCCAATGCTGAGAACATCAAGACGCTTGGGGCAACGCTCCTTGCCAAGGTCACCGTCGCGAAGGCCGGCGACATCATTCCCGTCATCCTGGAGGTCCTGGCCGCGAATCCCCAGACGCCGATTGAGATCCCTCAAAAGTGCCCCGCCTGCTCGGCCCCTTTGGAAAAGCGCAAGAATGTCGGGGGGGTCGATTCGGTCGTCCTCTTCTGCAAAAATCCAGACTGCGAGGCCAGAACCCTTGGGGCCATCAAGCGCTTCAGCAAGAGCCGCGACATCCTCGGCCTCGGCGATTCGGTCGTTGCCGCGCTGGCGGAAGCAGGAGCGGTCACGAAGGTTCCAGACCTCTACCGGCTGCGGGCAAAGGACATCGAGAACCTCGTTATCAACGGAGAAAAAGGCGTGCGCCTCGGGCTCAAGCGGGCTGAGAGCATCTGCTCGGAAATCCGGCAGAAAGGAACCCGGATGAGCCTTGCGGATTTCCTCGGAGCCTTTGGAACCCGCGCTCTGGGGGTCCGCCGCGCGACCCTCATGCTCCGGGCAAACCCCGAGCTGGAATCCCTCGAGCGCTGGTTTGACGGGAGCCTGCTCGACGAGGCGTTTGCCGCGAGGGCCGGGGTTCCGAAAGCTGGGGCCATCATCTGCGATGGCCTCAAAGAAAAAGAAGCCGTCATCCGCGAAACCCTCGCCTTCGTCACGCTCGAAAGGCCCGAGGCCCCAAAAGAAAAAGCGCCTGGCGGAAAGACGTTCTGCATCACTGGAACCCTTCCGTCCGGGAAAAAAAAGAAGGATTACGCAGGCCCGCTCGAGGCCGCCGGTCACGTGCTCATCGATGAGGTTCGCCGAGGGCTCGATTTTCTCGTCGTCGCAGACCCGAACGGTGCGGAAAGCTCAAAGACAAAAATGGCAAAAAAGCTCGGGATCCCGCTCATCGCCGAGGGCGAGATGAACTCCTATTTGACATGCCGCCATGATGCCGTGCTGATGGGTGAGGGGGAATCATGAATGTCGTGTGGCTACTCAGCGGAGGGACGGATTCGGTGAAGAAGACCGTCGTGCCGTTCCGCAACGGGATCATGCTTTCGGGTTGAGGGGACATGAACGCTCTGCCGAATCTGCTATTGGTTGCCGGACTGATCTTCCCAGCGATCAGCTTGCTAACTGGCACTGCGTCCCTAGTGGATCGGTGGCGTTACAAAAAGCACTCTTCTCCGGCATTCATCCCATTGATCGGCCCAGTCCTTCTGACGGGTTGGATCATTTCCGCGCACGAGCCGCTCTGGATCATTGCCGCCGCCTGGGTCGCTGATATTGGAACGTTGGCTTTTCTCGCCGCAAGCCCCAAACTATTCAAAGACTGGTGGCGCACCTCCTCTTTCACAAGGATTTTAGCACTCAATGGAAACAAAGGCAACCAAAGCGCAATCATCACGTTTCATTCCACCGGCCACTACCTGCTGAAGAAGTCATGGATCCGGCCACCCGGACAAGCTGGAATCGTTGAACTTGGAGAACCGGGCACTTTCACTCAACTAGGCGACCGATATGAACTCATCTCGGATGTTGGCTTGCGCCGCCTCCTTCAGAAGACGGAAGGGGGAGCTTACCACGTCGAAAAAGAGGATCTCCCGAAGGTGGAGCTCCGCGATTACTCATTGAGTGGATGGGTGCTGAGCACAAGCAGCCGGTAGCGCTTGAATCGCGCGATGCGCTTTTCGGGGGCCAAGCAACCAAAGAGAAAGCGGAAACGTTCGAGGCTTGAGAACTCACTTCTGTGGCAGGCACTGGAAACCGGCTTGGGCGAAGTGGCGGTCCGTGGAAAGAGCTTTTTTGAGATTCTCGGCTTTCATGACCGCAAAGTTCGTGCAATCGGTGAAAGAGTATGTCGCGAAGCTTGAAGAGCAGGGCTCCTCCCGATCGGGAAGCATTTCAAATGCTTCCTTCCGGGCGCTTCGATCGGCGCGATTCATTCCACTCAGAACGCGCTTGCAAACAAACTCCTGTTAAATTAGTTTTTCCATGTGCCTAAGGCATATTCAACAACGGTTGAGCAGTATCAACGTCATGATCCGCCAGCGCGCCGATGGATCTTCCTGCGAAGCTGATACAAGTATTCCAACTCGCCACATGCAAACACCCAACCTGCAAAATCCCGCACTAACGTGCCGGATTTCAACACGGAGGATCTGATGAAAAGCACTTATGCCATGACGATGCTAGCAGCAATCGGCCTGATTGGCAGCGCTTGCCAGGCCTTCGCCGTGGACGGCAACGAAAACCTGACGCAGCCGCCGGATGTCGGCGTGCGATCTGAACGCGATAGGAAAGTCAGAGTTCTTTGCGAGACGCTTAAAAACATGGGGAGGGGGGATGTCGCACAGGCGCTTCAGCGCGATTACGATGCAGGGATCGTGCGGTTGATCACGTTTCCGAGCGACTCATCCGGCACCACGGCAGAAACCCGGCACAATGGGATTGTTCTGAACGAAGCCACGCTGGGATTGATCCATACGACCTCTCCCAAAACAGAGAGAGTCATCGACAAGGGGCTGGGAGTCAGTGGGGCCTTGACTGTGCTGCATGAGTATGTCCACTACAATGAATCGCAGGCGATCTACGCTAAAACACGGAACCCCCTCGATTTCAGCGGCTACCAACCCGATCAGATTTCGAAGTGGGAAAATAAGGCTTGGACTCAGACGATCGTCGAAACCAGAAAATGGGCTGACAAGCTAAATTCCGATATCGCAAATATCGACAATCAAGGCCTCTCCGCCCAGCAGAAACAGGAGCGGTTGGCGATCCTGAAAGAATTGTCCGCAGAGTTGCTTGGGCAAGCGGCAGCGTTAAGGGAAGGGTTGGCTTCGGAAATCAGGGCTGGCCATGTCGACGGGGATTTTTATGCTCATGGTGGTAAACCGCAGGCGGATCTAAATGTTATCCTTGATGAGATGTCCTTAACATCTCAGGATGTCATTGCGAAGATCGATGCGGATTTGGCCTCGAACGGCAAAGCTCCCCCCGTTGAGCCGCCCGGTTTGGGGACGTCCGTTGCCTCCGGCTTGCAAACCATCAAAGACGCTGCCGCCCAAGCGGGCGGTGCCATCAAGGATGGCTATGACAAATATCAAGCCAAGAAGGCGAATGCCGAACCTGCACAAGTTGCTCCTGACAAGCAGGCGCCCGAAAAAGGCTCTAAAAGCGCGATCGCTGGCACCAAGGCAACGGCTTCCTCCGGCCAGGCGGTGAATCCGGACATGCAGGGCAATTTCTCGGGGTCGGTTAAGATGCCGGACGGCAAGAGCACCGGGGCGCTCAATATCGCAGTGGAGGGAGATCGTCTAACCGGCAGCTTCACTGAAAACTTCACGAGCGCCACCGGCGGAACGAGAATTTCCAGGCGAGTCAACGCCACCGTGTCCGGCAGGGTTAACTTGGCTTCTGGCGCGGTGGAGATGCAGGCCACGGGCAGCATCTCGGCCACTGCCACCGTGGCACCCATGAAGGGAATGAAGCCTATCCCGCCCGCCACCAATACCATGCCGGGCACCTGGACCTTCTGCGGCAGCTATACAGGATCTGGATTTGCGGGCTCCACAGATATGCCGTGGAGCGTGGCCCGGTCGAGCGGCGCCTCGAACACAAAATCTCAATCGGTAGCCGTCCCCGCTGCTGGCGCTCAGCAGCCAGATGTGCCGAATAAAGGGGGAACCATCACCGGCCCATACGGCGAGCGCACGGTGCTCACCTATCGGCAGGATGCCACAGGGAAAATGGTGCCAGTCACCACAGAATATGATCTTAACGGTCGCCAGGTGAGCCAGACCACGGTGGATAGCAAAGGACAAACCGTCAAGACCTTGTCAACAAAGATAACGAAGTGACCACTGCGGTCAAAATGGTAACGGCTCTGGATGCGCATTGCAGTCGAGGCCCCTGCGTGTTCGTCTTTGATAACAACGACCTGCCGAATCCTTGCCGCCTGGCGGCTGCGTTTCAAATTGGGCGGCGCACATTTACTGCGAAGTCGATTGCTGGCTGGCTTGAGCCCTCGCTTTGAAAATGGCGGAGCATCCCATTCCTGCTCGCCATCAAGCCTCCCCAGCAGCAGGGTGGATTCAATGGTAAAAACTTTTGAGGAACTCGATTTCTGCAGCACCTCGCTCGGAGAGCTCGTCCTGCGAAGGCGCAAGATTCCGATGCTGGAGAACGAGGTTGTCTATGAGATCATCCTCAACGGGGAGTTCCTGATGAGCAGTCTGTTCCATGCTGTGGAAGACGCACTGGCCGACCTGGGGCTGGCGGCGGCCCCGCCAACCCCGCTGGATGTGGTAGTCGGAGGTCTGGGACTTGGCTACACGGCAGTCGCTGCCCTGAAACACCAAAACGTGAGGTCGTTGTTCATTGTCGAATTTCTTGAGCCGGTCATCCGTTGGCACCAAACCGGGTTGGCTCCGTTGGGGGGCAGGGTTTCATCTGATCCGCGCACCCGATTCATCGAAGGGGACTTTTTCGCTCTGTCTACACATCCCGAAACCGGCTTTGACCCAGCTGAGCCGGGGCGGAAGTTTCATGCCATCCTGCTGGACATCGACCACACCCCGAAGCACTGGCTGAACGAAAGGCATGCCTCATTTTACACCTTGGGGGGATTGAAAAGCCTCCGGCTGCATCTGGTTCCGGGAGGGGTTTTTGCCCTGTGGTCCGACGAGCCGCCGGACAGCGGGTTCTGCTCGACTCTGGAAAGAGTCTTCACGAGCGTTCGTGCGCATACGGTGAGTTTTCCGAATCCAATCCGTGGCGGGGAATCCTCCGGCACCGTCTATGT
>JBAXXX010000038.1:0-35646 GCA_037127695.1 Verrucomicrobiia bacterium | reverse complement strand
GGCCTTGTTCCTGAGCCAGATTGATTTCTTATGCTCCTATGGGACAGCACTGAATGAATAACCAACACTTGCTGAGTTGAGCACGGGAGTCTTGCCCTGACATAGACGTGCTGGCCGAGCGCGTGCAAGACATCGGTGCCAAGCGGGGAACGGCGGTAAGCGTGACCCCGGCACAAGAGGCCGCAACCGGGGGAATCTTTTTATGAGAAGCATCAGACACGACCTCGAAACCCTGCCAGATGACGAATCTGAACGGCTCGATGAGATGTTTGACGGACTCGACCAGGGCGACCATGCCGCCAAGATTCTGCGGCTGGCCGACCATCGAGGGCAGATCGACCGACCAAAAGCGGAGGCATATTCGCAGATGGAACGGGCGAAGGTGGCCAGCATCAAGAGTCCGAGCGGGCATCAGATCACCCCCGCATGGCTCCGAGACATCTGCCGGGAGGGATAGACGGAAAACATCGCGCTAGGATGCCCGCCAGTGGCCCTCTGACACTCAGGCGGGAGCATATTGCCCGAACTTTTGACTTTCACACAGCACAGCATGAGCCTTTCAACCGCCGAACGACAGACGCAAGCCGACGCTGAATATCTGAAGCTCTGCCGGGAGCACGGCATCGAGGCCGAGCCTGCGGAATACGGAGGTTTTCACGGTAGCGGAAACGACGAGCGGCTAGACAGTATTGTCCGCAACAGGGCGACCGACCTTGACCGACCTGCGGACGGAACCGCCTTCCAGTTTTTTGACGATGCCGACGAGCTGGCCGACGATGAGCCGCACCTGCACCCCGACGCGCTGGTCGTGCTCGAAAACTTTCTGAGGATTATCGTTTGCGACAACAACTGCGTCCAATCCTCCGGGCGCAGAGTTTTCGTTCTGGAATGGATGCTTGGGCGAGGGAAATTCGCAGGGAAGTCGCTCGCCCGGATGGCATCAGAAATTGGGTGCTCTCGCGCTATCTTGAGCTGGCACGCTCTGAAAATCGCCGACGCGACCGGACTACGCAGCCGCCTGCAAAAGTCCGAAGGCGCACGGGATGCCTATCGACGCTCCCGCAACGCCCAGGTGCGGGCAGGTCTGAACATCGGCCCGAGGCCGAAGCGTCCCGAACTGGAAGCGGCTTGATCCCGATTTGAAATCGGAGCAGTCATGGTTGGTCTGAAAAGGTATGAAGCGGGTATGCATATGCGCGGATGTAGCATTTATGGGCATCTGCCGAGGGCCAAGAGCCTCCGGCGGAATCTGGCTCGCCATTCGGTCTCGGCTTACCTCCCTGGAAGCTGGCCAGCTATTGGAAGTTCTGCGCCGGGCGTGGTGGAGTTTTGGGAAAGGGAAACAGGCCCGGTGATGTTGCCGACGGCTGGGGATGCGGAGGGTGCCGGGATGAGCGGATCGTGGGTCCAATTCCAGCCCTTGGCGTAGGCATCCGCCATCATGATGGGGAAATTGTTGTCGAACTGGGTGTGGCCGTTGAGGAACCACATCGACCAGCCGAGGCCGAGGCGCTCGCAGGTTTGGTTTACCCACAGGTCGTTCCCAAAAGGGCTGGAGCGCCATTTGTCCAAGCCCATCGCGTCGGGGAAGTTTCCGGGAGGAAAGGCGTTTTCCGACGGCCACCCGGGGTAGCGGGAGTGGAGGTTGCGAAGATTGGCGGCGTTGGTGGCCGCACCGTAGGCGGCGTCATTATTGTAAAGGTGATACGCAACGGAAGTCTTGGTCCAATCCACGAAGCCGGGCAGAGTCGAAAAGCTAGCCGCGAGATTACCCAGCCCTGTGCCGAATGCTCCATCGTTGATGCCCGGCGGAGTCAGGATCATGATGTGCGTATGCGGAGCCGCCGCACGAATGAGGTTATAGGTTGTCTTGAGTGCTTGAAGACGGGCCGAGTTTAACGCGCCCGTTGGTTCATCCATGTCCCCATTCCTCCCGATGCCGGACATCGGCTCGTTGGAGGCTTCGTAGAGCACATGGGTGCGGCTGGCAAAGTAGGGGGCGACGTGGGTCCAAAGGGCATCGGCGTAGGACGCGTTGTAATTGGGGATTTTGTTGTGGGAGTTGATCACCACATACATTCCGTGGGCGGAAGCGTAGTTCACTGCGCGCTCCATGCGGGCGAGCTGGCGGGCGCGATAGGAAGGGGCGTTCCAATCCGTCGGGATGAAAACCGGTGAAGGGTCATAGGCTTCGACCTCCCACGTATCGAAAAGAACCATACGAATGGCATTCAGTCCGTTGGCCCGCAGCTTCGCGTAATAGGCATGGTCTTCCTCTTGGCGCTGCTTTTCCCAGATCCAAGCCGTGCTGGCGCGGAGCGGAGTGTTGGCGTCGGTGCGGAGAACCTTGAGGGCGGGACCAGCGGGGTTATAGGCATCCGGGATGGAGACGATCTGCACGCGGGCGCGATCAGTCGGTAGCGGCAGCGACTGCCCAAAGAGGGAAAGGCCGCTCGCAAGTGCCGACAGGGCTAAAACGAGTTTGCCTAGTCGGGTTAAAGACGTGGAAAACATCTCGAAAAACTATTTTCCAAGTCATCAAAAACCAAGCCGTTTCGAGAGCCTCGCTCTGCGTTTCAGATTTTCCCCGCATTTCTTGCCTCAAGCGGGAAATCACAGGGTCCTGATTGCAGGCGGATTGCTCCCGCTGAGCTGCAAAGGAATTGCAGCAGTCCAAGAGCCTCTGGCGGGCGACGGACAGCCGGGTTTAGGCCGGCGCGCGAACGAGACGATACGTCTGGCCTGCGCGGGTCGCCATCGTGACAAGAGGTTCGCCATGTGCTACGCCATCAAGCGTCCAAGCCGTCCCGAGCGAGTGGGCCAAGCGCAGTTCGCCGCCGCGCTCGCTGAGGATGGACACCTCGTCCGCCCGACCGTGGCGGAATTTGCCGTCGATCAAAAAGCCTCCCTCTGCACGCACGCGTGTGAACGAGGCTTCGCGCCAGCCCTTGGGCAGGCGGTCGGCAACGTGGATCACCTCATCGCGACAGGAAACCAGCATTTCAAGAATCCCTGTGATCGCCCCCATCGCGGCATCCATCTGCATGATTTCGTAATAGAGGAAATCCGCACCCTTGCGATGGTCGGGCCAGGCGAGAGAGCCGTCGTCCCAGGCAAAGACGCCAGCGCCGTCCGCGTTATGAAGCGTCGCATGGCCTTCGTTTGTGAAGGCCTCGGCGAGGAGGTGCAGCCAGCTGAGGGCAGCGTCAGGAAGTCCGCACCGGGAGCAGAGGATCGAGGCCCAAGGCACGCACCAGCCGGTCCAGTTGCCGGATCCGAGCGTGTTCCAGCGGTTGAGGCTGCGAGCGACGACTTTCTGGTGCGAGGGCTCGAAGGGGTTGACCGTGCAGAACGGGTAGATAGAAGCCAAATGGCTGTGGTGGCGGTGGCTCTCGGGCAGGTCCATTCCCTCCCAGAGGGCGATGCGTTTGGCCGGCGAGCCGATCCATCCGTAGGAACCGCTATCCGCATCGGCCAGGGTGTAGGGCGGGAGGTGTGCGGAGACGTGTGCCCATCGCGGGTCCTCAGGCAGGCCGAGCAGGGGCGCGGCGGAGCGGAGGTGGCGCAGGGTGGAATGCAGCGCGGCGAGCTGGAAGCTGGCATCCCGGCCCCAGCACTTGCGGGGGTCGGAACCGCCAAACTCCGGGCTCACGCTGATGGGCAGGCTGTAGCGCTTGCTTCCGTCAGGCTCGGTCATATTTTCGAGCATCGCGAAATAGCCGAGGAACGCACCTTCAAGGAGAGGCCAGGCGACCTCCCGGAGAAAGTCGATGTCCCCGGTGTGGCGATAATACTGGTACGCCATGCGGGCCATCCAGGCAATGCATGCCTGATCGATGGCCCCGGCCCAAAAGCTGCCCATCATCTGGCAGCGATCATCCACGGCGTGGGGGAGAATCATTGAGCCAGGCAGTCCGTAAAACCCTTCGCCGAGTGACCTGAGGCGCGGAAGCCAGGCGCGGAGCATGTCCCAAAGCGGCTGCACTTCCCGGGCCTGCCCGGTGGCGAGGGCTGCTCCGTAAACGAGCTGCACGTTGATGTTAAAATGGTAGTCGTTGCTCCACGGCGGGATGGTGGTGTCTTCCATCCACGGGCCTTGGAGGGTCGCGGCGGGCGCGTGTCGGCGGATCATGCCTGCTTGTCGGTAGAGCCCGTAGTCGAACTGCCGCTGGAGCGTCGGGTCGGGCAGGCTCACACGGGCGGCCCTGGCCCAGTAGTTTGACCAAAATGCGAGGACTTCTGCCGTTGCCGTGGCGGAGTCGAACTCCTGCAATTTGACAGCGGCCACGTCTTTGGCGTCCACACCGAGGGCAGTGGCAAGGATGATCTGTGATTCGCGACGCTCCCACGCGACCGCCAGGGGAACGTCGGAGGGAAGGGGCTGAATGAAACCGCCATGATCGGGCTCTCCCCAAACCTCAGGCGACGCGATGCCGAGCGAGGCCATGGCTTTGTCGCGAACCAGATCATACGCAGGCAGCAGGCGGACGCTCAGTCCGGCAAGGAGTTCGGGATCCCCGGTGATCCAGCAGATTTCTGTCTCAGCCGCCTGCCGGATGCTGAGAAATCGGGGGGAAGGATCATCCTCATGGCGAGCGAAGCGGACGGTCACCACGGCGGTGGAGAGGTCAAGCGAGGCCTCAATCGGCCGGAGGCCATCGGAAAAAGCGAGTTCCAAGCGACCTCCGCCGATCTGTTGGGGGAAGGCTGCTCCTCTTGCGCGCATGGGGAAGAGGGCGGCCAGCGCGGCGTCGTCTTCGGATTCCAGCGCTTGACGAACCCCCGGGAAGGTCGTTCCGGCAGGGATGTCCTGCCCGCCGCGATGATCCCAGAAACCTGCACGGGCGACGGTCAGAAAAAGCGAGTTCTCGCCCCAGATGAGAATGCCTTGTGTACCGTTGCCGAGCGGCACGCCTGTGTGGGGGCGACGCAAAGGAAAATGCCAGATGAGCGGAGCAGGTTGGGAGATCATGGAGTGAGAGAGGGAAACTTTGGCATATTTGGTAGGAAAGTCGCCCTTTTAACAAGGAAGGGCATTGTTCCCCATGGCAGATTTCATGCGGAAAACATCTTCTTCCGCTGAGAGGGGCCGTTGAAATAGCAAATCCTGTAAACAGGTTAAATGAAGACCAGTCCGAATAGCAGCCTAAATCTGCGGGCACATCAGAGAGCTGGACGCAGGGAGGGTGGCGCGACAAACGCGAGATGCAGGGTGGCAGCCCGGGCTGCTCAGCAAGGCGGCCGAGGGCGACCGCCCTCCATTCCTTGCGCTGACGCGCGGATCAGGAAATAGCCAGCTCTTGCAAAATAGCGTCCTGCACTCTAATATGCACGCATGAATTGGAACCGACTCGCGCAGAGCCGTTTATTGGATATCGCATCGCATTTTCCGGCGGTGGTGGTCCTTGGACCGCGCCAAGCGGGAAAGACCACGCTGGCGAGGGCGACATTTCCCGGGGCAGCTTACAAGGACATCGAATCGCCGATGGTTCGCATGAGGTTCGCAGAGGACCCCGCGCACGAGGTTTCCCAGCTTGGAGATATGGCGATTCTGGACGAGGCGCAGGCGGTTCCCGAGATCTTCGCGGCCTTGCGCGGAGAGATCGACAAAAGACGTGGAGACGGGAAGTGCCATTTTTGCATTCTCGGTTCCGCGCAGCCCGATTTGGTGCGGGGGGTGACAGAGTCGCTGGCCGGGAGAGTGGGGCTGCTGAATCTCGATCCCCTGACTCCTTGCGAAACGTGCTTGCCGGTCTCGGAGCAGTGGTTGAAAGGCGGGTTTCCTGAAGCCTTGCGAGGGGACTTCCGGGCTTGGTGGAATCCCTACCTTGAGGCGGTCATCCAGCGTGACCTTGCCGCGTACGGGCACCGTCCCGATGCCTTTTTCCTGCGCCGACTGCTGACCATGCTGGCATCCCAGCAGGGAGGACTTCTCAACCTTTCAGCCTTGGGAAATGCGCTCGGGCAAACTCGAAGCGATGCTGGATGACATCGGCGCACAGCGCGGGTTCCTTATCGGCATGGGAGCGGCTCCCGAACAGCTCACCCGGCGCGTCTCAAATCATTCCCTCGACATCGATCCCTGCTGGCTGCCTTGAAAAAAGGCGTCTTTGCATGACGCGCGAAGCGCTCTGGACTGCGGGGATTCGTTGACTCGCTTCGCTCGCCCTGCGGGTCCCGCCTCCGGCGGAATCTGTCTCGCCATTCGAACTCTGCTCACCGCTCCGGGAGGATGGCGGGTTTGGGAAGTTCCGCCCCCGGACTGCATGGCATCGCTCCCCCGAGAGCTGCAAAGGAATTGCAGCAGTCCAAGGGCCTCCGTCGGCGGACGGGCTTTGTTCCTTGACTTGAGTAAGGAGTCAGGTAAGACGAGATACATGCAAGCAACACTGACTTCCAAGGGCCAAATCACGCTGCCGGTGGCAATCCGGCGGAAGCTTGGTTTGAACGCGGGCGACGTGCTGGAATTTGACGAGTCCGTTCCCTACATCAAGGCATGCAAGCCATTTGACCGGGTCCAAATGAGCAAAGCCATCGGCCGGGGCAAGTCCCGGAAGCCCGCGCGGAGCAGCTCGGCATGGATCGAGGCACTGCGCGGACCGGTGGATCCGGCATGATCACGGCGGTTGACACATCGGTTCTTCTCGCCATCGATCTTGGCGAACCGGAGGCCGAAGCCTGGGTTGAATCCTTGGCTCATGCCCGGGAACTGGGCGGGCTGGTGATCTGCGATATCGTGGTGGCCGAGTTTTTCGCCGTTGTCCAGCAACGGTCTGCCTTTGATGCAACATTGGACGATCTGGGGATCCGCCCGGTCCCGACCACGTTGGAAGCGGCCTGCGCGGCGGGCACCGCGTTCCGAAAGTACCGCGATTCCGGCGGCCCGAGGGAACATCTCATCCCGAATTTCCTCATTGCCGCGCACGCTCTGACCGACTGCGATGCGCTGGCAGCCGCTGATCGTGGCTACCTGCGCCGGTATTTCCGGGGTCTGCGCGTGCTCGGACCGGCATGGAAGGGGTAAAATGGTAGATCATGGCGTCACGGGATTTTTTCGGATCGGCGCACCAGGATGGGCATATTTGCGGTGGCGGCAGTCTGATCCCTTGTCGTGATCTGGACAAAAACGCGGTATTTCCCAGGGCGTTCGGGAGCGACGACCTCCAGTCCGCCCGCGATCTCTTTCCAGGCACAGTGCGGCAGGATGGCGGGATCCTGAACGATTCATGGTTTGTCTCCCGTGCTCGGGCTCTTGACTCTTTGTCCCCAATCCCGGGCATCGAGTGGAAGAACACCATTTCTTTCGGCCCACTGAGTCCAAGCCCTCTGGAGAGATTGCAAATCGTCGGGCCGCCTGGCAGACAGATCGTGGAGTTCGGCGGGGTCGTGCTCCAGGTCGTAGAGCTGCCATGTTTGACTGCCGGGCATAGCCAACGCCTTGAGAGAGCCGCGGCGGATAGCTCGCCCACCCTCATGCTCGAAGTAGAGGTCGCGGGCTGGCAGTGCGCGACCGGCCAAGGTCGGCAGCAAAGAGAGACCATCCGGCATGATCTCCCGCTCGCGGGGGATCGCAGCCCCGGCGGCGTCGGCACAGGTCGGCAGCACATCGATGAAATGGATCGGATCGGGGATGCACGTTCCAGGGGCAGCGTGACCAGGCCATCGGACGAAAAAAGGAGTCGCGACGCCGCCTTGCAGCGAGTCGCTTTTCTGGCCCCGGAAAGGCAGGCTGCTGATCGACGCCCAGGCAGTGCCATAGCTGCTGCGCTGAGACTCAGACAAGTCGGATGGCAGCGGCGGCGCCTCGAGCACCTCGGCGCACGCGCCGTTATCCGAAGCGAAGATGACGAGGGTATTGTCGGCGCGACCGCTCTCGGCCACCGCCTTCAGGATTCGGCCCACCCCTCGGTCCATCGCGTGGATCTGGGCCGCGTAAGTGGCCATCCGCCGGCTCTGGTCGGCCTGCACTTCGGGACCCAGACTCGTCCAGTCGGGAGTCGAGCCGGGAGCTTCTTTTTGGCCGGCAGCCAGCAGGCCGAGCTCCCGCATCCGCTCCAAGCGCCCATCGCGGATGGTGTCATAGCCCGACTGATAGGTCGGGAGGTTGCGCTCGACCTCCTCCTCAGGCGCGTGCAGCGGCCAATGGGGCGCGGTGTATGCGACATAGACGAAGCGCGGACCTGAAACCGGAGCCTTGCAGAATTCCACTGCGGCATCGGAAATCGCATCGGTGAGATAGAAGCCAGGGCCCGGCTGAACCAGGGTTTCATTGCGGAACAGAAATTGCGGCGAGTCGTAGGACGATTCGCCTCCGAGGATACCGAAGAAGGCTTCAAATCCGCGCCGGGTCGGCCAGCTCGACACAGCAGGCAGACAGGCGGAATGCACGTCCGCTGTGAGGTGCCATTTGCCCGCCATGAAAGAATGGTAGCCAGCCCCGCTCAGAACTTCGGGCAGCGTGGCGCAGTTGGCCGTCAGCTCGCTGCGGTAGGCAGGCCTCCCGAGGTCGGCTGCGGTCATCCACCCCATCCCGACCCTGTGCGAGTAAGCCCCGGTCAGGAGCGATGCGCGGCTCGGGCAGCAGCGGGCGGAATTTGACGCATTCGTGAAGCGCACCCCGTGGGCCGCCAAGCTGTCGATGTTCGGCGTGGAAATTTCGCCCCCCTGGCTGCTGAGATCGCTGAACCCCAGGTCATCGGCCAGGATCAGGACGATGTCCGGACGGGTCGTCGGCTCGCCAACGCACCCGGTCGCGGCTGCAAGAACCGGCATGATCGCTCGAAAACCTGTGGAGAAAAATTGCCTCTTTCGCACGCAGGGATCCGGGGGAAATGGATTTTCAGGCGGAGTCATTCCTGAGGGTGGCCACTAGGGGTTTTTCTATGCGTTTTCATGAAAGGAGCAACTTTTATGGAAGGTTCAACCAGGTCATTTGCACGGCTGGCGATAGCTGAGAAGATCATTTAACGCGTCAGGGACACACTCCTCAGCCCTCTCCTTGGCTGGCTGGCCAGGAAGCGACAGCTCGATAAAGGCAAACTCGCAGCGCCCCAGTGACAGCTCAAACTCCGCACCGCCGTCCAGAACGGCGATTCGGCAGACGCTGACAGCCGATTCCGCCGCGAGGCGCAGGGCTTCTTCTTCCGTGCGGGTGAGATTCTGGGGGCTGCCCATTTCCAGCCACGTTTCATAGGCCGCGCCCTGGCCGGGACGGACGTGCAGGGCGATTTGCTGGACCTCACCGACTGCGGCGAGCGCATCGGGAAGCTGGACTCGAATTCTGGCGTCCCACGTTCCTGGCTGCGGACCGGCATTTGACTGGTGGTTCCAGACGAGCAGTCGCACTCGGTCGGGAAAAGCCACCGCGAGGACGTTCGCGAGTCGAGGGTGTTCGGGAGGCAGGGTCGTTTCCATAACCTCGCCGGTCATCAGCGACAAAAACTGCAGCGCATGGAACGCAGGTTTGGGTGCCCCGCGCACGGAGAGCAGTCCGTAGCCGCTGCTGAACGGCGCGGTCGGCATCGCGACGCCGTCCTGAAACTCGAAGAGGTCGGAGGCGGTCCACCAACCGAACATGTCAGCAGCTCCGTCAAGATGCGTCATGTAGTGCAGGACCGACGAGCCGGAGTAGATCGTATCGAGGTCGGGGTTGCGGCCCCATGTGACCTCGCGTCCAGGCGCACAGTTTTGGGTATTCCATTCGGTGTAAAAGAGCGGAAAGCCAGCACCGGCCTCGCGGTTGACGGTCTCGCGCACCGAGCGGATGCTGTCGATGAAAAACATGTCCGGCTCGTGCGGCGATCCCTTGCGACCTTCGTGGAGGCAGTATTCGTCCTGCGGATACTGGTGCGTGGAAACAAAATCAAGCGGCACATTTTCCCGGCGGCAGAAGCGGATAAATTCGGTCACCCACTGGCCGCGGGACGTCGCAGGCCCGCCCACGGGCAGGTCGGGGTGAACCGCCTTCACCGCGCGGGCGGTCGCCGCGTAGAAACGGAAGTAATCGTCCATTGTGCCCGACCAGAACCCGCCGAGATCGGGCTCGTTCCAGCACTCGAAATACCATTGCCGGATTTCGGCGAGACCGTAGCGCTCGACGAGGTGTGCGGTGAACGCGGTGACGAGCGCACCCCATTTTTCCAGCGACTTCGGCGGCGTGACGTTCATCTTGAAGTTGAAGATCGTCTGGTCGCCGGACGCCAGCAGGCCCGGCATGGAATTGAGTTCGATCACGTGGCGCAAGCCGAGCGCACGGGTGTCGTCGAGGATTTTGTCCACATGCTTCCACTGGTAAACCGGGCGGCCCTGCGCGTCCTCGGTATAGACCTGCATCTCGTCGTGGAAGATCGCGTGAAAGCGGGTGTAATCGAAACCGATGCGCTCCTGCAAAATACGCAGGTGCTCGAGCAGGTCGTGGCGAAGCAATTCATAGGCGCGCCCGATGGTGACCAGGCGCTTCCACGGATGGCGCAGCGTGCGCGGGGTTTGCGAGGGCGTTATCGTGATGGGATTCATGGAGTGGTTTTTCGAGCGGCGGCGCGGATGTTTTCCTCCGGGGTGGAAGATGGCAGCGCGCAGCCGGAGTTGAGGATGAACCGGGGTTCGCCGGCGAAGGTGTCGAGCAATGAAGCCGTGCGCTGCACGACGAGATCGGGAGTGCCTCGGGCCATGACTCCGGAGGGATCGATGTTGCCCACGAACGTCATCTTGCCGCGGAAGGTTTCCTCCGGCACGTTCATGATGGCGTCGTTCGTGCCGATCGTGAGCATCGCAACCATCGGCTTGAACGCGGCGTCGGCATCCGCCCGCGCGAGCAGAGACTTCGCCGAACTTCCCCCGACAGCGAGGTTCTTGCTCTCGAGATTCAAATCCGGCCGATGCGCAAAAAGCCACTCGTCCACTCGGTGTGCCCAGGTTTTGTCCCAGCCCATCATGCGGCCGCAATTGTTTTTCAGTCCGTCGGTGAGGCTGTCACCCTCGAAAAGGACGCGGTCGTTGGGCTGGAAGAAAGTTTGGGCAGGTGCGGTCATGGCGGTGAAAATGATTGTCAGAATGGGAATAAACAGGCGCATTTTTGTTGGGCGGGTTGATTTTCGATACGGAGAATATTTGAGTTCAATATCAGGCCCTGACGGAGTTGCGGATGTATAGGTTGGAGCGGCGTGTCTTTATCGAAGTAGTTTTTCATGGTGTTAAAGTGTTATGATTCGAAAAAAAGGCCCCAGGAGGCATTGGCGGATGCCATGCCAGTCATGCATTCAAGTGGGGTTGAGGGACAGCACGGCCGCTCCGTAGGGCGAGAGGGAAAGCTCGCCGGAGCATGGGTTGCCGGCGAGCAGGTCGAAGCCGGCGCTGTCATGCAGAAGCACGGTTTGAGCCTCGCGGCGGAAATTCAGGAAAAACCAGAACTCGCGGCCATCGGCGGCGGTGCGGCGGAGCATCTCGGCTGCAAAGGTGAGCGCAGGTCCAGCACCTGTCCTGGCGTTGAGTCGTCGGTCTGCAGCCTCGTCTGCGCTGATGGCTTCGGCGGTGTGCGCCGGATCGGGAGATTCCTCAAGCATGTGCAAAGGTTCTTCGGCGGGTTCCCATATGCCAGACATACGACGGGAAAAGACGCCGACCGCGGAGCGCAGGCCGGAGGCCAGGTCGCCATACCCCTGCATGTTGCTTTGGCCACCGAGCAACCAGACATCTCCCACATGGACATTGGACACCGTGACCTGATCCTCGCCACAGCGTAGCTCGATCTCATAGGGACCGCCAACGGGTAGTCCGGCTAGACTCACAGTGAAACGTCCGGCCCGTGCGAGGCCGGCAGGACGGGGTTTGGCAAAACCGCGCAGGCCGCGCACGGCGACCAAAACCGGCCCACGCTCGGTTGTCCGCCCGGTGACTTTGAGCGTGGCGCAGCCGTGCGAATCGCGTTGCAGGACTTGGTGCGGCTGGATGCCGGCGAGGATTTTCATGGGTGGAATGCTTGAGCGAGGTATTGGCGGGGAAAAGCGAGCAGAGCGGTGGTCATGATTTAGTTTTCCACCAAAACGGCGATTGATCTAGCTGGAATGGTCACTGTGTTTCCGACGAGCGGACTCCCCTCCAAGTCGTCCACAGTATGGATGCGGAAGCGGGCGCCGGGACGACCGGTCAGCGCAACCGTGGCGGCGAGTTCGCGGGTGGCGTCCTCGTTGGCAATCGCGACGGCCAGCTTGCCGGTGCCGCGGTGCTCGTGGATCGACCACATCTGCGGGCGGTCGGGCTCTGCGAATGTGACCGTCGCCCCTTCGGTGTGGCGAAACAAGCCGTCCCAGAGGAAGTCGCAGAGGCGTTTGCGCAGGGCCTGGGCCTTCTGGCCGTAGGCGATGGTTTTTGGGAAGTCGCTGAGGAGGCCTTTGAAGTTGAGCGGCTCGTAGCAGAAAATGTAGCCGAAAGTCAGGCACTGGTTGATCAACTCGCGGTCGTCGAACCCGATAATACAAGCGGCGAAGCGCGCTTCGGGATCCATGTAACGCCAC
The DNA here is from genome assembly GCA_037127695.1 of Verrucomicrobiia bacterium. Taxonomy (GTDB): domain Bacteria; phylum Verrucomicrobiota; class Verrucomicrobiia; order Chthoniobacterales; family Terrimicrobiaceae; genus QYQL01. Next base: position 23,134 of record JBAXXX010000038.1, on the reverse strand, counting down.
GCTGGAACGTGGCGACCGGCCCAATAATAGCGGTCCGCAGTGCGAATGTAATTGATCCGGTAATATTGGGTCATCGGATCGGTGGACCCCTCCCCTGCCAGTAGAAACTCGGGGTCGCAGGCGGTCGCGATGGCATGCGTCTCGGCGGCCGCCTTGAGCGAGCCGTTGGGGCCGGGCTCGCCGTAGGAATGATCGTGCGAAGGATTGAAGCATGGGCTATTTTGCAGCACTTCGTCGCATTGCAGCCCGCTCGCGCCGAGCGCGAGGAGGTTGCGCAGTTGGGTCATCAGAAACGTGCGAGCGGCGGGGGAGTTGTGGCAGAGTTGGACACCCTTGTAGCGGCTGTAGCCCATGGCATTGGCGATGGTGGAATAATCCCAGCCCCCAGCGCTCACGGGGTTGCCCTTCATGTCGCGGCAGACGTGCGGGAGGATTTCCCTCTCGAAATCGGGGGCGTCGAGATTGGCCCAGCCGATTTTGAAAAACAGAATCACGCGCACACCCATCGCCTCGCACTCGCGGATGGCCGTCTTGAGCTCATCGAGGGTGCCGAGCAGCGGATTGGATTCGATATAGGGCACGTTGCGATCCTGGCCGCCGTTGTTGTAGCCGATGAGATGCATGGCTCGCACTCCGCAGGCGAGGCATTCGGCGGCGATCTCCGGCAAGTCGGTGTAGCGGTAGCGGGCGTCACCTTCGGGCGAGTCCATTTGCAGGGTCAGCCACGCATCGGTTTCGGCGGCCCAGGCCGGCAGCGGCTTCGGCTGAAACCACGACTTTCGCCAATCGGCATAATATTTGGCCGCCACATGCCAATCGCCCCGATATGGGCGAACGGTGGTGGTGGGCAGGGTGACGCTCGCGCCGGGGGCGACAAAGGGATTGAAGGCGCGGCTGAAAACAAAGCCCGCAGGCCGGTCGGCCAACTCGTTGGCACGGGGATCGTGGCGCAGGTGCAGGCTCTCAATATAGCCCGGTTTCAGCTCCGCAACCCAGGTCGAAAGGAAACGCGGGGCGGCCTCGTGCTGGCCGAGATAAAGCCCTTGTTGCTCGTTATCCAGGATGAAAAAGCTGACGCGGTTGGCGTTGTCGTAAACGACAGGGTTTTCGAACCCCCAGTAACCCGTGCCAGTATGGAAGCCCGTATCGAAGCGGATGCTGTTGCTCAGGCCGCCGCACATGTTTAAATACTTCAACTGGAGAGGCGGCTCGCCCTCCGGCTGCCGAAGCCCGGCAAAACTAGGGGCCCAAACTTCCTCGATGGTATAGTCGGAACGATTTTCAATCTGGACGGTGAAGAGGGCTGCGCCGTTGCCGGCTAGTTCGATCACGAGTTTGGCAGCGATCGGTAAAATGCCGGCTTTATGGGTATGGATGGAATCGTAACAGAGGGTCAGCTTGGTCGGCCCGTCGAAGGACGCATCCGAAAGCGTCTGCGCAGCGGTGTAGGCGGTGTTGCAGCCGTGTCCGGGCACAGGCACAAGCAGCCGGAGCCCCGCCTGAAGGTCGGGGTTGTTGACGACATGCCAGCCGGTTGCCTTGACCAGAAATTGCGTCATCGCCCCAGTAGTGGGATGGAATACGAGTTCCAAATGTTCGTTGCTTAGGATGATCGGTTTCATTGGAGTTGAGTAAAGATTATGGAGTTAGGAGAGATTCGGAAACTGGGTCGAAGCGTGCCGTGCGTTTTGAAAATATGATGAGGTCCGTTTTGGAGCTGTAAGATTGGCGGGATCATTGAAAAACTAGAAGATGCACCGCACCCGGTCGCAGGGTGCGCGTGAGGCTCGAACCTCCTGATTCGTTGGGCGAGAGACCGGTATCGGGCGGGGATTCATCGAGGCGATACGCCGGAGTGATTCTTGCATGGCAGGCTTTTCCAAATCCGTGGCGGGCATGAACCCGGTGGCCTGCCAGAAGGGTTTGAGGGGGCCGAGTTCCTGGGCGGGATCGATCATGAACCGAATGTCCGCCGAATGGGCAGCAGAAGAGAGGGCGAACATGGCGACAAGCATGGTGCAAAGCATTGGTTTCATGCTATGATAGGCATGCCCCATTCGTCCGGAGCACCTCGCAATACCACAGTGCGGAATTTGTGGTTGTTTGGGCGAGTTGACAACTCGGCAATACAGCTATCCAGTTAACCATATGATGACAACGCTCGACCTTCCAGAGGAGCTGGTATTCCAAGCGAAATCTGCGGCCCTTTTGCGAAAAACCACCCTGCGGCATCTGGTCATTTGCGGGTTGGAACGAGAGATCCGGAATCCGACAGCTCCGATGCCGAGCCCACTGCGGGGGTTGCTGGATTTGAATGCGGCTCCCTGGGGCAACACCTCGGCTGACGAGTATGTGGCAGACCTGCGTGAGGGTTGGGAATGAAGATTTTTCAGTCCCTCGGGCCTTGGTTCAGCGAGCTGGCCTGAGCGCTCCGGCGGAAATGGTTTTTCGCAGGGCATGGGCCGATTCAAAGGCAGTCTCCGTTGCTTTCAATCACCTCGCGATACCACAGGGCCGAGTCCTTCAACGTTCGCGCCTGCGTGGCGTAGTCCACGTGGACGAGGCCGAAGCGCGGCTTGTAGCCCTCGGACCATTCGAAGTTATCCATCAGCGACCAGTAGAAATACCCGCCCAAAGGGATCCCTTCTTCTCCGGCACGCTTGAACCCAAGCAAGTAGCGGTGGAGGTAGTCAATGCGCGCACCGTCGTGGACGTGGCCGTCGATGCCAACCCAGTCGCCGCTGCAAAAACCGTTTTCCGTGACGACGAGAGGGAGTTTTCCGTGGCCGTAGCGTTCGTTGTAGAAGCGCGCCATCCAGTAAAGGGCGTCGGGCGCGAGCATGAGCCACGAGAGTTGGCCCGTCGGATGTTCGTGAGCGTAAGGCAAGTCCTCGGGAGCTGAAGCGACCGCAGTGCCGCCCCCGGCGAGCGAGGAGCCTCGGGCACCGTCGGCACGAGGGGATGCCTCTGAGGAATTCGCGCGCACTCGCACTCCAGAGTAGCAGTTGAAGCCAATAAAATCGAGCGGCTGGTGGATCGCCTTCATATCTTCATCGGACGGATGGTGCCACTTGGAACCGAAAACAGCAGGAGCTTCGTCCGGGTATTTCCCGAGAAAAACCGGATCCATCCAAAGGGCGACGTCCCAGAGCGATTGGCCGGCAACGGTGAAAAGCGAAGTCCTGGCGGCCTCGATATTTTCGGGCGTTTCGGAATCCGGGATCTTGGCATAACCGGCAGGGGCCATGCCGATTTTCACGGGTTGTGGGCAGGTCATACGCAGGGCCTGGGTGCCGGAGCCATGGGCGAGCAGCGTGTGATGCAGGCAGCGGAGAGCTTCGGTGACGGAAAGCTTGAGGCCCGGCGCGTGGTTGCCGTCCCGGTAGCCGGCCACGATGAAGACCGAGGGCTCGTTGAGCGTCATCCACCACTTCACGCGGTCGCCAAGGGCGCGGCCGACGACAGCGGCGTATTCCGCGAACCAGGCCGCGATGTCGCGGTTCATCCAGCCGCCCTGATGATGCAGCGCAAGCGGCAGGTCCCAGTGGTAAAGCGTAGCGCAGGGCTCGATTCCGGCGGCGAGGAGTTCGTCCACAAGGGCGGAGTAAAAATCCAGGCCCGCCTGGTTCACTCGGCCCGTGCCGTCAGGCAGGATGCGTGCCCACGAGATGGAAAACCGGTAGGCCTTGAGGCCCATCGCCTTCATCATCGCGACGTCCTCCTTCATCCGGCTGTAGTGGTCGCAGGCGACATCGCCAGTGCCCCCGTTCGGGATCGCGCCTTCCTTGCGGCACATCATGTCCCAGATCGACGCGCCTTTGCCGTCGGTTTCGTGTGCCCCCTCGATCTGATAAGCGGCAGTGGCGGCTCCCCAGAGGAAGTCGGAGGGGAAAGCGGTGGACGTTGCCGATGAGGTGGATGGCATAGGGTAAGGACTCATGAGTTAAGAAAAATGAGAAGGAAGGGGCGCTGCCGGGTTGCAGGCTTCGCTCAGCATCCAGATCGCTCCGCCATGCCAGCGGACGCCGGCAGTGAAGCCGTTGTCCTGCCACCCGGTTCCCTGGCGGGAATCCGGCCCGATTTCGCCACCCTCGTGGAACGGGCGTAGGAGGGTGTAATATTTCCCGGGGGCAAGCCCGAGGGGACGGATGAGGGTATCGTCGAGATTATCGTAAAATCGGAAGACAAAGAAAAAGTGCGTATCCGTTACCTCGTCGGCGAGCTGAAAGGCAACCCAGCCACGCCGCGCTTCCACGGCTTGGATCGGAGTTAGGCAGCGGGCGACGCTTCTCGCGAGAGACGCCCTGTGCACCTTGTAGAATTCGTTAGCCTCACGGCAGCGGGCCAGATGCTCAGGCGCGAGTTGCGCCAGGTTGCCACCGTAGCCGGGAATGCCGAGCATCCCGTTCACCAATGCCTGGTCGAGAGGGATCGACTGGGCGGGATCCCAGACCGCGCCGCAGGGGGTGATGACGCTGTCCGGAACTTTTCCCGACCGCAAAGAATAGTAGTCGGGAATGGGGCCGGCATTGCGCAGGATGCTCCACTTGGTGAGGCGGCCGGGCGGCACATGCAGCGCAGCACCCTGGGTCAGGCGGACAACGTGCTCCGGGTGGGCATGATCGCTGAGGAAATGCGCATCGTGGGCCGCGAGGTTGCCGGGTTCGCAGCGCATGCCTCCGCTCGCGCAGCCTTCAAGGAAGCACTCGGGATGGGCATCGCGAATCTCCCCGAGCAGTCGATGCCAGGCACGGGTGTAGGTATAGCCCTCGGCGGAATCTGCCCCCACGCCGCCATGGAAGTTAAAGTCAATCTTCATCCATACCAGGCCGTAGGCCTCGATAAGCCGAAGCATTTCCGACTTGAGCCAGACGTAGGCCTCAGGCCTTTCCAGGGCGACAAAGCCGCCGCGAAACCATTCCGGATGTTCCTGCTTCACCGGAGTTTTTTTGCTGGCGTGCTCGGGTTCCATCCAGAGCCCGAATCCCAGTCCGGCAGTCCTCACCTCGTCAGCGAAGGCTTTGAGGCCACCGGGAAAACAGGGGCGGCCACATTCCCGCCAATCACCGACCTCCGCCTGCGCATCGGCCCCGCCGGAGCCGAACCAACCGGCATCCACGACAAAGATCTCGCATCCGATTCCCTTGGCGGCGGCAACCTGCGCACGCATTTGTGCGGGCGTGGTTGTGATCAGATCAAAGAACTCCATCCAAGTGTTATAAATGATCGGAGGCTCAGCGCGGTTGCGGGCTAGCAGCTTCTTTTGCTGATAGCGATGCAGGGGTGCGGTGCCCGACTCGACTCGCCCGTCTGGCAGGCTTTGCATCAGGATGGCTGGCAGCTCGAGCGTGCCGCCCGGGGACAAGTCCAAGGCAAGATTTTCATCCGACAGCCCCATTTCCACGCAGAGATAAGGAAGGCTGCTGAGCACCGTCGCCGTGCGCAGGTGCATGGACCAGTTGCCATGGGGGATCAGGTTGAACGCGATGGCGGGCTGACCTTCTCCGTGGCTGAGCGCGAGGTAGGGAGAGGCGTTCTCGTTCGTGCGGCCCTGCTCGCATGCCAGGCTCATGCCGCCCGGCGGCAGGTCCCGCCAGGCCCCTTGGAATTCGTGGCACCAGAGGCTCTCCTGCGTGTAGGCACGGAAACGGGCAGGGGCAAAAGTCAGCCGCGCCTGCGCCCGGTGAATCCGCACGGCATCGTCTCCCGTATTCGTGAGGAAGTCCTTGCGGACGAGGATCGCGTCATCGAATTCCCAGCACGACACCCAGCGCAGGCCGGAATCCTCCCAAGTAAAGGTCACGGAATTTTTATTTGCAGCAACAGCCCAAGCGCGGCTGTCGAAGCGCCCGCGACTGGTAAAGAGCGCGGCCAGCCCGCTGCGGTGTCCGGGAGCGCTCGCGTTGTCCAAGGGAAGTCCGAAAAGACGGACAGGCGTGAGCCGTTGATTTTCGGATTCGGCATCGAAAACAAATCCTTGGGTCTCGTTGGGGCCGATCGTGGTGCGCACGGGATATTAGGATTTGGGGCGTGGCCCCCAGGTTGGGGGCCAGGCGGAATTCGAGGCGGCGGCAAGAACAGCCTGGAGGAAGAGTCCCATGCTGGTCGTGTAGTAGGGGCACCAGAATCCCGAAGACTCGTAGATTTGGATGAAGTCGGAGTCGGCATATTGGGAGACAAGAATTTGACGCCAATCGTGCTCCAGACCTGTGGCATCCCCGCAGTTTGCGGCGGCAAGCCAGTAGGCCGCAAGCGTCCAGCCATTATAATAGCTGCCGGCTACCCCGGCATGGTGGAACCCGTCGCGACGATTTTCGCAAAGGCGATGGCGCAGGGAGTATGCACGCCGCGTGGGTTCGTCCACACGGCCCATCGGCAGGATCCAGAGCGGGTTGATTTGGGCAGGATGCTTCTGCCGGCCGAGCCGGTATCCGGGCTTTTCGCTTGTCGCATAAACGCCGAGCTTGGGACGATAAATTCGCTCGTAGGCGAGGCCGTCGCGCAGGATCCCTGCCCAGGTGGCTCGCTCGGCGATCGGGATCCGCCAGCGGCGTGCAAACGCCAGAGCCGTCGAGAGGGTATATTCGGCGGCAAAGAGCGCGCAGAGGTAGTTCCTGGCGTTTTCCCCGCCAAACTCGTCCTGCCCCATAGATGGGTTGACGTGCAAGCTCCAAGTTCCCCCTTTGCGGCGGAGGTTGGCCGCGTAAAAGTCGGCGGATTCGAGCAGGATCGGCCAGGCGACATCTCGAGCCCAAGCAGTATCGCCCAGCGCGTCAGCGGTCTCGGCTGCCATGCGGGCGGGGTAAGCTGCGTTGTGGGTCTCAAACTGGAATGCGTTCGGCGCGCCGTCCTCAAGCTGGCGCGAATCCGGGCCGATGGGGAACTCCCAGGCCCAGAGGACCCCGGCCGAACGGTAGATGCGGCGAGTCATTTCCCGCATCTGCGGGATGCGTCCGTGGTAAAACTCCACGATGGCTCGGGCAATGTCATGGTGGCCGAGGCGAAGCAGCGCAGGATGGATGTAGGAGAGGTCCTGGGGAAAATGATAGCCCCAAGCGTTGCCTGTCCAGCCCATCGGCGAGGCCGGGCAACGCACGTCCGGGGCGTAGCTGCAAAGGATGTGGTAGACGCTGCGCGTCCAGAGCGCATGCACGGAAGGCTCGGCAATATCGAGCGTCGTCGTGCCCCATCGTTTTTCCCAGGCGCTGGCGAAGTCGGCGCCGAGCTCCGGAGACGAGGCCTCCTTGAGATCGCGGAGCAGGCCGGGAGCACGCGTCCAGGCCGAGGTGGCCAGAAGGAATACGATTCGACCAGACTTGCCAATGGGACGCAGGCGCAATCGGGCCCCGCCCTGGACAACAACACTCTCATTCTCCCCATGCAGCACGCGGCACACAAACTCGCTGTCGGCGGTGCCTTGGCGGATCCGTGCAGACCAGAGCCCCTCGGGCGTCCGGGCGAAGCGGGTGCCTGGAGCAAGTCGCACGTTGTCTTCGTAATTGGTCAGGTGGCGCGCCTCGGGCGTAAAAACGATCTCGGGCACGTCTCCGCGGAATTCGAACTCGACGAGGAGCCAGTCCCGGTGGTCTGGACTGAAGGAGGTTCGCAGGGTATAAGCCGTCGGGCCGTGAAACCATTCGGTGGTGAGGACGCCGGAAAAAAGGTCAAGTTCCTGGCGGTAGGCCTTCGGCTCACCAGGAGCGTGCCCCCAGTGAAGGCGGCCGAGCGGCACGTGGTGATCGATGCCGTATTTGCCATGGTGCCAGTGGTCGGCGTGAAAAAGCATCGTCTGTCCGGTGCGACGAAAGCCATGCGCCGCCTTGGACTCCATCAGGCCGTCAAAATGAAAGCAGCCTCCAAAACGTCCGCTGCCCTGATAAAGAGCGAGCGTCTTATCGGGCTCAACCGGCCAGGCAGAGCGAACGATATTGGCGCGCTGGATGGTGGTTTTCATCGGGCGGCGGCAGGCGGATGAGAGAGGCGCAGCACGTTCCAAGAAAGCGGAGGGAGGGTGCCGGGCTGTGGTGCGGGGTGCAGCACGAGGCGGTCCGGCACCTCCCGGGTATTGGCAGCATGCGGGTCGGGATCCGTCAGCGTGATGTGCTCGTCGACGTCCAAGCCAAGGGGAAATGATTCCGTGAGGTGGCGACTGATAGCGAAGACCGTGACCACGCCCGAGACAAGATCCCGCACGGCCACTGCATCAAGGTAAGGCACCTCTCCGAATTCTTTCGTGGGGTAGGTCGGGCTTTCCAAGCGAGAAAAAACGACCTCTCCCCTCCCCCATTTCGATGCGTGCAGGAACGGAAAGAAAATCGCCTGCCTCCAGGCGGGACCTCCAGGCGCGGTCATGATCGGGGCGATCACGTTGACGAGCTGCGCGAGGTTGGCGATACGCACGCGGTCGGCGTTGCGGATGAGGGAGATGATCAGGGAACCGAAGATGACGGCTTCGGCCATCGTGTAGGTCTGCTCGACTTGCGCAGGGGCCTGGCACCATGGCTGGAAGCCGGGCGGGTTCAGATTTTTCCAGTGCCAGACGTTCCATTCGTCGAAGGCAAGATGGATGTCTTTTTTTCCGCGCTTGAGCGCCTTCACATAGTCACAAGTGGCGGCGATCGTGCGGATCATCGCCTCCATGCGCAGGCCCACGGCAAGGTAGGCCGGCAGGTCCGGCAGCTCGTTGTCGTTGACGTAGAGATGCAGGGAAATGTGATCCACAAACTCGTAGGTGTGCTCGAGCACAACACGATCCCACTCCGGGTAGGTGGGCAGGCCGGAGCTGCAGCTTCCCGCGACGACAAGCTCGAGCGAGGGGTCGCACTGCTTCAGCGCGCGGGCGGTCTCGCACGCGAGGCGACCATATTCCTCCGCCGTCTTGTGGCCCATCTGCCACGGGCCATCCATCTCGTTGCCCAGGCACCAGAGGCGGACGTTATGAGGTTCGCGATATCCGTGGGAGATGCGCCGGTCGCTAAGGGCGGTGCCTCCGGGATGGTTGCAATACTCCCAGTAGGCCAGCGCCTCGGCAACGCCGCGCGTGCCAAGGTTGAAGGCCAGCATCGGCTCGCTCCCGACCTCTCGGCACCACGTCAGGAATTCATTTGTCCCGACCGTATTCGGCTCGGTGGTGCGCCACGCAGGGTCAAGGCGCACCGGGCGGGATTCCACCGGCCCAACCCCATCCTCCCAGTTGTAGGTCGAAACAAAGTTGCCCCCCGGATAGCGCAGCAAGGTCGGAGAGAGCTCGCGGATCAACGCGGCCACATCCTGACGGAATCCATCGGCGGCGGCGGTCGGATGGCCAGGCTCGAAAATGCCCGTGTAGATGCTCCGCCCCATATGCTCGACGAAGCTGCCAAAAAGACGAGAATCGACCGCGTGCAGGGCATGCCGGGGATCAATGCAACAAGCGGAAGGTTTCATATGCGTCGGGAAAAACGTTCTTGGGGAGCTTTATCATGAACGGGACGACGCGCCTACTGTTCTGCTAGTAATCAGGTTTACCTACGACGTGCGGCCGCGTTGCGTAACGCGCGAAGCGCTCTGGACTGCGGGGATTCCTTCACCGCTCTGGAAGGCGGCAGGCTTTCGAAGTTCCGCGTCGAGCTGGCAAGCGACGCCTTCCCAGAAGAGCTGCAAAGGAATTGCAGCAGTCCAAAGGCCTCCGGCGAAAGAGATCGGCGTCTTTTCGTGACGCGCGAAGCGCTCTGGACTGCGGGGATTCGTTCACCGCTCTGGAAGGCGGCAGGTTTTGGAAGTTCCGCGTCGACCGTGCAATCCGTGCATTCTCTCCAGAAGAGCTGCAAAGGAATTGCAGCAGTCCCAGGGCGCTTCGCACGGCAACAGGAAGACATCCATGCCTCTTGAGCTTGGTTGCGTCCGAGGCAGTGAACCTTTAGCTAATTCCTTTCCTCTGAAGTGACGAGCGGGTTGCGGATCTTCAGCGCGGGGAAGCGGCTGAAATCCCGGTCAACTGTCCACAGCTCCGTGATTCCTGCCGTCAGGCACGAGGCGGCGATCCGTGCATCATGGATCAGTGCCCCGCGTACTTCCCCGGCGACGGCCAGCGCCGAAAGGGTGTCCAATGTGCCGTGGGAGTCACAAATCAACCTGAGACTTGGCGATTCCCGCCAAGCCGCAATTTGGTTGATCGCTGCATGCGGTGTGGTCGGTTGTTTCCAGATTTTCGGATGGGTCACCACACCGTAGAACTCCACGAGACAATGCCAACAGATGGCCCATGGAGTTGGGGATTCCGCAAGCCGCCTCAGCACCTCGTTGGCCCGCCCGTGGAGCGATGCCTCCCGCTGGTGCGCGTGGACGAGCACGTTCGTATCCACGGCGATCATGGGCGAAAAGAGTCCATGCGATTTTCATTGATGGCGCGGTTGATTTGCTGCACGGAGACCCCTTTCTTCGTCGCAACTCCCGAGGAGGCATCGCGCAGATGAAAGGGCTTTGCCGGTGCCTCCAGGGCATACTCAACCGCATCAATCACCAGCGCCCGAAAAGTCATGCCCCGCTGTGCAAGGATCGGCCGCGCCCGCGCCATCAGATCATCAGGCATATCTATGGTTGTTCTCATGCATAAATATGTATTGTCTTCGATCACTGAAAGCAAGCTGAAACCAGTAAACTGATCATTTTTTGAGGACCCTGCTCAATTCCCACAACTGGAACCATCCGCCTTGAGGCAGGAGTCGGGGCGGCGGCGCTTCGTGACGCGCGAAGCGCTCTGGACTGCGGGGATTCGTTGACTCGCTTCGCTTGCCCTGCGGGTCCCGCCTCCGGCGGAATCCGGCACGCAGGTGCCCATGGTCGGAAACCATCCGTCATATTCGGCGCTGTATCATTTAAGAGCAACGCCGAGCTGCTGGAGGTTTCCGGGTAGGGCGCATGGCAATCATTGGCCTAGCAGCCATTCGCATTCCGGCAATTCGCAGCGCAATGAACAGGTTGAGTGCGCTGGGCGGCCAACGACAGACAATGAATCAGGACGCCTGGAGCCAAGCCCGGAAAAACGGATCAAAGAACCGCCAGATCCCCCGGTCATCGCAAAGAATTTCCAGATCGACCAGACGGAGGAGCGCACGCGGGACGGATGCGGGGAGCCTCACGCCGGATTCCTCCAAGAAGTCGCGAGACTGGGGCTCATGACCTCCCCGCCTGGCAATGGTGCGAAGAACACGCATCTGGACGTCGGTGAGCGGGTGGACCATGGCCTCGTAGGGGCCGCGTCTCCCCGCGACGAGGCGATCAAGCCCGCGTGACGATCCGGCCAAAAACGAAGGGGTTGATCATGCACTTTTGTATCATACAGTTCCGCATGATGCAAGTCGCGGTGCGTGCAAATGCCCGCTCCGGTATCCAAGCCGGATTTACGCTGCGGACGGAGATTCCGGCAAGGGGCCGCCGGATGCCGCGAGGCCCGGAACGTAAGGCACGGGCATCGGGCGGCGGGCGTGATAGAGCAGCAGCCCGGCAATCACAGTTCCCATGCCACCGAGCAGGCTCATCGTGAGAGGGATGAACCAGTTGCTCAGCTCCAGGGGCTGCGCGATTTTCTTGGGATTTTTCGGATCGTAAACGACCCACTGCGTGGCGGGCAGCCCGTCGGCGTCCAGCAGGGGATTGAGCGGGCGGAACTGGCTGCCGAACGCCGAGCGGAAGGCGACCGGCGAGCCGTCGTCGAGCGCGAAGGAAAAGACATTCCAATACGTTGACGAGCGGTCGCGCATGAGTTCGACCGACTTCCACTGCTCATCCTGCGTGATCTGCTCGTCCGGCAGGCCCTCGCGGGATTTGACGATCCGGGAAACCTCGGCCTGCGCGAATTTTCCGGTCGAGAGAAGGACGAGATCCGGAATAAGCCGGACGGCACCCACTGAAAAGATGAGGAGGCTGACGGCGAGGAAGAGGATTTTTTGCGGCACGTATCCGGGAGTGTAGGTGACGATCTCCCCGGTCTGCGGATCGCGTTCGTATTCCTCCTCCTCCGGCGCGAGGTGCTTCTCGTTGCCCTTTTTGCTATGGGCGCTGGCCTCCTCGAGCCCACGTTTCTGGATCAGCCCCCGCCTCTCGCGGTGGGCAAAGACAAATGTGATGGCGAGGCCGATAACCCCGAGGCCGAGCATCCACAGGTAGCCGGCCATGTAGTCGTAGGTTGGCGGGGCAAACCCGGATTGCAGCTCGCGCGTCGGGATATTCATCCTCACGTCCCGCCCAATCAGGGCGATGCGATCAAAAATGTGGCGGGCGACGGACGACTGCCCGGCATCCGGAAGAAAGCTCTTCAGCCGCCGGGCGATGGGATCTTCTGCAGCCGGCAGAGGTTTTTCCAACAGGGCCGGGGAGACAATGGCGAACACTCGCAAAGCGAAATCGTCTCTTGTTGCCGGCTCGATATTCTCGACGGCCACATGCTCGGTTTCGCCAATTTTCCGCAAAGCGCGGCCCATGGACATGATCTTGCGGTCCGCTCCGGGGGGCAGGGTAAAAAAGCCAGCTCCCCAATTCACCAATTTGGAAATCGGAGAGAGGTGGGTATCCATCGGTTCCTCAATCACTTTCAGGTCCAGCTCGAGCAGCGGAGCGGTTTGGGTGGACAAAGGCTCTCTTGGCGCGTCCATGTCGCCGGAAAGGTATTTCGTCACAAGCCGACGAAAGCGGTCCAAAATGGCATCCTGCCCGGCTACGTCGGTCGTCCCCTTGATGCTCAGCGCGACACCAAAGGCCTTGTCAATCTGGGTTGGGCGCAGGTCGATGACTCCGGAAAATTCGCGGCGCAGGTCGAGGAGGATGCGTTCCAGCCTGCCAGCGTCCACCTTATGCCTCGCGGGAAACGTGAGGATGCGGGCGGTGAGCCATTGCGCGCCCTGGATTTGCTCGCCCTCGACAAGAAGTTTGTCTCCGAGCCGACCGACGACTTGGTCGTGAAGGTTTTTCCCACGTTTGGCCAGTTCGGCATCCGCCTGCGTGATGACATCCAGATAGGGTTGCATCGAGGCGTTGGCGCCATCCGCCTGCCTGGTCAGGTCTGCGAACTCAGGGCTCGAGGGATTCTTGTCGGCAAGGAGCCTGATGCGGGCACGAAGGTTATTTTCCTTATTGGCAAGCTTCACGCGCTCGGACTCGGCGGCATCGCGGCGGCCTTTGAGAGCGATGCTGTCGGAATTGCCCATGCGGATCTCGTAGGCGGTGCCGAAGTCGAGGTAGGCCCCGCTGCCGTACCATGGGCGATGAGATAGGGAGGCGAGCGGCTTGGGCTGGCCGCTGACAGGGTCCACCCAGTCCGCACGGGCAAGCATCTCCTGGACTTGGGCATTTGTCTGGCTGTGCTGGAAGACGATGCGGGTCATGTCGCCGCCGGGCGGCAAAAAGATCGAGGCGTAGGCCCAGATGAAGAGGCCTGCACCGTTCAGCGTGACCAGGCCGGTGATCCGGTTGAGCAGGCTGGATCCGGCCATGTAGGTGCCCATCTCGTTGCGCGGCACATAGTCGTAAACCATCGGCTGGTAGGTCATGCCGATCAGGATCCCGAGGATCGACAAGGTCTCGCCAAACATGATCAGCTCGAGCAGGATCGGCCGCCGGTCGTAAAGAAAGAAGTTGACGTAAAGGTAAAAGAAAAAGTTGACCAGCACGGTGAGTGTCATCAGCACCTGGTACGACTTGAGGCGGTTCATGCGGTCGGCAAAAATGCCAAGGATCACGATGAGGAACATGTTGATCACGCCGCCCACCATGTTGTTATTGCCCATTTCCTGCTTGGTAAACTGCCACTGGTCGGTGTAGAGCAGCGCTCCCATCGTGCCGAGACCCGCATTCATCATGGCCGAGCCGAAGATCAGGAAATAAACGGGAAACAGGTTTTTGTTGAGGATGCTTGTGAAGAAGCTTCGCATGCTGAACTTCTCGCCGCGCACGGAGCTTTTGGGATCCGTCTCTTTGATGCCCAGCGCGATGAATAGCACAAGGATCAGGAGGGCAGAGGCTCCCGTCCAGTAGATGGCGGTCTCCCCGTTGAGGGGGATGCCGAGGTAGAATTGCTGGTCATCGAACCGCCCGAGAGCGAGGAATGCGAAACCCATGTTCCCCAGGTTGCCCATCCATTGGCCAATCGCCGAGAAGCGCCCCCTCTGCCAGGGCGGCACGATCTCGTTATTGAGCGGGTCCATCGGGCCGCGCAGGTCGAGGGCGACCTGGTAGGCCAGATAGGCGGCAATCAGCAGCCAGAAGTTCGGCATCAGGGGCATGACCGCCATGGCCACCATGGCCAAAATCCAACCCGCGAGAGCAAACGGCTTCCGGCGGCCGTAGCGGGTCCAAATGCGGTCGGACATGAAGTTCACATACGGGGCGAATACCATGTGCAGGAGCGTCGGGACGCTCATGATGAAAGTCAGCCCGGCCGGGTTGTCCAAAAACTTCTTGAGCGAGAACAGGAACGCCCCGCCCATCGCACAATACATGTACATGAACAGCGCGCCCGTGGTCGCAGTGGAGAAGAGCCAGCTGAAAGGAACGTGTTTGCGGCAGGTGACAATCATGAAAAATCCCTCAGGAGACGAAGATGGAGAGCCAGAGAGAAGCTCAAGGGGAGGGCAGATTTCATACGAGACCACTCTTCCCGATGCCATCTACCGAATCAAACCACAATTCGGTAGACAGGTTTAACCAGCAGGGCAAGGCCCTCCCTGATCCATGCGTAAGCGCAATGAATGGAGATCGGTCGCCCTCCAGCCGCCTTGCTGAGCAATCCGAGGGCGGGCTACCTCCCTTGATCTGCCGTTTGTCGCGCCACCCTCCCTGCGTTCCTAATTCTAATATGACGGTATGGGGCCCTGCGGCAGAGCGAGAGTTTCCGGTCGGCAGGCTGAAGGTCGTAGCCTCCGCCGTTGCACCTGTTTACCATCCTTCTGTTCGTCTCGTGCGGGGAGCTGTGCTTTCCTGTGGAAATGAGCAAGGACACTGCGACGATTGACACGCTGGCAGGGATAGCGGCACGCGGGGGGGCAGTCCGCGACCCGCGTTCGATAGAAGAGCAATTGCCGCCAGCACGACCGGACATCCGCCTGCCAGAGCCGCAGGCCGGCATGGGCGGCTTTTCTCCCATGCCGACCTTCGGCCCGGAGGAGCTAGCTGAGGCGCTCATCAAAGAGAGAGCGCGAATGCTTCCTTTTCTGCAGGATTTGTGTCCTCCCCTCTCCAGCAAACGCAAGGTCATTCCGCTTGCCGAAGCCAGCTGGAGGCTCGAGCCCAGCGAGGAGTGGACGACCGTAGCCCTCCCCCACTACGGCGGACCGATCGGCCGCGCCAGGGCATGGTACCGGATGGACGCCACGCTTGACTCCCTGCGCTCAGGTTCGCTCTGGATCTGCTTCGGAGGGGTGGATTACAAAGCCGCAGTCTTTTTTAACGGACACCTCGCCGGCACGCACGAAGGGTTCTTTTCCCCCTTCTCCTTCGATGTCACCCAATATGCCCGGGCCGGGGTCAACGAGGTGCTCGTGAGGGTGGACAACGATGCTGTTTGCATGGGAAATAATTCCTGGGGGGACCCGCGCAGCGGCGACAAAATCTATGGGGCGACGGGATTGGGCTGGGATGAGCCGGGCCTCGGATGGCATCACTGCCCCGCAGGCATGGGGATCCATCGCCCTGTCCACTTGGAAACAAGGCCGGCGAGACACATTCACGATCTCTACGTGCGGCCGCTGCTCGAAGAAGATGCGGCAGAGGTTTGGGTCGAGGTCTTCAACTGCGAAGAAACCCCGTGCGAGATCAGCATGGAGCTGTCGATCTGCGGACAAAACTTTGAAGGGCCGATCCGGTTGTCCTGCCCGGAATTGCCTGCGGCGGAGGCAGGGCTCAGCCGCTTCAAGATCCGCATGCCCATGCCGGATGCACGCCTCTGGTCCCCGGAAGCTCCCTGGCTTTACCGGGCACAGGCCATCCTGCGCTGCGGGGAGAACGAAGACACCCTTGCAAGCCAGTTCGGGATGCGCTCGTTTGTCCTGGACGAATCCCCGGGACCGGACGGGCAGCGGGGACATTTTTTTCTCAATGGGGAAGCGATCCGCCTGCGCGGCGCGAACACGATGGGCCACGAGCAGCAATGCGTGTTTCGCGGCGATCTCGATCAGCTCCGGGACGACATCCTGCTGGCGAAGCTCGCAAATATGAATTTCCTCCGGTTTACCCAACGGCCGGTCGAACCCGAGGTTTACGATCTGTGCGACCGCCTTGGCCTGATGGCTCAAACCGATCTCCCGCTCTTTGCACACTTGCGGAGGAACCAGTTTTGCGAGGGGGTCCGGCAAGCCGCAGAGATGGAGCGCCTGATCCGCCGCCATCCCTCGAATGTCCTGGCAAGCTTCATCAACGAGCCTTTCCCGGCCGCCTGGGGAGACAAATCCCACCGCCACCTCGACCGCAAGGAACTGGAAAGTTTTTTTGAAGCGGCGGCGTGTGCCATCCGGGTGGAAAATCCCGACCGGCAGATCAAACCGATTGATGGCGACTACGAACCTCCGGGACCCGGCCTGCCGGATAACCACTGCTACGCCGGATGGTACAATGGACACGGCCTGGATCTCGGAAAACTGAACCGGGGATTTTGGTGCGCGGTCAAACCCGGATGGAATTACGCCTGCGGAGAATTTGGTTCCGAGGGGCTCGATTTTGAAGACCTCATGCGCACGGATTACCCTGCCGATTGGTTGCCGAAGGATCATGAGGACGAAAAAGCATGGACCCCATCCCGGATTCATAATGCCCAGACGGGCGGGCACCATTACCTATGGATGGAGCCCGGCCGGAACATGGCGGAATGGATCGAGCGCAGCCAGGAACACCAGAGGTGGATCACCCGGCTCATGACAGAAGCGTTCCGGCGCAACAACCGGATGGTCAGCTTCGCGATCCACCTCTTTATTGATGCGTGGCCGGCGGGTTGGATGAAGACGATTATGGATCATCGCCGCCGTCCTAAGCCCGCCTACTTCGCCTACCGCGATGCGCTTGCCCCCCTGGCTGCCAACCTGCGCATGGACCGGACATCCTACTTTTCCGGTGAGCGCCTCGAGGCAGAGGCTTGGATTTGTAACGACCTGAACAGGTTCCCCGCCGACATGCGCATTGCCTACCAACTTGAGCGAGGCGGCCTCACGCTCATGGCAGCAAGCGCCCCGGCACACATCCGCTCCTGCGCTGCGGTTTTTCAAGGTGTCATCTCCTTCGACCTCCCGGAGGTGAATGAGAGGGGAACCCTCTGCCTCAGGCTCGGGCTGGTGTCTGCCGGGGGGATAACACTCCACGATGCCGCCGTCGCATTCCAAGTCCATCCCCGCATGCGCGATGGAGGCATCATGAGAGGAAGCTCCCTTGGCAAAGGAAAAGCCGCCGATCTTGCTAAAGATTTGAGGCTATCTCCTGGACGGGATCTCCTCATTGTCGACGACCCGGAGGAGTTCGACAGGCAGCATCAAAGCCTCGACGAGGCTGTCTCCCAAGGCGCCACCGCCCTCCTTATCGAATTCCCCCCTGGCGAATACGACATCGCCTCCTCACGGATTCGATTCGAAGCCGCAGGGATGGAGCCTAGGCACTTCGTTGCTCGCGATCCGGACCACCCGGTGGCGCAGGTTTTTGAACCGAACGACTTTCGCTTCTGGCACGACCCGGCGCTCGACCGCGTATCACCTCTGCTCCACACACTCTTTTTTGCAGACAGGACCTGGACACCAATCCTCCGCACAGGGCAGGGTGGATGGGGGCGCAAGTGGGAACCCGCGCTTGCTGTAGCCGAAAAATCTCACGGCAAAGGCCGCTACATCATCTGTCAGGTTTCCCTCGCGGGGCGGCTAAACAACCCCGCCGCAAGGAGCTTTCTCAAACAGCTTCTCGAGGTGCGTTCCTGAGTTTTTTCAGCCCGAGATGCGCAGGGTGTTTTCCCCGCCGTGGGCGTCGGGCGAAAACTTCGGGTAACGGGCACGCGGGCGGCGCTGGCCGGAGACGAACAACGAGCGGAAATAGAGATGCCCGGTGACGACCTCCGGCAGATCGAGCGTCCAAGCGCGGCGCTTGCCGTGGGTGGTTTCTGTCCAGGCTGACAGCACTCGGCCACCGTCGAAAACCGGACTCGCTCCGGGCGCTGCGGCAAATGTGGTCTGGCTGTCCTCGGGGCCGAATGCGATGGGTTCTGTTAGCTGATAGGTGCCGTTTTGAATCAACACGCTGGCAAGGCCTGCGAGATTGCCATCGGCGCGCAATTTCCGGAGCGCTTCGCGGGCACCGACGAGGGTCGCCCAGGGGCCGCTGCCATTGGGACGTTTTTTATGGCACGAACAACCATCGGGAGCGTATGGCCGGTCAGATCGCAGAAATATGGTGAAGGTTCCATTGTTAGGCAATGATATCACGCAATATTGTTTCTGCCAAATTACCTCATGAAAATCTCTATGGCACTTTTATCGAGCCACCTACGATGATCCTGTCCAAGTCCTCCAAACTGTTCAATCGATAACTAGTGCTTCGTCCTCCGCTTGCCTCCTGCACAAGGATGTTCCGGCGAACCAGATCATTGATGTCGCGCAATGCCGTATCGGCGGAGCATTTGCTGAGCTTGGCGTATTTCGAAGTCGAAAGCTTCCCCTCGAAACCGTCAAGGAGTCGGTTGATGACGACGCGCTGTCTTTCGTTCACCGGAGCCTCATTGATCCGCTCCCAGACCTTTGCCTTTCGCAGAATGCCGGCCAATTCGTTCTCCGCTCCGTCGATAGCGCGGCCGAGGCAGCTCAGAAACCACTCCAGCCATGAAGTCACATCCACTCTACCCCGCTGGGATTGCTCCAGATGCAGATAATACTGCTTTCGTTCCGCCTCAATTTGCGTGGACATGCTGTAGAACCGCTCCCGCGTTTCCTCCGCCCGTGCCAGGGCCATATCGGCAATCGCCCGGCCAATGCGTCCATTCCCGTCTTCGAATGGATGGATCGTAACGAACCAAAGATGAGCCACTCCGGCCTTCAGAACCGGATCCCTATCGCTTCGCGCTTCAAACCATTTCAAAAACATGGCCATTTCGTGTTTCAATCGATCTGCCGATGGAGCTTCAAAATGAACGTGCTCTCGTCCGAATGGCCCCGAGACGACCTGCATGTCCCCCGCTTCCTTCGTCCGCCATGCCCCAACGGTGATTGGTCGCATCCCGCTCCGACCTGTGGGAAAGAGGGCTGCATGCCAGGCAAACAACCGCTCTTCAGTCAGAGGCTGCGAGTATTGCTGGGTTGCATCCAGCATCATTTCCACAACACCTTCCACGTTTCGATCCGGCGAAGCTGTGCCGGCAAAATCCATGCCGAGCCTCCGGGCAATCGAGGATCTCACCAGTTCGGCATCCAGTCGCTCCCCTTCGATGGCGCTCGACTTCACCACATCGCTGGTCAGAGTGCTGAGGCTCGCCTCCGCGCGGAGCCGAAATCCAAGACCCTCCATCCGGCCCAAAAGCCGCCCTTGTCTGTGGCGGACATGCGCCAGCAGCGAGGACAGCTTGGCGTGATCCCAAGTCAGGGCTGGCCAGTTCTTGCGTTCATGGATATAGGACATGGGATCTCCGCTTTGAATGCGGCGAATATAGGTGAGGTTCACCGTAAAGCCAATTTAATCGCCGCATTATTTGCGGCAGATACTCCCTCTATTCGCCGCACGGTCTATGATCCCACCGAGTTTTTTCCGTTGGAAAAGTGGACACCAAAACGGACACCAAACGAGCGGGAATCGGTTGGCTTGGGTAGTGGAAGATTCCGCTTGATTACCTGGGGAAATGAGCGAGTTTGGGGGAGTAATTGTGACGTAAAACGCCCGATTCCGACCCTCGCCTCATTCCTTCATGGTCAACGACTTACAACTTTCCGAATTCCGGAAAAAGGTCGAATGGGAAAGAGAGTGGGAAACTGTTCGCCGAAGTTTTCTGATGTTTCGCGGTGTAAAAAGCATCTTTCCCACCTCCCAAACTGCGGGAGAGGCTGATCCAACTTATTGGGGAGATGAAGAGCTCCAAGAGGAATGCTCATTGCGGCCGAGGTGTGGATGGTTGATTTCAGCCTCATCGCGAAACGGCGCCCGGTGTTGGTTCTGGCTTTACCGCGCAACCTCAGGATGCCCGTGCGCTGGTCGTAGTGGCTCCGCTCACCTCGCAGCAACGGGGCCTGCGCGGGGAAGTCGATATTGGCAAGCCGCGCTGGCTTCCAAAACATTCTTCTGTGAACGCCCAAGGGTTCGCGAGCATCGATCAAAACGCCCTTCTGCGTAAGCTCGGGAAGACTCCCGGATGCTCAGTTTCAAATGGTGAAAACGGCCATTCGCGACTTGTTGGACTTGTAGCCTTCAATGAGAAGGTTGCATTCAAGGGCAAACGCACGATGCTGCCCGCGAGAAGAACTCACACTTTTGACTGTCGTGGAACGCGGTCTCCGCACGATTCTGCGCGGCGCCAGGATTGAGGCGAGAAGCCGAACTGGGATTTAAAAGCGCGGGAAAATGCGCTCGCGCTCCCAAACCCGCAACAGTCGGCGACGCTTTCCAGCTTCATCGCGGGGTCCGACATGAGCTGCATGGCCCGCTGGAAACGCATCTGGTCCATGATCTGGTTGGGGGAGGCGTGCAGCACCTGGTGAAAAAGCCTTCGCAAGTGCGCCGTCGAGACTCCGGCTGCCCGGGCCATTTCCGGGAAAGCCGGGTTGTCCTCCATCCGTTTGGCAAACCAGAGGATCGCGGCGTTCACGCGGCTCTGGTGGTAGCTTGTTGCCTCCTCGGATTGGGAGGCGTCGCACGCGACCAGGCTGAGGGCCATCAAGACATGCTCGTAACAAATCATCATGCCGGGCGCGGGGCGGTTCCAATACCTCTGGACCTTGCTCGCCAATTCGCGGATTTGGTGAATGTTGCGCCGGTTCAGCGCGATTTCGAGAAACCCCTTGGGATTGAGCAAGCGGGTCAGCAACTCCGGCGCGGACGGAAAATGAAAGACCGCCACCTCTGCGGCGCGGCCCTTTTCACCCACCCACCCGTGCGGATGTCCCGGAGGGAAAATCCAGAGACAACGGGCCTGCATCGGCTGCACCCCTTCGGGCAGCGAGAGGCCGATCTTCCCCTTCAATACAGCTTGAAATTCCCAGGCCCTGCGCCGCTGGAACGCCAGCGGGTTACCCACTACGACTTCCTCCACGCTCCGAAGGGGCAGGATGCCACGCCCGCCACCATCGTGAGCGACATCGAGGCCACCGCCACCCGCTTCAACAAACTCCGCTTCGGCATCAGCGCCCCCTCTGGTCCTAATGCCAACAGCAGCGTCCGCCCCTTTTTTGATGCCGCCGGCAATCCTGCCCTCGTCGAAACCGCCCGCCCGAATCCCTCATTCTTCCGCCAGCGCGTCGATAGCGCCGTCCAGCACGGCTTCGATCTCGACCTCATCTGCGACCTGATCCTCGAAATAGCTGACAACCAACTCGCCACCAATACCATCTTCCTTCGCTACGTCGCCGCCCGCTACGGTTCCTACCCTAATGTCTGGTTCTGTCTCGGCAACGAATCGCTCGAGTTCAACACCGCCGCCCAAGTCAACTCAGCTGGCACCACCCTCCGCGCCGCCCTGCCTTACCCGTCCCCGGTCTCCGATCACATGGTGCGCGGCTGGGATGCCGGCCTCTCCGGCTCTTGGTATTCCCACACCATTAACCAATATAAACTCGACCAGCACTTTCACCCCAACCCCGGCAACCTCGGCGCCCAAGCCGACCGACAGGTTTCCGAATACAAAAAATCCAACGTCCGCCGCCCAGTCATCAACGACGAGTGCGCCTACGATCCCAATGAGGCCACCGAGCTCCAAGCCATCGAAAGTGCCGTTGGCTGTTTCCTTGGCGGCGCCTACTCCAGCAGCGGCGAAAAAACCGCCAGCAAACAAGGCGGCTACTTCTGGGGCCACAGTGCCGTCGGCACCACGATCAACGCCCACCCGTCCTCGGATAACCTCGGCTGGCTCCGCCAAAAAATTGACCAGCACATCCCATTCTGGACGCTCTCTCCCTCCACGCCCGCCATCTTCGGCAACCTCGCCACCCAGTTCCGCACCCTTGCCGCCACAGGCTCGCTTTACGTCCTCGGCTCGAACTCCGCGCTCTCCGGCATCACCGCCACCCTCCCCGCCGGCACATGGGGCGTCCGCCAGCTCGATGCTGTCGCCATGACCGATACCCTTCTCGATGCCGCCTCCTCAGGCACTTTCACTTTCTCCACCCCCGCCAGCGTGGCAGGCCTCACCATTTTCAGAAAAAACGAGGTGCTCCAAATTCCTGCGCCCCCCACCTCCCTCGCCGCCACCCCCGTCTCCTCCACCCGTATCAACCTCACCTGGTCCGACCCGGCCACCAAGGAAACTTCCTACCAACTCCAACGCCGTCTCCACACCGATGCCGCCTGGGCCGATCTCGCCGCCAGGCTTCCCGCCGACACCACTACCTACAGCGACAACTCCGTGACGCAAACCCTCACCTACGACTACCGCCTGCGTGCAGTGAACTCCGACGGTCCTTCCCCATGGTCCGCCGAGGTCTCCGCCACTGCCCTGCTCGGCACCACGCCGGAAATCCTCTTGCCGACCCCCGGCACCACCTTTGCGCCGCTCTCGCCGATCACCCTTACCGGCGTCGGCACCGACCTCGTTTGGGCTGTCTCCGGTGCCGCCACCGCTTCCGGCACCGGTGCCTCCCTCACGTTCACCGTCCCTGCCTCGGCCACCAATGGCCAATCGATCACGGTTGCGCTCGCCGGTTCTGGCACCCAAACGCAGCGCACCTTCGCCATTGCGGACTCCGCCCCCCAGATCACGACCACGACCGCACAACTCGCCACCGCCACCGCCAACCAACTTTACGGCGACGACATCGAGGCCACCGGCGGCGACGGTGCCATCACCATCTCGCTGCTCTCTGGCACACTTCCGCCCGGCCTCACCATCCTCAACAACAACCTCACCGGCACCCCCAGCATGGCTGGCACCTATTCCTTCGTCGTTCAGGCCCAGGATGCCGATGGCGACACCTCGACCGCCGCCCCCCTCACCCTCACC